>NZ_JBDQQP010000007.1:0-443818 GCF_039888735.1 Streptomyces sp. CAU 1734
CCTCGTCTCCGAAGGAGACGGGGTATCAACATATTTGGCGTTGACTTTTGGCACGCTGTTGAGTTCTCAAGGAACGGACGCTTCCTTTGATTCCCTTCCGGGTCTCTCCGGGCTTTCCCTTCGACGTTTCAAACCTTATCAGGCTTTTTTCCGCTTCCTGACCACCTCTCCGCAGACATGCAGAGGTGTAGACCAGTTAGGATCTGGGCTTGATAGGCCGCTGCCGACCCCGGACCGGAGGTCACGTTGGGGTCAGGCAGGAGTACGACAGTACCTGCTCGGCCGGAGACGAGGCAAATCGTTTCCGGGGCACCCGCCGGGTCCGCCAATCGTCAGGTTTCGGGCGGAACCGGCACTTCATATGACTTACGCTGCTGAACAGTGCGTCGTCAAGGGCAAAGAGTGACGGCGCGGTGACGAAATCTCCGCCCCTGGGAGGCCCCCATGACCACAGTGACGTCCCCTCTTGCCGGACGCGCCATCAAGCTCACGGACGTACCGGACCCGGTCTTCGCCGGTGCGATGGTCGGTCCCGGCAATGCCATCGACCCGGTGCGGGAGCCCTCCGTGGCGATCGCGCCGGTGGAGGGAGTCGTCGTCTCCCTCCACCCGCATGCCTTTGTCGTCGTCGACGGTGAGGGGCACGGAGTCCTCACACACCTCGGCATCGACACCGTGCAGCTCAATGGCGAGGGCTTCGAGCTGCTCGTCAAGAAGGGCGACACCGTGACCCGGGGGCAGGCCGTGGTGCGCTGGAACCCGGCGGCGGTGGAGGCCGCCGGGAAGTCGCCGATCTGTCCGGTCGTGGCGCTCGAGGCGACCGCCGACGCGCTCGGCGATCTGCGCGAGGACGGCGATGTGACGGCAGGGGAACCACTCTTCTCCTGGCGGTGAGCCGGGGCCGTGATGACGGGCGAGTGGGACACGCAGCGCGACGGCGGAGCCGTCGCTCGATCGGAGACGGGTGAGATGGAGACAACGCTGCAGGGCGTCGGAGTGAGCCACGGTGTGGCGATCGGCGAGGTCAGGCATATGGGGACCGCGGTTCTCGAGCCTCCGGCCAAGCAGAATCCGGACCAGGACACGGAGCGCGAACAGGGGCGCGCCCGGCAGGCCGTGGAAGCCGTCGCGGCCGATCTGATGGCCCGGGGCAATCTGGCCGGCGGTGAGGCGCAGGCCGTGCTCGAGGCGCAGGCCATGATGGCGCAGGACCCGGAGCTGATGGTGGATGTCGAGCGGCGGATCGCCGTCGGCAGCACCGCCGAGCGCGCGGTGTACGACGCGTTCGCCGCCTACCGGGCGCTGCTGGCGAGTGCGGGCGAGTATCTGGCCGGCCGGGTGGCGGATCTGGACGATGTGCGGAACCGGATCGTGGCGCGGCTGCTCGGCGTGCCCATGCCGGGTGTGCCCGACAGCGACGAGCCCTATGTACTGATCGCCCGCGATCTGGCACCGGCGGACACGGCGCTGCTGGATCCGACGCTGGTGCTCGGCTTCGTCACCGAGGAGGGCGGGCCCACCAGCCACAGCGCCATTCTGGCGCGGGCGCTCGGTGTACCGGCCGTGGTGGCGCTGCCGGGCGCCGGTGAACTGGCCGAGGGCACGCTGATCGCGGTCGACGGCAGTACCGGCGAGATCTTCGTGGAGCCGAGCGACGAGAAGCGCGCGCTGCTGGAGTCGGCCGCCGCGGAGCGGCGGGCCGCGCTCTCCTCCTCCACCGGACCGGGGGCGACCTCGGACGGTCACAAGGTCCCGCTGCTGGCCAATGTCGGCGGGCCGGGCGACGTGCCGGCCGCCGTCGAGGCGGGTGCGGAGGGTGTCGGTCTGTTCCGCACGGAGTTCCTCTTCCTGGACGACAGTGAGCGGGCGCCGTCGGAGGAGGCTCAGATCGAGGCGTACCGCCAGGTGCTGGAGGCCTTCCCGGAGGGCCGGGTGGTGGTGCGGGTGCTGGACGCCGGTGCCGACAAGCCGCTCGACTTCCTCACCCCCGCCGATGAGCCGAACCCGGCTCTCGGTGTACGCGGGCTGCGGAGTCTGCTGGACCACCCCGAGGTGCTGCGGACCCAGCTGACGGCGCTGTCGAAGGCAGCGGCCGGGCTGCCCGTGTATCTGGAGGTCATGGCCCCGATGGTGGCCGACCGCACGGATGCCAGGGCATTCGCCGACGCCTGCCGCGAGGCGGGGCTCCAGGCGAAATTCGGTGCGATGGTGGAGATTCCGTCGGCCGCCCTGCGGGCGCGCTCGATTCTTCAGGAGGTCGAGTTCCTCTCGCTCGGCACCAATGATCTGGCGCAGTACACCTTCGCCGCCGACCGTCAGGTGGGTGCGGTCTCCCGGCTGCAGGATCCCTGGCAGCCCGCGCTGCTCGATCTGGTGGCGCTGTCGGCGGACGCGGCGAAGGCTGAGGGCAAGAGCTGCGGGGTGTGCGGTGAGGCGGCCGCCGATCCGCTGCTCGCCTGTGTGCTCACCGGTCTCGGGGTGACATCGCTGTCGATGGGCGCCGCGTCGATCCCCTACGTACGGGCGACACTGGCGAAGTACACGCTGGCGCAGTGCGAGCGGGCGGCCGCGGCGGCCCGCGCCGCGGACACCGCCGAGGAGGCGCGCGTCGCCGCCCGGGCGGTGCTCTCCGGGGAGTAGGCACCGGCCGGTCCGTGCGGACCGGCGAACGGACCGGGAGGGGTCTCGCCGCGGCGGGCCCCTCCCGGGCTGTTCAGCGGTGCTGTCCGGCCGCGGGCGCCGGCGGCCCCGCGGCGCCCGTCAGCGGTGCGGCTCCGGGTCGTCGGCTCCGATGTCGAAACCGGCGCGGTACTCCACGCCTGGTTCCGGCGGGAGCGGTTCGCCGGTCCTGGCGTCGGTGCAGTAGGCGCTGAAGACCTCCCCCTCCGTGAGCGGGAGGAGGCTGCTCCGCTCCAGCCGCCAGCCGTGCAGGCGGTCGGGTGAGCCGGAGGTGCGGGTGCGGAGCACCACTCCCCCGGGGTTGCCGAGGGCGATGGC
This sequence comes from Streptomyces sp. CAU 1734, assembly GCF_039888735.1. Lineage (NCBI taxonomy): Bacteria > Bacillati > Actinomycetota > Actinomycetes > Kitasatosporales > Streptomycetaceae > Streptomyces > Streptomyces sp. CAU 1734. Next base: position 2,998 of record NZ_JBDQQP010000007.1, read on the forward strand.
GGTGGCGAGCACGGTCACGAACTCGACGGCCTCCGCCGCGTCGATCCGGGCGTCCTGCGAAGGGTTTCCGGCCCGCCCGCCCGTGGCCGGGGCGCCGGCCGGTTTGTCGCCGTCGGCGCGCAGGGTGGCGAGGAGATTGTCCTCCGGGGCGGGAACGCTGCACACCAGATGGTGGCTGCCGGGTCCGGCGGCGTCGAGCAGTCTGGTCAGCAGATGGCCCGCGCGGTCCAGAGCGGCCCGGCCGATGTTCTGGCCGCAGTCGGCGCACTCCCCCACATCGGTGAGGAGGAGGCTGGCGTACTCCCAGGTGGCGTGGCGGACCGCCCGGTCGACGAGCCGGGGCAGCAGGACGGCGAGCGGCTCTCCCGTATAGGGGAGGGTGCCGCCGCGGCTCGCGAACTCCGCGGTGTAGCGGCTGCGGGCGAGTGCGGAGTCGGCGTCGATGTTCTCCTCGGCGCAGAAGAGCGCGAATTCTCCCGGGTCGAAGAGAGCGACGGCGGTGTGCAGTTGGCGCCGGGCGAGCGAGGCGAGGAGCGCCTCCACCTCGCGGAGGTAGCGCGGATGGTCGTCGAAGGTGAAGCTGCGGTAGGTGCGCATCGCGGTGAAGTCGAACTCGTCGGCCAGGACGGCGATGGTCGAGGCGACCTCACGGCAGAGTGCGCGCCGGGGTGTGGTGCGCCGGCCCGGGCGGGCCGCGGACGGCCGGGGGCCGGTGCGGCCGCGCCGCTCCGGCCGTCCGGCCCGCTTTCCCCGTTTCCTGTCCGGTGCCCGGCCCGAGGTCCTGTCCGGTGTTCCGTCCGGGCCGGCGCCCGGTCCGTGTGCCGAGGTGTTCCTGCCGGTGTGGTCGGTGCCGTCGGCCGGAGTCCTGTCGTCGGTCATTCTCTCCCCCTGAGCTTGATTGCCATTGGTGACTCACAGTAATCGTCACCACTGACAACGCGGTCCCGGGAGAACCCGCTCACCGCTTCCGGGAGCGCGCCAAGTCCTCGTAGAAGGCGAGCAGAGCGACATGGTCGACCGAGCCGGGGTTGACGGCTTTTCGCAGCTCAACGCCTTGCAGTAGGCGTTTCACGGGGACTTCGAGCCGCTTTCCGGTGAGGGTGTGGGGGACGGCCGGGATCTCGATGATGTCGTCCGGCACATGCCGGGGGGAGAGCTCCTGCCGGATCGTCGTCCTGATCGCGGCGCGCAGTTCGTCATCGAGCGTGACCCCGTCGGCGAGGTGGACGAAGAGCGGCATCCAGTAGCCGCCGTCGGCCTCCTCCAGGCCGATGACGAGGGATTCACGGATCTCGGGGAGGCGTTCGACGGCCTCGTAGATGTCGGCCGATCCCATCCGTACCCCCTGGCGGTTGAGGGTGGAGTCGGAGCGTCCGTGGATGATGACGGATCCCCGGCCGGTGATGGTGATCCAGTCGCCGTGGCGCCAGACGCCGGGAAACATGTCGAAGTAGCTGTCGTGGTAGCGGCTTCCGTCGGGGTCGTTCCAGAAGCGGATCGGCATGGAGGGCATGGGGTTGGTGACGACGAGTTCGCCGACCTCGCCGATGAGGGGTTTGCCGTGCGGGTCCCAGGACTGGAGGTCGGTGCCGAGACCGGCGGCCTGGAGTTCTCCGATGTGTACGGGGAGGGTGGGCACCGCGCCGGCGAAGCAGCTGCACACATCCGTGCCGCCGCTGACGGAGGCGATCCAGAGGTCGGCACCGCTCGCGGCGAATTCGTCGTGGAGCCAGCGGAAGCCGTCGGGCGGCAGCGGGGAACCGGTGGTGGCGACGCAGGCGATCCGGGAGAGGTCGTGGTCACGGGCGGGGTGCACCCCCGCCTTGCGGCAGGCCATGACATACGCCGCCGAGGTGCCGAAGAAGGTGGCGCGGGTGCGTTCGGCCACGCTCCACTGGGCTCCGGTGTCGGGATATCCGGGGCTTCCGTCGTAGAGGACGATCGTGGTGCCGGTGAGCAGGCCGGAGACGAGGAAGTTCCACATCATCCAGCCGGTGGAGGTGTACCAGAAGAAGCGGTCGCCGGGGCCGAGGTCGCAGTGGAGGGCGAGCTGCTTGAGGTGTTCCACCAGGATGCCGCCCTGGGACTGGACGATCGCCTTGGGCAGCCCGGTGGTGCCGGAGGAGTACAGAATCCACAGTGGATGACCGAAGGGGACCTGCTCGAAAACCGGCTCGGCCTCGCCCGAGGTGACCGCCGACCATTCCAGCGCGCCCTCGGGCGCCGGGGTGCCGAGCAGCGGAACGTGGATCACGGCGCGCAGGGTGGGGAGTTCGCGGCGGAGCTCGGCGACCGTCTCGGTGCGGTCGTGCTCCTTGCCTCCGTAGCGGTAGCCGTCGACGGTGAAGAGGACGACGGGCTCCACCTGCTGGAAGCGGTCGAGCACGCTGCGGGCGCCGAAGTCGGGGGCGCAGGAGGTCCAGACGGCGCCGACGGCGGCGGTGGCGAGCAGTGCGGTGACGGCGTGGGGAGTGTTGGGGAGATAGCCGCTGACCCGGTCGCCGGGGCGCACGCCGAGGGCGCGCAGGTGGTCCGCGAGCGCGCCCACCTGGCGGCGCAGCTCGGACCAGCTGATCTCGGCGGGTGCGCGGGTTTCGTCCAGATGGAGGAGCGCGGCTTCGCCGGGCCGGTCGTCGGCGGCCCGGAGCGCGTGTTCCGCGTAGTTCAGCGTGGCGCCCGGAAACCACTGGGCGCCGGGCATGGCGGAGTCGCCGAGGACGCGTTCGTACGGGGTGGAGAAGCGGACGCCGAACCAGTCGGTGACCGCCCGCCAGAAGGTCTCCGGTTCCCGGACGGACCACTGGTGGAGTGCGGGGTATCCCCCCTGGGCCGGGGCTCCGTGGCGCTCGGCGGCCCAGTCCTGGAAGTGGGTGATCCGCGCGGCGGCGATCCGCCGGGGATCCGGCTGCCACAGGGGTTCGGAGTTCGCGGCTGAGGTCATGGGGGCGGCTCCCGGATGGCTCTGACCCCGGCCGTGCGTTGGTCTGCGCGATGGCGGGGTGTCCACGGACGTGAGGGGGTGTTCGCGGCTGACAGGGACGATGCCATGTGATCGTCTTTCGCACCAGAGTTCCCCTCCGGCCTCGGCGTGGTCCGAATGTGCCGCGGCGCGGGTGAACAGCGGCCGAACGGGCTCCGCTGAGCTCCGTGCTGGTGGCAGGCTGAACTGCATGGACGGTCGTGGGCTGGTTCGCTCGATGAGGACGATGGCGACACTGCAGGGGGTGCGTGCGACACGTTCGGCGCTCCAGCGGCGGCGGCTCGACGCCCGGTGGCTGCCCGCCCGCGGCGCCGAGCGGGCGCGGGTGCCGGGTGAGGTGGTCGGGGCGGAGCCGATGCCGGGGGGAGGGATTGTCCGGTTCGCCCGTTCCGAGCTGCGGATCCGGGTGGTGAAGGGCGGGGCGGTGTTCCGGAGCTGGGACGGTGCGGAGCCCGAGCCGTCGTACGCGCTGGCCGGTGAGGTGCCGGAGCCGGATCCGCGGGCGCAGCTGGAGCCGGACAAGGACGGCGGCTGGCGGGTGGTGTCGGAGCGGGTCACGGTCGAGGTCTCCCGTCTCGGGGCGGTCGACATCCGGACGCCGGGCGGGGTGGTGCTGCGCCGGGATCTGCCGCCGCGCTGGTGGGAGCCTGTGGAGGGGGGTCCGGGGCGGTGGTTGCAGCGTACGGAGGTGGCCGCGGACGCCCGGTTCTTCGGGCTCGGCGGCCGTGCTTGCGGGCCCCGGCTGCGCGATGGCACGTATCGGCTGTGGAACACCGACCCGCGGGGGTCCTTCGGGCCGGCCGACGATCCGCTGTACATCACCATGCCGGTGCAGTTGGTGGTGGCCGACGCGGGTACCCATCTCTCCTTTCACGACAACTCCTGGGACGGGCGGGTGACGCTGCGGGAGGGTGAGGAGGGGGCGGGGTCCGGGCACGACCGGCCGGGCACCAGTGAGGTGCGGATGGACGGCGGGCCGCTGCGCTGCTGGGTGATCGTGGGCAGCCCGGCCCGGGTGCTGGCGCGCTGGACCCGGCTGACGGGGGCTCCGGCCGTACCGCCGTCGTGGGCGCTGGGGCCGCAGCATGCCCGCTGGGGTTTCGGCGGCGAGCGGGAGGTGCGGCGGATCGCGGCGGGGTACCGGGCGCGGGAGCTGCCGCTGGCCGCCGTCCATCTGGACATCGATCATTTCGAGGGGCACCGGGTCTTCACGGTGGACCGGGAGCGGTTCCCGGATCTGCCGGGGCTGGCGGAGGAACTGCGCGGTGCGGGGGTGCGGCTGGTCTCCATCGTCGATCCGGCGGTGAAGGCGGAGCCGGGTGACGCGGTGTACGACAGCGGGGCGGCGGGCGGGGCGTTCGTCCGGGACGGCCGCGGCCGGGAGGTCCGGGGCGTGGTCTGGCCGGGTGAGTGCGTCTATCCGGATTTCACCGATCCGGCGGTGCGGGAGTGGTGGGGCGGGCTGTACGGGGAACGGCTGGCGCAGGGTTTCGCCGGGGTGTGGCACGACATGAACGAGCCGGTCTCCTTCGCGCCCTTCGGGGACCGTTCGCTGCCGCGGTCGGCGCGGCACGATCTGGAGGGGCGGGGCGGTGATCACCGCGAGGCCCACAATGTGTACGCCCTGGCGATGGCGCATGCCGGGTACGAGGGGCTGCGCCGGCTGCGTCCGCGGGAGCGTCCGTTCCTCTTCTCCCGGTCGGGGTGGGCGGGGATGCAGCGGTACGGGGGCACCTGGTCCGGTGATGTGTCCACGGGATGGGCGGGGTTGCGGGCGTCGCTGTCGCTGGTGCTGGGGCTCGGGTTGTGCGGAGTTCCCTATTCCGGCCCGGATGTGGGGGGTTTCGACGGGAGTCCGTCCCCGGAGCTGTATCTGCGCTGGTTCCAGCTGGGCGCGTATCTGCCGCTGTTCCGTACGCATGCGGCGATCCACGCGGGCCGCCGGGAGCCCTGGGAGTTCGGTCCCGCGGTGCTGGAACACGCGCGGGCGGCGCTCGCCGAACGGGAGCGGCTGCGCCCGTACTTCGTCACGCTGGCGAGGCTGGCGGAGCTGACGGGGGCACCGTACGCCCGCCCGGTGTGGTGGGGTTCGCCGAAGGACCGGGCGCTGCGGGAGTGCGAGGACGCCTTTCTGCTGGGTGACGCGCTGCTGGTGGCGCCGGTGCTGGAGCCGGGTGCGGAGCGGCGTTCGGTGCGGCTGCCGAAGGGCCGCTGGTACGACACGGTGACGGAGCGGGCGTACGACGGTCCGGCGCGGGTGGTGATGGACGCGCCGCTGTCACGGGTGCCGGTGCTGGCGCGGGCCGGTGCGGTGATTCCGGTACGGGGCGCGGACGGGGAGCTGGAATTGGAGGTGTGGGCGCCGGCGACGGGGCGCAGGGGTGGTGGTCTGGTGGTTCCGGATGCGGGTGACGGCTGGGAGCCGGCGGAGGTGGAGCGCTATGCCACCCGGCTGGTGGAGGGGGTGGTGAAGGTGAAGCGGGTGCGGCTGGACGGTTCGGGTCCGCCGGGCCGCCGGGTGCGGGTGCGGGGTCTGGGGCCGGCGGAGCTCTGAGGGGAAGGGGCGGGATGCCGGTGTTATTCGTACCGGCCCAGGAACCATCTGCGCACGGCGGTGGTGTGCAGGGGGAAGGCGAGGCGGGCGGGGGTGCGCAGCAGCCGCCGGCCGGAGGTCTCGTCCGTGGGGGCGGGGTCGGGCAGTTCGGCGGCGGGGCGGCAGGGCAGCAGGCCGAAGAGCAGCAGATGTCCGCCGGGGGCGCTGAGGGCATCGGCGAGCCGGACGTCGGCGGCCCGCGCTCCGATTCCGGTTTCCTCCCGGAGCTCACGGACGACCGCCTGTTGCCACTCCTCGCCGAAGTCGATGAAGCCACCGGGCAGGGCGGTGCCGCCGCGTTCCGGTTCAATGCTGCGGGTGATCACGACGAGACCTGTGCCGTTCTCGTCGGTGGCGGGCTGGAGGGCGACGGCGACGGGGAGTGGGTTGCGGTAGGCAGTGTTACCGCAGGTGAGGCAGGTACGGGGCCAGTCGCTGACCGGGCCGTACGGTGCTCCGCAATTGCCGCAGTACGAGTCCTTGGGCACGCGGCGGACTGTATCCGATCGGCCGCCGGGCGGGGTACGGCGCCGACTGGTGGACGGCCGGGGGGCGGGGCCGCACGGCCCGGCCCGCGCCTCCGGGGCGGGCTCTTCGGCCATGGATCGGCGGTCGCCGCCGTGCGGTGACGGACCGCCGCCCGGTGTGCTGACCGGATCTGTGGTCTTGCCTCGATGCTCATGAAATGCCCTCGGTGTCATGACCTTGACGCCTTCTCGCGGCCGGTGAAAACTGCCTCCTCGTCGGCGGCGCCGGACATCCGCACCGGCATCGCCGCGCTTCGGCACGGTCACCACGCTCGTCAGCGAGGCCGGGCGGGGCGTCTCCCCGTACCCGGCTCCCGTATCCATGGCACGGCCATGGAACACGCGTGCACCCCGCACGCGGATCCGGTGCCGTCCAGGCCCCGGGAGAGGGCTGGGAGGCAGCCATGAGCAATGGAGATGTTTTCGCCGGTGAGATCATCGGCACCGCCATCCTGATTCTGTTCGGCGCGGGCGTCTGCGCCGCCGTCACGCTCCACCACTCCAAGGCGAAGGGCGCGGGCTGGATCGTCATCACCTTCGGCTGGGGATTCGGTGTGCTGGCGGGGGCCTACACCGCGGCTCCGCTCTCCGGCGGGCATCTGAATCCGGCCGTGACACTGGGGATCGCCGTGGACACCGGCGAGTGGGGCAAGGTGCCGTACTACATCCTCGCGCAGCTGATCGGCGCGGCCATCGGAGCCGTACTGGCCTATCTCGTCTACTTCGCACAGTTCCAGGCCAATAAGGATCCGGCCAGGGCCCAGCCCACGCTCGGGATCTTCGCCACCGGACCCGAGATCCGGAATCCGGTCGCCAACACGCTGACCGAGGTGATCGGAACGGTGGCTCTGGTGCTGCCGATCCTGGCCTTCGGACGGAACGACGGCATCGGGGTCGGCGCGGTTCCGGGTGAGGGTGCCGGGGTGTACGGCTCGGGGATTTCGATCCTGCTGGTGTCGCTGCTGGTCGTGGGGATCGGGCTGAGCCTCGGCGGGCCCACCGGCTATGCCGTCAACCCGGCTCGTGATCTGGGGCCGCGCATCGTCCACGCGGTGCTGCCGATTCCCAACAAGGGCACCTCCGACTGGGGATACTCCTGGGTGCCGGTGGCCGGGCCGGTGATCGGCGGGCTGCTGGCGGGGCTCGTCTTCAATCTGGCGTTCTGATTCCGGGGCCGGAAACACCGGCGGAGGACCCGGGCGGATCGCGCCGTACAACGGTCAGTTCAGCTCGAATTCGTGCAGTTACCGACAACCGACAGGGGAGCGGTCATGACCGACACACTCGTCGCCGCGATCGACCAGGGCACGACGTCCAGCCGCTGCATCATCTTCGACCGGAGCGGCACGATCGTCGCGGCCGACCAGCGGGAACACCGGCAGATCTTTCCGAGACCGGGCTGGGTGGAGCACGACGCCGCCGAGATCTGGTCGACGGTGCGAGCGGTGGTCGCCGGAGCGCTCGACCGGGCGGGAGTGGAGCCCGGCCGGCTCAGCGCGCTCGGCATCACCAATCAGCGCGAGACGACGGTGCTGTGGGACCGGGCGACCGGGCGGCCGGTGCAGAACGCGATCGTGTGGCAGGACACCCGTACCACCGCGCTCTGCGAGGAACTCGGCGGCGCGGACGGGCAGGACCGTTTCCGGGACGCCACGGGGCTGCCGCTGGCCAGTTACTTCTCCGGGCCCAAAGTCGCCTGGCTGCTGGACAGCACTCCGGGGCTGCGCGAGCGGGCGGAGCGCGGCGAGATCGCCTTCGGCACCATGGACTCCTGGCTGATCTGGAATCTCACCGGCGGCCCTGAGGGCGGGGTCCATGTCACGGATGTGACCAACGCGTCGCGGACCATGCTGATGAATCTCCGGACCCTGGAGTGGGACGAGGAGATCCTCGACGCGATGCGCGTGCCGCGGGCGGTGCTGCCGGAGATCCGGTCGTCGTCCGAGATCTACGGCCGGGCGGTCGGACCGCTGGCCGGGGTGCCGGTGGCCTCGGCTCTCGGCGATCAGCAGGCCGCGATCTTCGGACAGGTCTGCTACGACCCGGGCACGGCCAAGAACACCTATGGCACCGGCAGTTTTCTGCTGCTGAACACCGGTGACCGCCCGGTGCCGTCGAAGAGCGGGCTGATCACCACCGTCGGATACCGGATCGGTGACCAGGACCCGGTCTACTGCCTGGAGGGATCGATCGCGGTCACCGGGTCGCTGGTGCAGTGGTTCCGGGACCAGCTCGGGATCATCTCCAGCGCCGATGAGATCGAGCCACTGGCCGCGAGTGTGGCGGACAACGGCGGCGCCTACGTCGTCCCGGCCTTCTCCGGCCTCTTCGCCCCGTACTGGCGCTCGGACGCCCGGGGTGTCATCACCGGTCTGACCCGTTATGTCACCAAGGCTCATCTGGCGCGGGCCGTGCTGGAGGCGACCAGCTGGCAGACGCGCGAGGTGGTGGACGCGATGTATCAGGACTCCGGGGTTCCGATCACCACACTGAAGGTGGACGGCGGGATGACCGCCAACGGGCTGCTGATGCAGCACCAGGCGGATGTCCTGGGCGTGCCGGTGATCCGGCCGAAGGTCTCGGAGACGACCTGTCTGGGCGCGGCGTACGCGGCGGGGCTGGCCACCGGGGTCTGGTCGGGGCTCGATGAGCTCAGGACGCACTGGCGGCCGGATGTGGAGTGGGAGCCGCGGATGGAGGCGGTGACGCGCGAGCGGGAGTACGGGAACTGGCGCAAGGCGGTGGAGCGGAGCTTCGGCTGGGAGGGCTAGGGAGTGTCCTCGCAGTGGCGTCGTCCGCCCGGGTGGGGATCCCTCCGGGCCGCCGGACCCCGCCGGACAGGCGAAACCGTGAAGACACGGCCCAGGGCTCTCGTTCGGATCGGGCTGGGGCTCGTGCGCCTGGCGGACCCGAAAGAGGGATCCTTCTCCGCGGGAGCCGGGCGGCGGTCGTTTCCGTACCGCCGCCCGGCACCGCCGCTCCGGTCAGGTGGTGGCGTGGCGGCGTTGGCCGTCCACCCGGGCGAGGGCGTGTTCGACCACCGCCACCAGCACCTCCTTGACCGACTCGCGCTCACGGGCGTCGCACATCATCAGCGGCACCCCGGGGTCGAGGTCGAGCGCCGCCCGTACGCTCTCGACACGGAAACGATCCGCCCCGTCGAAGCAGTTGACCGCCACCGTGAAGGGGATGCCCCTGCGCTCGAAGTAGTCCACGGCGGCGAACGATTCCTCCAGCCGGCGGGTGTCGGCCAGGACGACCGCACCGAGAGCCCCCTGTGCCAGCTCGTCCCAGAGGAACCAGAAACGGTCCTGCCCGGGGGTGCCGAAGAGATACAGCACCAGATCCTCGCGGAGCGTGATGCGCCCGAAGTCCATGGCGACGGTGGTGGTCGTCTTGTTCTCGACGCCGGCCGTGTCGTCGAACGGCCGGCCCACCTCGCTCAGCGTCTCCTCGGTGCGCAGGGGCCGGATCTCGCTGACCGCGCCGACAAGAGTCGTCTTGCCGACCCCGAAACCACCGGCGACCAGGATCTTCAGGGTCACCGGCTCGACGGGGGGCCGCCGGCTGCTAGAGCGCCCGAAGACCATTGATCACCTCGCGGAGAATACTCACATCCGGCAGTTCGGCCGGTGGAACGGGACGGGTTACATGGACCAGCGCGTCCTCGACGAGATCGCCGACCAGGACGCGGACGACACCGACGGGGAGGTCCAGGCCGGCCGCGAGTTCGGCGATCGACTGCGGAGCGTCCTCACAGCGCTCCACGATTTCGACATGCTCGGGGGAGAGTGACTGATCGTGAACCGGATGATCGGCTGCCGGTTCCGGTACGACCAGAGCGATCAGGTCCATCCGGTGCTGGGCCGTACTGCTCGTACGGCCCCGGGTCATCGCGTACGGACGGACCACGGGGCCCGCCTCGGCGTCGAAGTAGTGGTGCGGGTGCTGGGCGTGATGAGTCGAGTCGCTACTCATGCCGGAACCCTCATCCTCCGGCGCGACCGGTCCGCGGCGCGGTGGCGAGGTGAACTCCGACCCGCTTGACCATCAGCGTCATCTCGTACGCCACCTGGCCGACATCCGAGTCGGCGTCGGCGAGCACGGCCAGACAGCTGCCGTCCCCGGCGGCGGTCACGAAGAGGAATGCCTCGTCGAGTTCGATCACGGTCTGGCGGACCCGGCCCACGTCGAAGTGGCGGCCGACCCCCTTGGCGAGGCTGTGGAACCCGGCGGCGACGGCGGCGAGATGCTCGCTGTCCTCCCTGGTCAGCTCCCGCGAGGTGCCGGTCGCCAGACCGTCGCTGGAGAGCACCAGCGCTTTGTGGATGCTGCCGACCCGGTCGACGAGTTCATCGAGCAGCCAGTTGAGCTCGCCGGAGCCCGGGGGTGCCGAGCGGCCCCCCAGGGTATTTGCTGCGGCATGTGGCGCGGTCATCGACCGTCCCCCTCCGATGTCGTTCGTGGTGCTTGCTGACCGGGGCCGGTGCCGGTGGTCCGGTCGGCGTCGTCGGCCCCGTGTGCGTTCTTGAGCCGGCCCCGCTGCCAGCCGCGCTGCATGGACGCCATGCGGGCGCGCACTTCCTCCGCGTCCCGCTCCGTCTCCTGGCCGCTTTCCCTCGCGGGGGCCGGGTCAACCGGGCTGTCCGCCCGGAGCTGTGGGGCGAGGTTGGCCTGGCGGACCCGGCGGGGCAGGCCGTCGATCAGCCCGGGAGCGGTGTCCGCGGCGGCGGGGGGTGTTCCGCCGGCCCTGTGCGGTGTGCCGGGGCCGGGTGCGTGGGCGGTTTCCGCGCCACGCGGGATCTCGGATGCGCGACGGCCCGCGGGGTCGGACGCCCGTACGCCGGGTGCGGGGTCGGACGCCTGCGCGCGGGCGGGATCGGACGACCGCGTGCGTACGTCGGCCCCCCGGCCGCGTACCGGGTCGGTGTCCCGGTCGCGTGCCGGCTCGGTCTCCCGGTCGCGTACGGACTCCGGCCCGGGTGTCCGGGCGGCCGGCTGGTCACGGCCGGGCTCATCCACGCGGCGGCCGTGGTCGGCGACGAGCGTGGGCGGTTTACGGCGGGGCAGCGGCACGGCTCCTGCCATTCGTTCCGGCGCGGCGTCCAGTGCCTGCCGACGCTGGTCGTCCTGATGGGCGGTCCGCGCGGCGCGGCGCCTAGAACCGAAGATTCCGCCGCGTCCGCCGGCGGTGCCGTCCGCGCGGGCGGCCTCATCGGCTCCGGCGGTGCCGTTCGTTCCGTTGAGCGCGTCCCGGTCGTGGACGGCGTCGGTGTCCGCGCCGGCGAGCGGGTTGCCGCGGGTGAGCGAGTCGGGGTCGTTCAGCCGGCCCGCTCCCCTGAGACCGAGCGGGTCGGTGCCGATGGGCCCCTCCAGCTCGACCGGGCCGTCGAAGAGCGGCGAACCGTTCATCAGGGCGGGGCCCCGGTCGGGGTGACCGGTGTCGTCCGCGGTGCCCGAGAGCGCCGACAGCCTGCCCTCGGCGCCGCGCCGCCCGGTCGGGGCCTCGCTCTTGCGGTCGAGGCGGAAGCCGGTGCCCTGGGTCTCCGGCGCGTCGGTGAGCAGGGACGAGGGGATGAAGACCACGGCGGTCGTTCCGCCGTACGGGGAGGGCTGGAGGGACACCCGGACGCTCTGGCGCTGCGCGAGCCGGCTGACGACGAAGAGTCCGAGCCGGTCGGTGTCGGAGAGTTCGAACTCCGGGGTCTCGGCGAGGCGGAGATTGGCGTCCAGAAGCAGTTCGGCGGCCATGCCCAGCCCGCGGTCGTGGATTTCGAGGGTGAAGCCGTTGGCCACCCGCTCGCCGATCACCTGGACCGCGGTGTGCGGCGGGGAGAAGACGGTGGCGTTCTCCAGGAGCTCGGCGATGAGATGGGTGAGGTCGGCGACGGCGGGACCGCCGACACCGATCCTCGGCAGCCGGCGCACCTCGATGCGCTCGTAGTCCTCGACCTCCGCGACCGCCGCGCGCACGACGTCCATCAGCTGGATCGGCTTGCGCCACTGCCGGGAGGGCGCGGCTCCGGAGAGGATGACCAGGCCCTCGGCGTGGCGGCGCATACGGGTGGTGAGATGGTCGAGCCGGAAGAGGTCGGCCAGTTCGTCGGTGTCCTCGGTGCGCCGCTCCATGGCGTCGAGGAGAGTGAGCTGGCGGTGGAGGAGCACCTGGTTGCGGCGGGCGAGGTTGACGAAGACCTCGGAGACACCGCGGCGCATCTCGGCCTGCCGGACGGCGGCTTCCACGGCGGCGCGCTGAAGGGTGTTCAGCGCCTGGCCGGCCTGGCCGATCTCGTCCTTGTCGTACTCCAGGCGCGGTGCCTCGGTCTCGACGTCGACCTGCTCACCCGAGGCGAGCCGGCGCATCACGCTGGGGAGGCGTACGCCGGAGACCTCGTGGGCCTCCTTGCGCAGCCGGGAGAGGTCGCGGATGAGGTCGCGGCCGATGCGCACGGAGACGATGACCGAGACGAGGAGGGCGAGGAAACCGAGGACACCCGCCACGCCCGCCTGGACGAAGACCCGGAAGGTCGCGGGGTCCACCCGGTCCTGGTAGCGGCCGTCCGCGGCCTTGGCCTCGCGGCGCAGTTCCTCCAGCACCGGGGTGGCGGCCGTCCGCCACTCCTCCACCGCCTCGGTGCCGGCGTCGCCGGCGCCGCCGGCGTCGATGAGCCGTTCCTCGGCGTCGCGCAGCGGCGCGGTCTCGGGGCTGCGCCAGAACCGCTGGTAGATGTCGCGGTCGTGGGCGGGGAGGTTCTCGAGGTGGATCTCGTAGTAGAGCTCGCGCTGGGCGACGAGATCGGCGAGCCGGCGGGTCTCGGCACCGGTGACCCTGCCGGTGGTCAGCGCGGAGACGACGAGGGCGTCCTCACGGGAGAGGAGCTCCTCGGCGCGGGCGAGGCCGACGAGGCCGCGGCCCTGGCGTTCGATGCCGACGTCGTGGATGGAGTGGAGGGTGGTGAGAAAGCTGAAACCGGGGTTGACGATCCGGTTGTAGTAGTCCAGGGCCTGGGCGCGGGTGACGGTGCCCGCGTCGACCGAGCGGCGCAGGGCGGGGAGGCCGTCGAAGCCCTCGACCAGCGCGGAGAGACGGCGCTCCGCGTCGGACCGCATGTCCTCGCGGACCTCGGGCTTCGCGGCGTTCCGCTGGATCCTGAGGATGGCCCTGTCGGTGGCCCGGCGGTGTTCCCGCAGGACCGGCAGGGCGTCGGAGGAGCGGCGGTCGGCGAGATAGATCAGCGTCTGGCGGCGCTCCTGCTGCACGACGTCGAGTGCGTCCGTCACCGGATAGCCGATTTCCTCGACCACGGTGCCGACGGCCAGCAGCTCACGGGCCTCACGGCCGGTCAGCAGGGTGGCGAAGCCCCAGAGAGCCGTCAAGGAGAGAAGCGGCACCAGCAACAACGCCACGATCTTCCGGCGGATGGACTTCCCGCGAAAGCGCATGGCCTCCCCCTGGTCAACTCCGCCCGGAATGGGCGGTGTTCCTTGTCAACAAACGGCGTGAGCCTACTACTGTCACACAGCCAACTCGAAGACACGTCCGGACGATTTTCGGCCTACCGGGGATGCGTTGATCACGGGTTGTCCCGGTATTCAAGGAGTTGGCATTCCCGGCGTGTCGTGGGGCGACTGGTGGTGTGTCATTTTCCCGACTACGGGAGATGGCTGGAATTGCTCGTTTGATGTCCGGGATTCGGGAATCTTCCGGGCCGATTGTTCGTCTACCTGTATGGGGGCTGTTGGGGACGATGGGGCGGACTTGTCCGTCCCGGCGGATCCGCCGGGCCCGGTGGCGGCCGACGGATTCCCGGGGGTGCATTCCGGGAGTTCGGGCCGTGCCGGCCGCCTCCGCTCCGCTCGGCTCTGTTCTGGTCGTCCGCTCACGGTTCGGTCCGGTCCGGTCCGCGCGCCGTTCGGCTCGCGGACCGTCGGGATTCGGTCGCGGCGGGCCGTTCGGGGCGGGGTCGTTCGCGGGGGGCCTTCGCGGGGGGCCTTCGCGGGCGGGGTTGTGTTCGAGGGAGAGCTTCGCGGGCGGGTTCCGCTCGCGGGGCGGTTCCGCCGCCGCACGGTTGTTCACCGGCCACGGGCCGTACAGGCGCCGAGCGGGGCTCCACTCGGTCTCGGGCCGGACCGGGCCCACTGGAGTGCACGGAGTGCGGAGTAAAGCAGCGGATTCCGGGCAGCCAACCGGAAGCAGGACAGACATGGGGGATGCGGGGAGTGAGAGGGACCATGGACACCAACGAGCGTCGCGGTGACACGCGGGCAGGGGGATACGCACACATCCAGCGGCAGCTCTGGGTGGAGGAGCCCACGGCGAAACGGCGGATGGCGGACCCGGTCCGCACGGCCGCCGTGCGGGCGGGACTGATCGTGTCACTGACACTGATTCAGGCGATGGTCGCGTTTCTCTGCACACTCGCGGAGTCGTGGCTCGCCTTCCCCATGGTGATCGGCAGTGTCGCCGGCACCGTGGTGGCCACCTGGGCGGTACTGGACGTCTGGGTGACCCGGCAGGTGTGGAACCAGCGCAATGGCGTGGTCTCCGAGCCCAGCAGCAGCGCGCGTCGCCTGAGGCGCGAGCGCCGCAGGGCACGCCGGGCCGCCAGGGCGTCGGAGCGCGGGAGCGGCCGCATACGGCGGCAGGAGCCGGGCAGGCTCTCGGAAGCCTGATCACGTGAAGGAAACACCCCGCCCGGCGGTCGACCGCCGTCCGAGCGGGGTGTTTCCGTGTGTGCCCTGATGAAGGGCCCTCGCGAGCCCGGCGGGCCTTGGGGGTCGCCGGGCTCCGGGGGTGTCCTGGGGTCTCCGGTGGGCCCCGAGTCCCCTCCCGGGCTCGGGTGTCCACCGGAGTCCGGGTGTCCACCGGGCTCCGGGTGCCGGTACGGGCCTTGGGGTCCGCCGGGACCCTGGTGCCGGCCGGGGCTCAGGCCCCCGGCGGGCCGGCCGTCTCCGGGGCGCCGGTACGGGCGGTTTCCCGCGGCGCGGTCCGGGCGGGGCGGTCCGGTTCACCGGTGGACTGGGATCGCTTGAACATCCGGGTCGCCGTGATCTCCCCGTGCACCGTCTCCTGGGACGGGTCCTGCTGCGGCAGGCCCGGGCGCAGATGCTCCTCCACACTGATGTACTTCAGTCCGGCGCGCAGGTCGGCGTCATTGCGCAGCCTGATGACGAGCGGGAACTCCGCGAGCGCGGTCGTGTCGAACAGACCGGTCGTGTAGAGGAGCTGGACCCCGAGGGCGTCGGAAACCGCGCGCTGGAGCTCCAGCAGATAGGTCGCGTTGGCGCGGCCGATGGGGTTGTCCAGGAAGAGCGTGCCCGCGTGACGGTGGCGGTCCCGGCCCCGGTCATTGCTGCGCAGCGCGGCCATCGTGCAGTAGAGCGCGATGGCCGCGGTGAGCAGCTGGCCGCCGGAGAAGACGTCTCCCATCTGGCCGACCGGGACGCGCTCGGCGCGGAGCACCGCGTCCGGCTTGAGGATCTCCACGGCGATGCCCTTGGGCTCCAGCGCGGCCTGCACTCCGCGCAGCAGCAGTGACATGCCGTCCCGGCGGCCCTCGCCGTACGCGGCCGAGGAGTTCTTCCGCACGGCGGTACGGGTGGCCTCGTCGATGACCTCGCCGAGGCGCTCGGCCAGGGTCGCCTGGTCGGGCTCCTCGAAGCGGATGCGCAGGAACTCCTGGCCGGACCATTCGCCCAGCCCTTCCGGCAGCCGGGAGAGCCGCTGGGCCGAGCGGAGGGTCGCCAGGGCGGACTCCACCAGGCCGCGCAGCCGGTCGACGATGGTGTCGCGGTTGCGCTCCAGCTGCTGGAGTTCATCGGTGAGTACGCGCAGCCGGGGGGCGAACGCCTCCGCCCACCTGGCCGCGTGCTCGGGCAGCGCGGAGGCCGGGAGCTCCCGGATCTGCTGCCGCGCGGGGGTGCGGACCTGCTCGTACCGGGTGGAGTTGGCATGCCGTACGAGGATGTCGCTCGCCTCTCGCACGGCGGTCTCGGCGGCGGAGAGGTCGGTGGCACAGCCGCGCAGGGAGCGGCGGGCCTCGGCGGCGGTGTGACGGGCCTCGTCCAGGGTGCCCGGGTACGGCTCCGGGGCCTCCGTCCCGGCCTCCTCGTCGTCGCGCTGCTCGCGCAGCAGGTCACGGAGGAGGGCGGCGGTCTCGTCGAAGCCGCCCGCGGCGTCCTCGGCCGCGCGGTGGGCGCGGAGGAGACCGGTGTGGGCGTCGCGCGCGGATTCCAGGGAGTCGGTACGGGCGGCCAGTTCGGCGGTGGCCATGCGCAGCAGGGTCTGGGCCATGTCGGCGTCGGCCGGGACGAGCTCGCCGGGCAGTTCGGTGTGGGACTCGCCGTCGGCGGGGGCGAGGCGTTCGGCCTCGCCGCGGAGCCGGCCGAGCTTCTCACTGGCCTCGGAGGCCCGGGTCTCCAGCATCTGCACCAGTGATTCGGCGCGGGCGGCGGCGGCCTGGCGGGAGGGTCCGTCGGCGCCGTCGGTGCCTTCGAGGAGCTGGGCGGCGCGGGTGCGCACCTTGTTGGTGAGCCGGTCCAGTTCGGCGACGGCCGCGCTCTCGTCGCTCTCGGCGCGGGCCTGTTCGGCACGGAGATCGGCGCCGACGCCGACCTTCTCGTACAGCTGGGAGGCGGCCCGGTACGCCTCGCGGAGGGCGGGCAGCGGGGTGCGGCGGGCGTCGGGGCCGGCGTCCGGGAGGCTCTCGGGGGCTCCGGCGATCTCGGCGCGTTCCGCGCGCAGGGCGCGGGCGGTGCGGCGGGCGTCGTCCCCCGCTCGCTGGGCGGCGCGGCGGTCCTCGTCGGCGGCTTTGGCGCGTTCCAGACAGACGGCGGCGCGGGCCTCGGACTCGGCCGCGTCGTCGGCGAGTTCGCGGAGTTTGACCTGCCAGCCCGCGCGCTCACGGAGCCGGAAGGCGAGGCCCGCGAGGGCGTCGGCGGCGCGGCGGGCGCGCTGGGCGATCTCCTGGCGCTCCTCGCGGATCCCGGCGGCCTCGGCGGCGGCCTCGTCCGCCTCGGCGCGCGCGGTGCGGGCCTCGGCGAGGCGGGCGCCGGCCTCTTCGGCGGCGGCGCGGGCGGCGCCGGCGGCCGCGGCCAGTTCGGTGAGCATGCCGGGCGGGCAGTCCGCACGCCAGGAGCCGATCCGGGCGGCGAGCGAGCGGTCTCCGGCGAGGCGGGCGGCGAGGGTGCGGATCTCCTCCTCGCGGGCGCCGGCCCGGGCGCGGAGTGCCTGGCGCTCCTCGTCGGCCGCGTGTTCGTCGTGCATGGCCGGGTTCGGCGGCACGAGGAAGACCCCGGTGTCGTCGCCGGTGCCGGGGGCGGGGACCGGTGCCAGGAGGGCGGCGGCGGTGCCGACGGCGACGGCCGACCGGGGCAGCAGCGCGGCGCCGGCCAGGGCCTCGCGGGCGCGGAGGTGCGAGGCGGGGTCGGTGATGACGACTCCGTCGACCAGCTCCGGCCGGGCGGCCAGTACGGCGGCGTGGTCCGCCGGGTCGACGGCCTGGGCGAGGTAGCGCCAGCCGGGGAGGGCGGGGATGCCCTGCTCGCCGAGGAATTCGACGGTGGCGAGGACATCGGGGCCGGGCGGGAGCAGTCCGCCGTCGCCGAGCGCGCCGAGGATGCGGGAGTCGTCGGCCGCGGCGGTCCGCAGTTCGAAGAGCTGTCGTTCGGCCGAGGCGACGCGGTCGTCGAGGAGGTCGCGGACGTCGTCGGCGTAGTGGTCGAGCTCCTCGGCCGTCAGCGGGGTGCCCGCGGGGCGGGGGGCGCGGGCGGCGCCCGGCTCGCCGGGCGGCTCGGTGTCCGGGTGGCGGGCGTCCCGCTCCGTACCGGCGTGTCCGGGGCCGGGTGCCGGGGCGTCGTCCGGCCGGGGCCTCGCGGTGTCGGCGGGTACGGCGCCGCTCCTGGGCGGGGGTACGGGTGCGGCCTGCGGTGCGGCGATCCGGGCGGGCAGGCTGAGGAGCTCGGCGAGGCGTTCGTGCTCCGCGATGGAGGCGGCCGCCCGCAGTTCCGCCTCGTGGGCGTGTTCGGCCGCCGCGGCGGCGTCGGAGGCGCGGGCGGCGGCGAGCTCGGCCCGGGATTCGGCCGCGGCGGCCTCCTTGGCGCGGTCGGCAGTCGCACGGCCGGTCTCGCGGGCGGCGTCCCAGGCGGCGACGGCGGTCTTCTCCGCGTCGTTCGCGGCGAGTGCGGCTCTGGCCGGGTCGGCGTCGGGTGCGGTGTCGTCGAGCCAGCCGGCCCGGACCGCTTCGGCGGTCTCCTGTGCCACCTCGGCGAGACGCTGGCGGAGATGGCCGATCTCGCTGCGGGCGCGCTGTGCCTCGGTCGCGGCGGAGGTCGCGTCGCGGTGCGCGGCCTCGCCCGTCTCCTGGAGGACGGCCGAGCGCTCCTCCTGCTCGTTGGCGAGGCGTTCGCCGTCCTCGGCGGCGGAGTGGAGGGCCCGGACGAGGTCGGCGGCGGCGGTGGCGCGGGCGGCGAGCGCCGGTGCGGCGTCCCGTTCGGCTTCGAGGATCGCGGCGGCGACCCTGGCGGAGCGGTCGGCGGCGGCGCGGTGGCGCAGTACCGCCTCGGCCGCCTGCCACGCGGAGTGGAGGGTGCGGGCGTCGGTCAGCTCGCGGCGCCGGCCGGCGGCGCCCTTCTCCGCGGCGGCGAGGGCGAGCGAGGCATGGCGGTAGGCGAGCTCGGCGGCGATCAGCGAGCTGCGGCCCCGCTCCGTCTCGGCCTCGGTGACGGTGTGCGCGGCGGCGGTGACCTGCTGGGCGAGGTCGGCGGTACGGGCGCGTTCGGCCGCCGCCCTGGTGGAGAGGCGGCGGGCGAGGGTGCGGGTGCGGCGTTCCGCGGCGGAGTGGATCTCACGGGCGCGGGAGCGTGTCCCGGAGGCTTCCACGATCCGGCCGAGGAGGTCCGCCGAGCCGGCGGTGAAGTCGCGTTCCGCGGTGAGTTCGGCGCGGCGGCCGAGCTTGTTGCCGAAGCCACTGACGAGGTCGGCGAGCCCGTCGGTGTCACGGGTGTCGGTGACCGCGCGCAGCAGCAGATCGGTGAAGTCGGAGTCCTTCTTGACGGCGAAGAGTCCGGCCGCCTCGCCCTCGTCCGCGTTCATCTCGCGCTGGTAGCGGAAGAGCTCGGGGTCGAGGCCGAGGTCGCCGAGGTGTTCGTTCCACCGGTCGTGGATCTCCTCCCAGGAGACCTCCAGATGCGGATAGACCTTGCCGGCCTCGGTGATCGCGTCGCGGAAGCCCTTCATGGTGCGGCGCCGGCCGCGCGCGCCGGAGACGCCCTCGCCGCCGGGGCGCACCGCGCTGGACTCGGCGACCGGGAGCGCGTCGAGGCTGAGCCCCGGGCCGGGGCGGAAGGAGTACCACGCCTCCGCGAACTTCCGCGGGTCGTTGGAGACCTGGCGTCCGCGCCATTCGCTGACCTTGCCGACGACGACCAGTTCGCCGGTGAGGGTGTGCTGCCACTCCAGGGCGACATGTCCGCAGTCGTCGGCGAGCAGGAACTTGCGGAGCACACCGGAGCTGGCCCCGCCGAGGGTGTTGCGGTGGCCGGGGAGCATCACGGAGAAGATGAGCTTCAGGAGGACGGATTTGCCGCCGCCGTTCTCCAGGAAGAGGACACCGGCGGGGGCCGGGCGGCGGGGCGGGCCGACGGGCTCGTCCGCGAAGAACTCCGCCTGCGTGGGGGCGGGGTTGGGCACCGGTGCGCCGACTCCGCGCAGGTCCAGGACGGTGTCGGCGTAGCGCGCACCGGCGGGCCCGATGGAGTAGAGGCGAACGCGGGACAACTCGTACATGGCGGCGGACTCTCGTGGTGGCGGGGCTGCGGGAACGGGCGGTGGCGGGTCGGGCCGGTCGGATCCGGCGGGGCGGCCGAAGCCGGGGGCGCGTGGCGGGTCAGGCGTGGAAGGGCAGGCCGGCGTCGGCCGCCAGCTCCAGATCGTCCCCGTCGGGTGGCGGCAGCAGGGTGGCGGTGCCGTCGCTGACCGGTACGACGCCGAGTTCGAGCAGTTCGGCCATGGCGGCGCCGCCCGCCATGTCCCGCACCTGGAGCTGGTAGCGGGCGGTGGTGCGGTAGGCGCCTCCGGCGTCGTCCCCGGTGCGCTGGAGGAAACCGGAGTCGGTGAGGAAGGCGACGGCCTTGCCGATGATGCCGGTGGTGGAACCGGCGAGCCGCCGTGCGTCCTTGGTGGCGCCGGTGGCACTGCGCCGGGCGTAGGTGCGCCAGGCGGATTCCAGGCCGGGGGCGTCGGTGGCGGGGTCGGTGTTCTCGCCCTCGGCGTCGGCGCGCTCCTCCAGTCTGCGGCAGGCCTGGCGGACGAAGGCGTCCACGCCGTTGACCGTGATGCGTCCGATGTAGCCGTCGTCGGCGAGGTCCTCGGGGCGGGGGAAGGCCATGGCCGCGACGGCGAGATGGGCGAGTCCGTGCAGAAAGCGGTCGGCCGACTCGGCGGAGGCCCGGCGGGCGTAGTCGCCCATGCGGACGGCGAAGACGGAGTCCTCGCCGGCGGCGAGCGCCATGCCGGCGCGCGGGGAGACCTCCAGGACGATGAGGCCGAGGCCGGTGGCGACGGCGTCGGCGAGCCGGGCGAAGGGGGGGTCCTCGCGGTAGCGGCGCAGCAGGTCGGCGTATTCGGCGTCGCGGGCGGGGATGAGCTTGGGCTGGAGGCCGAAGGAGACCAGGCGGGACGCGTCGGCGGCGTCGGCCGGGGTGATCCGGCCGGCGGTCTCGCCGCCCGCGGGCTCCGCGGGCGCGTCGGGCGTGGCCGGGTCACGCCAGGGTTCGGGCTCGGCGTGGTGGTCGGTCACCGGGAGGTCTCCTTGCGGCGGATCGGGGGAAGTGGGCGGAGGGGCCTGGTCACGCCGCCTCCGTGCGGTCGGCCGCCATGCCCGCGGCGTCGAGCAGGGCGGTGCCCACGATGAGGTCCGCGCCGCCGAATTCCGGATCGTCGAGGTCGGTGCCGTCGTCGACGGCGAAGAGCAGGCGCTGTTCACCCTGGCGGTAGGCGGTGCCCACGGGCGGGCTGGCCGCGTGGACGGCCAGCAGGGCCACCAGATAGGGGAGGTCGGGGTCGCGGCGGCGGGCCTCGGCGAGCAGGCCGGAGAGCCTGCGCGGCGCGTCGTGTTCCAGGTCGAGCAGCTCCATGGCGCTCGCGAGCTGTTCCTCGCTGAAGCGGCTGTCGTCGGGGGTGGCGATCAGATCGGGCTCGGGCATCTCGGCGCCGAGGTGTTCGCGCTCCACCGGCGGGGTGAGGAGCATGTCGACCAGATCCCCGACGCGTACGCAGGAGGGGGTGCGCGGACCGGTGCCCCGGGCGAAGAAGGCGTCCGTGACGCGGATGGCGGAGCGCAGCGGCAGCGGGAGGACGGGGACGACCAGCTGTCCGTGGAGATCGAGCCCGGTGCGGGTGGTGGGGCGGGCGAACGCCTGCCGGTCCTGTTCCGCGCGGAAGAGCGGGCCGGCTTCCAGCAGGCGGGACTGGAGCTGGGTGTGGCGCCGGATGCAGTCCTTGACGATGTCCACCAGCTCGGCGGCGCGGCGCTTGTGCTCGGGCTCCTCGGCCTCGTCGCGCGCCTTGCGGATGTTCGTCAGGATGGCGTTCTCGTGGCGGTAGCGGTCGGCGACATGGTCGAGTGCCTCGGCGATCATGTCGGGCACGGTGTTCAGCCAGTCGACGGACCGCACATTGCGCCGGGTCGCCTCCAGGGTCCGGCGCAGGGTCTCGGCGTACTGGACCGTGCGGTAGCGGGCCTGCTCGGCGGCGAGCTGGGCGTCGGCGAGCCTGCCGCGGCTGATCAGCACCTCCAGCTTCACCTCGGCCGCGATCTGGGCGCTGGTGACATCCGTGTCGAGGGCGCCGACCAGGACATTGACCGCTTCGTCGGTGGTGCGGAGGTAGACGGCGCCGCCGTGGCCGGGGACCTCCTCGATGAGCTTGAAGTCGTAATCCCGGCGGGTGTAGACGCCGTCCGCGCCGAACGTGCCGTACACCGCGCGGAAGCCGCGGTCGACGCTGCCGACATTGATCAGATTCTCCAGGACCCAGCGGGCGACCCGCTCGTGCTCGGCGACCGGGCGCCGGGGGGCCTGGGCGGCGATCCTGGGGAGGAGTCTGGCCACGATCTGGTCGTGGTCGGCCCCGGTGTCGAAGTCCATGTTCAGTGTGACGAGGTCGATGGCGGAGAGGGCGACCTCCGCCATCGCGTAGACGGAGTACTCCCCCGCGAGATTCGCCTTGCGGGTGTCCAGGTCGTGGAGCGGCGCGGTGCAGGCGAGCGCGCGCAGCCGCCGCGCGAGCCCTTCGTCGGCGGCCGGGCCCGGCGCGGGCCGCGGCCCCGCGCTGAGCTGGGGCGGAACAGGTTCCGTCGAGGCAGGCGAAGTCACGCTGCACAGATTAGGTCCTCGGACTGACAACGGTCGAAACGGCGCAGAGCGGCCGTGGGCCCGGGGCGGCCGAAGTCCGGCGGAGCGGTGCCGTCCCGCCGGGAGGGCGGGCGGCGTGCGCGGGTGCATGCCGCGGTGCGCGGCGGACGGCGGGGGTGCCGTGGGCGTCCGCTCGTGTGCGGTGGCTCCTGCGGGAGTCGTGCCGGCGGCCCGGTGAATCCGATTCAGGATTCACCCATTCATCAGCATGTGGAATATATTCCACTGTTCGGGCATTTCGCCACACTCCGGCCCCGGGCGCGGTTCAGTCGTCGTCCGTGACCAGATGGGCGTAGGTCTCCACCATGCGGGTGCGCGAGTCGTCCAGATAGGCCGCGAGCAGCTCCTCCGCCGCCGTGCGGTCGCCGGCCCGGAGCGCTTCGAGAATGGCGCGGTTGCGGATGAGGAAGGGCTGGTGGAGCCGGCGCGGGTCGTCGACGACATGGAAGGCGAGACGCAGTTCGGCGAGGACGCCGCGCATCAGCTCATCGGTGCGCGCGCTGCCCGCGAGGGCGACCAGCTCCCGGTGGAAGTGGATGTTGGCGGTGGAGACGCCCCGCCAGTCGAGCTCGCGCGCGGATCTCTCGCCGCCACCGACTGCGTCGCCGAGCCGGTCGAGCGGGTAGGGCGGATCGCCGAGGTCGTGCAGTACGGCGCATTCGACGAGCCGCCGGGTGCGGTAGATGTCCACGACGTCCTGCACGGCCGGCTTCCGGACGAAGACTCCGCGATTGAGCCGGTGGACGAGCAGCCGCTCGTGCGTCAGCAGCCGGAACGCCTCGCGCAGAGTGTTGCGGGAGACGCCGAGCGCCTTGCCGATGGCGTCCTCGGAGAGCCGCTCCCCCGGGCGGAAGAACCCCTCCGCGACGCGGGTGCGCAGGATGTCCGCGACGCGTTCCGCGGTACTGGTGCGCCCCAACAGCGCACGGTCCCGTGCCAGTCCGGCGATCCCGTCGGCAGCGGCGGCCCGCCCGGTCTCCGGCTCCGTCGTCCCCACGACGCCCCTCTCTCCCCGCCGGCGACTGCACCGGCGCGCGATCTCCATCGTAGAAGGAGGAATGCGCCTACACGCCCCTTGTCGGATCGTTCAACAATCCTCTAGCTTGACATCACCGCACACATCGACAGCGCCATCTCCCTTTCTGTGAGGTGCAGATGAGTACGACCAGGACAGAGCCGAGTGAGGGCGGGCGCCGCGAGGCGGCGGACGACACCGGCGCTCTCGGCTGGCTGCGGGCCCTCGGCCCGCGCGGCCGCCGCGCCTTCGGGGGCGCGTTCGGGGGCTATGCCCTCGATTCGTACGACTACTTCACACTGCCGCTGGGCATGGTCGCCATCGCCGCCCACTTCGGCCTGGACAACGGCCAGACCGGCCTGCTCACCACCGTCACCCTGGTGGTCTCGGCGGTGGGCGGCGTACTCGCGGGCATTCTGGCCGACCGGACAGGCCGGGTGAAGGCCCTGATGATCACGGTCATGACCTATGCCGTGTTCACCGTGGCCTGCGGATTCGCTCCCAACTACGAGACGCTGCTGGTCTTCCGCGCCCTTCAGGGCCTCGGCTTCGGCGGCGAGTGGGCGGTCGGGGCGATTCTGGTCGCCGAGTACGCGAGCGCCAAGCACCGCGGGCGCACCCTGGGCGCCGTGCAGAGCGCCTGGGCGGCGGGGTGGGCGCTGGCCGTGATCGTCTACACCCTGGTCTTCCACTTCCTGGACGACGACATGGCCTGGCGGGTGCTGTTCTGGACGGGCGCGCTCCCGGCCCTGCTCGTCGTCCATGTGCGGCGCAATGTGAGCGATGCCCCGGAGGCCGCCGCCAAGCGGGCCGCAGCAGCGGAGCGCGGTTCGTTCTCCGCGATCTTCCGGCCGGGCCTGCTGCGGACCACCCTCTTCGCCACCCTGCTCTCCACCGGTGTCCAGGGCGGTTATTACACCCTCGCCACCTGGGTGCCGACCTACCTCAAGACCGAGCGCGGACTGACGGTGGTGGGGACCGGCGGCTATCTGGCGTTTCTCATCTCGGGCGCCTTCATCGGCTATCTCACCGGCGGCCATCTCACCGACCGAATAGGCAGGAAGCGCAACATCGCCCTCTTCGCCGTGCTGTCGGCATGCGGCATCCTCGCGTACACGAGCATCCCCGCCGGGTCCAATGAGCTCCTGCTCGTCCTCGGATTCCCGCTCGGGTTCTGCATGTCGGCGATCTTCAGCGGTTTCGGCTCCTTCCTCAGCGAGCTGTATCCGACGGCGGTGCGCGGCACCGGCCAGGGGTTCACCTACAACAGCGGCCGTGCGGTGGGGGCCTTCCTCCCGGCACTGGTCGGCTTTCTCTCCGACAGCTGGGGAGTCGGCGGCGCCCTGGTCCTCGGCGCGGCGGGGTACGGCCTGGCCGTGGTGGCGCTGCTCGGTCTTCCCGAGACACGCGGCAGGGAGCTGCTGTGAGCGCGGGGACGGACGGGCACGGTCACGGGCGCTGTCCGGGCCCGGGGTGTGCGGACCGGCCACCGCGGTGTCGGTGCGTCTCGCCGCTCCCCCACCCGCCACCGCCGGACGTCTCGGCACGGCGATCCGGCTCGGTGCCATGATGCCCGCAGCGCACACCGGGGCGGTCCGCCGCGGCGACCCGGCCGGACACGGAATCGGAATCGGCGATCCCGGCCGCCCCGATTCCGGCGATGCGGCGGAGACCGCAGAGGGTGCCACACCGGTGTTCCGGGCGAGCGGCCCGGCCCGTACGGAGGAGGAGTACATGACCTGGGCGTCCATCGACCTCAACGCCGACCTCGGTGAGGGGTTCGGCCGCTGGCGGCTGACCGACGACGAGGAGCTGCTGTCCGTGGTCACCAGCGCCAATGTCGCCTGCGGCTTTCACGCGGGGGACGCGGTCACGATGCGGCGGGTCTGCCGGATGGCGGCGGAGAAGTCGGTGCGCATCGGCGCTCAGGTCTCCTACCGTGATCTCGCGGGCTTCGGGCGGCGCGCCATGGACGTCCCCTCCGACGAGCTGGCCGCCGAGGTCGCCTATCAGATCGGGGCGCTGGAGATCTTCGCGCGGGCGGCGGGTTCCCGGGTCTCCTACGTCAAGCCGCACGGCGCGCTCTACAACCGCGTCGTACACGACGAGGAGCAGGCGAGCGCCGTGGTCGACGGTGTGCTGATGTCGGGAGAGCGGCTGCCGGTTCTGGGGCTGCCCGGCTCGCGGCTGCACACCATGGCGGAGAAGGCTGGGCTGCCGGCCGTCACCGAGGCGTTCGCGGACCGCGCGTACACCGCCGACGGACGGCTGGTGCCCCGGGGAGAGGAGGGGGCGGTGGTCACCGATCCGGCCGCGGTTGTCGAGCGATCGGTCAGTATGGCCCGGTTCGGGGTGATCACGGCCCGCTGCGGGAAGGCCATACCGGTACGCGCCCGTTCGCTCTGCCTGCACGGTGACACCCCGGGAGCCGTGTCACTGGCGCGCCGGGTTCGGCGTCAACTGGAGACCGCGGGGGTCCGGGTGGAGTCGTTCGTATGAGGATGAGAGCACTTCCCGTGGGGGCCAGGGCACTGCTGATCGAGCTCGCGGACGGCGTGGAGACCGGTGCGCTCCATGCCGAGCTGTTGCGGCGGCGGGCGGCGGGAGCGCTGCCCGCGATCGGGGAGATCGTGCCCGCCGCCCGTACCGTCCTGCTCGACGGGGTGGACGACCCCGGCCGGCTGGCCCGGGAGATCGGGGCGTGGGAGGTCCCGCCGCTCCGGGCCCGGATGGAAGCGGTGATTGAGATTCCGGTCCGTTACGACGGGCCCGATCTGGCGGAGGTGGCCGCCCTCTGGCAGATGACCGAGGCCGAGGCCGCGGCCGTGCACTCGGCAGCCGATTTCCGGGTCGCCTTCTGCGGATTCGCACCCGGATTCGGCTATCTGACGGGGCTGCCCGAGCGATGCGCGGTGCCGCGGCGGGCGACCCCGCGCGCCTCGGTCCCGGCGGGATCGGTCGGGATGGCGGGCCCCTACACCGGAATCTACCCCCGCTCCTCCCCCGGCGGCTGGCAGCTGATCGGCACCACCGCGCTGGAGCTGTGGGATCCGGCTCGTGAGCCCGCCGCACTGCTGTCGCCCGGCACCAGGATCCGCTTTGTACCGGAGGGAAGATGACGGATCGCGCCATCGCGGTCATGCGGGCCGGCGCGCTGACCACGGTGCAGGATCTGGGGCGTCCGGGCCATGCTCATCTGGGCGTGCCCCGCTCGGGCGCGCTCGATCCCGTCTCCGCCGGGCTGGTGAACCGGCTGGTGGGCAATCCGGAGAGTGCGGCGGTGCTGGAGACCACGCTCACCGGCTGTGCCCTCCGTCCGCGGTGCGCGGTGACCGTCGCCGTCGGCGGCGCTCCGTGTCCGGTCACCGTCGACGGACGGCCGGCCGCCTGGGGGGCGCCCGTCCGGCTGGCGGCGGGTTCCCTGCTCACCGTGGGGTGGGCGGTGTCCGGCGTACGGACCTATCTCGCCTTCGGGGGCGGGATCGGGGTCGATCCCGTGCTCGGGAGCCGTTCCACCGATCTGCTCTCCGGGCTCGGTCCCCCGCCGCTCACGGACGGGATGGTCCTGCCGCTCGGGACACCCGCCGGGCCGCCGGGCCGGATCGACGGCACGGTCCCCTGGCCCGCGCCGCCGTCCGAGCTGGTGCTGCGGATACGGCTCGGGCCGCGTGCCGACTGGTTCACCGGCGCGGCTCTGCACACCCTGACCAGCCGTGCCTACCGTGTCTCGGCCACCGGCAACCGCATCGGGCTGCGCACGGAGGGCCCGGCGCTGGCCCGGGCCCGGCCCGGGGAGCTGCCCAGCGAGGGCATGGTGCTGGGCGCGCTCCAGGTGCCGCCGGACGGCCGCCCGGTGATCTTCCTCGCCGACCATCCGACGACCGGGGGCTATCCGGTGCCGGCCGTCGCCGATGAACGCGATCTGCCGGCGGCGGCCCAGGCGGTGCCGGGCACACCGGTGCGGTTCACACTGGTGCGCTGAGCCGGAGCCGCAGTGCCGGGCACCCGGACCGGCGCTGCTCCGGATCAGCGGGCGGGAGGTTCGCCGTACCCGCCGCCGCCGGGGGTCTCCATCACCAGGACGTCGCCGGGCCCGACGGTCACCGAGTCGACGCCGTTCAGCCGGGTCACCGTGCCGTCGGCGCGTTCCAGGGAGTTCACGCCGAGCGCGCCCGCCGAGCCCCCGGCCATGCCGTAGGGCGGCACCCGGCGGTGACCGGTCAGCAGGGTCACCGTCATGGGCTCCAGGAAGCGGAGCCGCCGCACCACCCCGCTACCGCCGTGCCACCGTCCCGTACCACCGCTGCCCTCCCGGACGGAGAAGCCGTCGACCCGGACCGGATAACGCCATTCCAGTACTTCCGGGTCGGTGAGGCGGGAGTTGGTCATATGGGTCTGCACGGCGTCGGCGCCGTTGAAGCCGTCCCCCGCGCCGGATCCGCTGGCGACCGTTTCGTAGTACTGGACCCGGTCATTGCCGAAGGTCAGATTGTTCATGGTGCCGGATCCCTCGGCCTGGATGCCGAGGGCGGCGCAGATGGCGCCGGTGACGGCCTGGGAGGTTTCGACATTGCCCGCGACGGTCGCGGCCGGATACTCGGGTGCGAGCATGCAGCCCGGGGGCACCCGTACGTCCAAGGGCTCCAGACAGCCGCTGTTGAGCGGGATGTCCGCGTCCACCAGGGTCCGGAAGACATAGAGGACGGCGGCCATCACCACGGAGGTGGGTGCGTTGGTGTTGCCGGGCTGCTGCGGGGATGTGCCGCTGAAGTCGATGACGGCGCCGCGTCTCTCGCGGTCCACCCGCAGAGCGACCCGGATCACCGCGCCGCTGTCCGTCTCATAGCGGTACGCGCCGTCGCTCAGCCCCGCGATGATCCGGCGGATGGACTCCTCGGCGTTCTCCCTGACATGCCGCATATAGGCGTTGACGACCTCCGTGCCGAACTGGTCCGTCATGCGGCGGAGTTCCGCGATGCCCTTCTCGTTGGCGGCGATCTGGGCGCGCAGATCGGCGATGTTGACGTCGGGGGCGCGGGACGGGTGGCGGGCGCCGGTGAGCAGTTGCCGGGTCTCGGCCTCCCGCAGCTTCCCGTCGCGCACGAGCAGCCAGTTGTCGAAGAGGACGCCCTCCTCCTCGATCGTGTGGCTGAAGGCGGGCATGGAGCCGGGGGTGATACCGCCGATCTCGGCGTGGTGTCCGCGTGAGGCCACCAGAAAGCGCAGCTCATCGCCTTCGAAGACGGGCGTCACCACGGTCACGTCGGGGAGATGGGTGCCGCCGTGGTACGGGTCGTTGATCGCGTGGACGTCTCCGGGCCGGAGCGTGCCCGCGTTGCGGCGCAGGACCTCCTTGATGGACTCCCCCATGGAGCCGAGATGGACCGGGATATGGGGTGCGTTGGCGATCAGATGGCCGTCGGCGTCGAAGAGGGCGCAGGAGAAGTCGAGCCGTTCCTTGATGTTGACGGAGTGGGCGGTGTTCTCCAGCCGTACGCCCATCTGCTCGGCGATGGCCATGAAGAGATTGTTGAAGACCTCCAGAAGGACCGGGTCGGCATCGGTGCCGACGGCCGCCCGCGCGGGCCGGGGCCGTACCCGGGTGAGCAGCAGATGCCCGCCCCGGCCGCCCCTGAATTCGGCGCGCCAGCCGGGGTCGACGACCGTGGTGGCGTTCTCCTCGGCGATGATCGCCGGGCCGTCGATCCCGGCGCCCGCCCAGAGGTCGTCCCGCCGGTGCAGCGGCACTTCGCGCCGGGCGCCGTCCATGAACACCGGGACCCGGGCATATGGCGTCAACTCGCCATCGGGCACTCCATCCGGTTGCTCTCCGTTACCTTCATTGACGAGGGTGTCGGGCTCGGCGGCCTCGCCCACGGCTTCCACCGAGACCGCTTCGATCACCAGTGGTTTCTCCATGGTGAAGCCGTAGCGGGCGCGGTGTGCCGACTCGAAGTCACTCCTCATGGCGGTGGCGGAATCGAGCGGGACGAGCAGGCCGGCGTCCGTGCCGGCGTAACGGAGCAGTACACGTTCACGGGTGGTGATGGAGGTGTCGGGGATGTGGTCGGCGCGGAGTTCGGCTCGGGTGCGGGCGGCGAGCCCGGCACAGAGGGTACGGAGCCGGGTGACGGCTTCCCCGCCCAGTTCGGCTTCCACGGACTGCTGGCGGATGGCGGTGGCGTCGGCCAGTCCGATGCCGTATGCCGAGAGCACTCCGGCGAGCGGCGGCACGATCACGGTGTCGATGCCGAGAGCGTCGGCGACGGCGCAGGCGTGCTGGCCGCCGGCGCCGCCGAAGGAATTGAGGGCGTATCGGGTGATGTCGTGGCCGCGCTGGACGGAGATCTTCTTGACGGCGTTGGCCATGTTGAGGACGGCGATGTCCAGGAAGCCCCGGGCGACCTCCTCGGGGGTCCGCTCCAGGCCGATCTCCCGCTGCACCCGGGCGGCCAGCCGGTGGAAGTGTTCGCGCACGACGGCGGTGTCGAGGGGCTGGTCGGCACCGGGTCCGAAGACGGAGGGGAAGTGGTCGGGCTGGATGCGACCGAGCATCACATTGGCGTCGGTGACGGTGAGGGGGCCGCCGCGCCGGTAGCAGGCGGGGCCGGGTACGGCTCCGGCCGAGTCGGGGCCGACGCGATAGCGGCGGCCGTCGAAGTGGAGCACCGAGCCGCCGCCCGCGGCGACGGTGTGGATGCTCATCATGGGGGCGCGCATGCGGACACCCGCCACCTGGGTCCCGAGTTCGCGTTCGAACTCACCCGCGTAGTGCGAGACATCGGTGGAGGTGCCGCCCATGTCGAAGCCGATCACCCGGCCGAACCCGGCCTGCCCGGCGGTGCGGGCCATTCCGACGACACCGCCGGCCGGTCCCGACAGGACGGAATCCTTGCCCCGGAAGTGGTCCGCTTCGCGCAGGCCGCCGTTGGACTGCATGAACATCAGCCGGATGCCGGGGAGTTCGGAGGCGATCTCGCCGACATGGCGCCGCAGGATCGGCGAGAGATAGGCGTCGACCACGGTGGTGTCCCCCCGCGGCACCAGTTTGATCAATGGGCTGACCTCGTGCGAGCAGCTGATCTGGGGGAAGCCGAGGGCGCGGGCGGCCTCGGCGACGCGGAGTTCGTGGGCGGGGTGCCGATAGCCGTGCATCAGCACGATGGCGACGCTGCGGCAGCCGTCGGCGCGGGCCCGCTCCAGCCGTTCGGTCACGGCGGGCAGATCGAGCGGGCGGATCACGGTCCCGTGGGCGTCGATCCGCTCGGGGACCTCGATCACGCGCTCGTACACCGGCTCGGGGAGCACGATCCTGCGGTCGAAGATCCGGGGGCGGTTCTGATAGGCGATCCGGAGCGCGTCCCGGAAACCCTCGGTGATCACCAGGGTCGTTGGTTCACCGCGGCGTTCCAGGAGCGCGTTGGTGGCGACGGTGGTGCCCATTTTGACGGACGCGATCCGTTCGGCCGGGACGGGCCGGCCGGGCGCGACGCCGAGCATCCGGCGGATGCCGGCGACCGCGGCGTCGGTGTAGTGCTCGGGGTCGTGGGAGAGGAGCTTGCGGGTGACGAGCCGGCCGTCGGGGCGTCTGCCCACGATGTCGGTGAAGGTCCCGCCGCGGTCGATCCAGAACTCCCAGCGCCCGGTCATGCCTCCATTCTGGCAAGGGGAGGTCCGCGCGACCCGGCGAGAAGGCGGCCGGGGGATCCAGCGCGGGGCCCGTGCCCGGGGTCCGGGCCGGGGTCCGGCTCGGGGATCGGGCGCGGGGTCCGGGCCGGCTCGGGCCGACCCGAGCCCGCAGGCTGCGGGGCAGGTGCTCTGCGGACCGGGGGCCGGGGATCAGCCGATCGCAGGAAGGGCTGGGGGCTCCTCGTCACACCCGTCGGGGGTGGCTGTCCGCCGCGCGCGCCGGGAGCGGGGCAGGCGGCGGACAGGGCCGGTTCCGTACGATTCCATTCAGTTCTGTTCGGTTCTGTTCGGTTCCGGGCGGGCCACCGGGCCGGAGGCTGCTCAGGCTCCGGATCCGCCTCCGGACACGGACGGCCCGGAGTCAGATGGCGGGCATGTCAGGGCCCATTCTGCTGCGGACGGCCGTCTGTACCTCGGCCTCCTCGGCCGGGTCCGCCGCCAGCCGGCGCAGCCGTTCGGCGACACGGATGTCCCCGGTCTCGGCGTGGAGCGCGGCGACTTCTCTCGTGGTCTCCTCGCAGTCCCACAGGCACTCGACGGCGAATCCGGTGGCGAAGGAGGCATCGGTGGCGGCCAGCGCTCTGGCGGCCCGGCCCCGCAGCTGGGACGAGGTGGTTTCGCGGTAGACATGGCGCAGCACCGGTGCCGCGCAGGTGATGCCGAGGCGTCCGGCGCCGTCCACGAGGGTCCACAGCTGTGGTGCGTCGGGTCCGTCGGCACGGACGGTTTCGCGCAGGGCTCCGAGCACGAGCCGCCAGTCGCCCGCACCGCCCCGGCAGGCGAGTACACCCGCCGCGGAGGCGCCGAGCGCGTCCGGCCGGTGGACCCAGCCGCGGGCCCGGTCGACCGCCTCTTCGCCGCACATGCGCTCGAAGGCGGCGATCGCGGCGTCGGCGACCGTGGACGAACCACTGCCGACGGCCTGCTCGATCAGGTCGAGGACCACGGGGAGCCGCGCCTCGGCCAGGTAGTGCAGGGCGGCGCAGCGGGCGCCGTCCGTGCCCTCGCGAGCCGCCGCGACGATCGCCGGCAGATCGTCCGCCGAGGCGACGGCCGACAGACACCGGGCGGCCGGCACATGGAGCAGAGCGCCGCGGGCCATGCCCTGCTCGGCCCAGTCGAAGACGGCCTGCACGCTCCAACCCGGACGCGGCCCCGTGGGCCGCATCTGCCGCTGCCAGCGGTCGAAGGAGCCCGCTTCACGGGCGGCGCGGATCCGGGAGCCCACACCGGCCCTCGGGTCGTCGGCCCACAGCCGCCAGGGCCGGGGTTCGAAGGCGTCGCGCACCACGGTGGCCAGCTCGGCCTCGCCTTCCGGGGTCGCCGGAAATCTGGCGAGGATCGGGACGGCGAGCGCACGGAGCCCGGCGTCGTCGTCGCGCAGCGCCAGTTCGTCGAGTGCCCACGCCCAATTGGCACCGGTCGCCGCATAGCGGCGGAGCAGTGCGAGGGCGTCGTCCCTGCCGTAGGAGGCGAGATGGCCGAGCACCGCCAGCGCGAGGCCCGTCCTGGCCTCGTCGGTGTCGAGGTGGTCGTCGGTGTCGCACAGGTGCCGCTCGATCTCCTCCAGACCTCCGTGGAGATCGAGGTAGAGGCGTGCGTAGTAAAGGGAGCGGTTCTCGACCTGCCAGTCGTGGCGGGGATCGTGCAGTACGCAGTGGTTGAGGGCGGCGAGCGCCTCGGCGCGCGGCGCCGCGAGCGCGTGCAGTGTGCCGTCGCCGCGGCCCCTCTGCAGCAGGCCGAGCAGGGTGCCGCTCGGCGCTATGACTGGATCGAACATGGGGAAAGCCTCACATCAAGCTCTCGACGCAACCGGGGAATGGAGATGCCTAGGCCGCGCAGCAGCATGAGGAGCCGCCCGTCGTCATCCGCGTCTTCCGCGTCATCCGCTTGGTGTAGACCATCTTCCTGCCTCTCGTCGGTGGGCCCCAGGGGAACTCCCGGTGATGTCCAGGACAGGGCCCGTCGTCATGATGACCCACCCATATCGCCACCGCGACCACATTTACGACGTCCCTCCCCTGCGGCTCCCGGTACCCGCTCAGCATGCCGGTCGGTGGGACCGTGCGTCGGCCTCACCGGCCGCCGAACAGCTCCAGAAGCTCTGTCTTCCCAAACATCCGCGCGGTATCCATGGCGGAGGGGGTTCCCGCGGCGGGATCGGCCCCGCCGTCGAGGAGGGCGCGGACGACCTCGTTCTCGCCCTTGAAGACGGCGCCGGCGAGCGGGGTCTGCCCCCGGTCATTGGCGCGGTCCGGGTCGGCGCCGCGGGCGATCAGGGCCGTCACCGCCGGGGCGTGGCCGTGGTAGGCGGCGAGCATGACCAGCGTGTCCCCCCGGTCATTGGTGAGGTTGGCGGGGACCCCGGCGTCGACATAGGCGACCAGCGCCTCGGTCTCACCCTGGCGGGCCAGGTCGAAGACCTTGGTGGCGAGTTCGATCACTTCCGGGTCCGGAGCCTCACTCATGCGGAGCGACCGCCTTTCACTGCGTTGACCTGCGGTGGGTCTGTACGGGTCGGTGGTGTGCCGGGAAGCGCTTCGGCCCGCCGGCCTGCGGTGTACGGCGGGAACAGCCGTACGAGGCAACCGACAGGGTACTGCCCGTGCGGCCGGTTCAGGCCGCTTCCGGCCCCGGTCGCCCGTACACGGCCGGAAGCGGCCCGGGGCCGGGCCCCGGGGCCCGCCGGGGGCGCGGGGGGTACCGGAAGGCCGGGGAGGCCGGGGAGGCCGGGGGAGCCGGAAGGCCGGGGAGGCCGGGAGGCCGCGCGGGCCGGCCGGTGTCCCGCAGCCCGGGGAGCCGGACGACGGCACGGAGAGCCCCGGCGGGCTCGTCGCACCGCGAGTGCGGGGCCATCCAATGGTCATCCGCCAAACCTGTGCGCCACGCGCCGGACACACCCGCGCCACGGACCGGGCCGCACGGACGCACCCACGCCACAGGCAGGACCGACCCACCGCGGACCCTCCGCCGGGAGAGGCGGCACCCCCGGCCGCACAGCCGCACAGCCGCCGTCGCGGCGACGCGGACCGCTCGCGGGCAGGCGGAGGGCACGGCCGGCGGAGGGCGGGCAGGGGCGGGCACTGTGCCGGGTCCGAGCGCAGTGTGCCCGTTGAGAGCGAGTTCACCGTCCCCCAGTGCAGTGAAATACCGAGATTTTCACCCATCTGCACCTTTATCACATAGATACTTCCTGTGAGGTTGGAAGAACTCATGGTGACTGTCCCCTCAACCAGGAGAACCTCATGATCCTCTCCATCTCAGGCGTGGTGCTGCTCGCGATCATCGTCTTTCTCTTCTTCCGCAAGGACGGACTCAAGGCTTCCCACGCCGTCGTCTGCGCCCTCTTCGGCTTCTTCCTCGCGGGCACCGCGATCGCCCCCAGCATCAAGGCGGGCAGCCAGAGCCTCGCCAGCCTGCTCGGCGGCATCAAGTTCTGAGAACCCGCGCGGCCGCCCACCCGCACCCGCACCACGGCCCGCCCCCGGGCCTTCCGCGCACCCCGTCCCGTCACCCCAGGAGAACGATGTGGCCCGGCGACCACTCCCCCGCATTCTGAGCAGCGGAACCGCACAGATCGCCCGGTCCAGGGAGATCGCGCGGACGGCCGCCGACAGCGCGACGGATGTCCTCCATCCGCTGATCACGGTCTCGCGCGGTCTGCGGGAGCTGGCCTCGGCCGCCCGGCGGAAGTGGACCGCCACTCCCAGGGAGAAACGCGGTCCCGCGCTGCTCCTGGTGGCCGGCTGTGTGCTGGGCATCGGGCTGCTCCCCTTCGGCCCGCTGATCTCGCTGATCTCGCTGATGGCACTGGCCGGCTGGAAGGGGCGGGTGCGCACCACCGTGAAGACCGGCCCCGACGAGGCGGAGGCCGGACGGCTCAAGGCGCTCTACGAGGCGCTGGTGCCGTACTTCTCGGTCCCGGAGGACCCGGCTCCGCTCTTTGCCCACGGAGGCGACTGGGCCGGTGCCTTCAGCGACTGGGCCTTCGACGCGAACGGCCGGCTGAGCGAGCTGCGGGTGACCTATCCGGCGTACTTCACCGACGGCGAGGACGAGTCCAGGGCCCGGATCGAACAGCTGCTCCACGCCAAGTCGGGCCGTGGCCGCGAGTACCGCTTCCGCTGGGACGAGGAGGGGAACCAGCTGGTGATGACCGTCCTTCCGGCCCTCTCCACGGCCATCGCGGCCCAGCGCTTCGTCACCGTCCCCGGTGAGACCGTGCTCGGCTTCACCGACGCGGGCGCGGTGCAGCGGACCGTACCGGTGACCGACGGCGATGAGGCCAGGGACGCCCCGCCGGTGATCTGGCGGACCGGACCGCGTTCCACCGAACCGCATCTGCTGGCGGCCGGGCAGCCGGGCTCCGGCACCACGACCCTGCTCCGCTCGATCGCGCTCCAGGTGCTCCCGCACGGCGATGTGCTGATCGTGGAGGGCGGCGGCACCGGGGAGTACGCTTGCCTGACCGGCCGCGCGGGGGTGCTGGCCGTCGAATGCGGATTGACCGGGGCGCTGATCAGCCTCGAATGGGCGGTGCGCGAGACCGAGCGGCGGCTGATCGCCGCGAACCGGGCCCGGCAGGCCGGGCTCCCGGCCCCCGACGACACCAGAAGGCCGCTCTGGATCCTGATGGACCGGCCCAGTGTCCTCGGACATCTGGCGGCGGCCGACGGGCAGGCCGATCCGCAGAGTCTGCTGGAGGTTCCGCTGCGGCACGGCCGGGCGGCCTGTGTGACGGTGGTGGTCGCCGAGCAGTTCGACAGCCTGGACACCCTCTCCGAGGCCGTACGGACACACACCCGCGCCCGGGTGGTGCTCGGCGCGGCCCCCCACGAGCAGCTCGCGGCCGTGCTGGGGGCGGCCCCGCACACCACCCCCACCCCGGATGTCCCGCCGGGCCGGGGGTACGCGCGGCTCGGCACCGGGCCGGTGCTGCGGCTTCAGGTGCCGGCGACCCCGGACCCGTACGACGACGCGACCAGCGGCAACCACCGGCAGGCGGTGCTGGAACTGCTTCCGGACCGCCGGCCCGCGGTGACGGCGGCGGGAGACGCCGAGGAGGACGGCGCGCGCGCCGCACAGAACCCGGCGGCCGGCACACCCTCCGGGGAGGAGCGTCCCGATCAGAGCCCGGCGGCGGACGCGCCCGCCGGCCACGACCGGGTGGCGGCCGTCACCGCACCCGCCGAGAGCTGAACCGCGCCGGCCCCGGAGTCCGTACGGCTCAGGCGACGAAGGTGCGCGGCGCCTCCGTGCCCGTGGTCGCCCCCGTCTCGACCAGGCGCGCGGCGGCGGCCAGCCGGGCCGCGGCCTCATCGGCGACCGGTCCGCCGACCGTGAAGGGCAGCCGGACAAAGCCCTCGAAGGCGCCGTCGACACCGAACCGGGGTCCGGACGGCACCCGCACTCCGACGCGTTCGCCGACCTCGGCCAGCCGGGAGCCGGAGAGACCGCCGGTGCGCACCCAGAGCGTGAGACCGCCCGCTGGTACGGCGAACTCCCACTCCGGCAGCTCCCGGCGGACCGCCGCCACCAGGGCGTCGCGGTTCTCCCGCGCCTGGGTGCGCCGGATGGCCACCGCCTCGTGCCAGCCGCCCGTCCGCATCAGCCAGTTGACGCCGAGCTGTTCCAGTACGGGGGTGCCGAGGTCGGCGTAGGCGCGGGCGGCGACGAGTGAGCGGATCACATCGGGGGCGGCGCGCACCCATCCGATCCGCATCCCGGCCCAGAACGCCTTGCTGGCCGATCCCACCGTGAGCACCGTGCTGCCCGCCGGGTCGAAGGCGCAGACCGGCCGGGGCAGCTCCAGGTCGTCGTCCAGATGGAGCTCGGACATGGTCTCGTCGACGACGAGCACCGTGCCGGCGGAGCGTGCGGCGTCCACGAGCCGCCGCCGCTGGTCCTCGTCGGCGAGGGCCCCGGTGGGGTTGTGGAAGTCGGCCACCACATAGGCGAGGCGCGGGGCCGCGTCCCGCAGCACCTGCCGCCACCGGGGCAGATCCCAGCCGCCCAGCCCCTCCGCCATGGCCACCGGCACCAGCCGCGCCCCGGCCTCGCGCATCAGCTGGAGGATATTGGCGTACGACGGCGACTCGACCGCGATGCGCTCCCCCCGGCCGGCGAAGAGATGGCAGATGGCGTCCATGGCACCCATGGCACCGGTGGTCACCATGATCTGCTCGGGCATGGTGGGAATGCCGCGCTCGGTGTAGCGGTCGGCGAGCATCTGGCGCAGCGCCGGGATGCCGGCCGGGTAGTCGCCGTGGGTGTGCGCGTACGGCGGCAGCTCCTCCAGCGCTCCCTGGATGCCGCGGGTGAGCCACGGCTCGGGCGCGGGCAGCGCGGCGCAGCCGAGGTCGATCATGGAACCGAGGGATTCCGGGGGCAGCGGTTCCAGCCCGCGCGCGGGCAGCGGATTGCCCGCGGGTACGGCCGTCCAACTGCCCGCTCCCCGGCGGGACTCCAGGAATCCCTCGCTCCGCAGCGCCTCGTAGGCCGCCGCGACGGTGGTGCGGCTGACGGAGAGGGCGAGGGCCAGTTCGCGTTCGGCGGGGAGCCGGGCGGCCACGGGAACCCGCCCCTCCAGTACCAGCAGCCGGATGCCGTCGGCGAGCGCGCGGTACGCGGGTGGCTTGCGGGTGCCGGGACCCGCCGGGCCGGGCTGCTGGCCGGCGAGCTGCCGGGCGAGTGCGGCCGCACCCACTGCCGAAGTCCACTGAGTCATGGAAATCAGTCCACCTTCCCCGAATTGGCCATAGTCGCCATCTGTTCCATAGCCACAGAGTGGCATGGTTCAGTCCACCGCTGCCATAGGGGCCGCCGCCATGTCCGAAGGATCGCCCACGCCGTCCGCTCAGCCCGTGCCGCAGGCGCCCCCCGCCGCCGCACCCCGGCAGCTCCCCCGGCGGCTCCTCCAGCTCTACGCGGGCCTGGCGCTCTACGGGGCGAGCTCGGCCCTGCTGGTCCGCGGCGGGCTGGGCCTCGAACCCTGGAACGTGCTCCATCAGGGGCTCTCCGAGCGCACCGGACTCTCGATCGGTGTGGTGTCGATCATCGTGGGAGCGGCGGTGCTGCTGCTCTGGATCCCGCTGCGGCAGCGGCCCGGCCTCGGCACCGTCTCCAATGTGGTGGTCGTCGGAGTGGCACTGGACGGCACACTCGCCCTGGTCCCGGAGATGCACGGGCTGTGGGCGCAGATCCCGGCGATGGCCGCCGGCATCGTGCTCAACGGTGTGGCCACCGGCCTCTACATCGCCGCCCGCTTCGGCGCGGGTCCCCGCGACGGGCTGATGACCGGCCTGCACCGGGTCACCGGCCGCTCGATCCGGCTGATGCGCACGGTGATCGAGGTCACCGTGGTGGCCACCGGATTCCTGCTGGGCGGCTCGGTGGGCGTCGGCACCGTCGCGTACGCCCTGGCGATCGGCCCGCTGGCGCAGTTCTTCCTGCGGATCTTCTCGCCGCCCGCCGAATCCGCCCCCGGGACCGGCACCGGCACCGGCACGGGGAGCACCGTGGTTGCGGGCGGGACACCGAAGCGCGCGATACTGCGGCGGTGACCCGCGTACCCCACCCCTATCTGGATCATCCCGCGCCGCTCCCGTTCGCCCATCGCGGCGGCGCGGCGGACGGGATCGAGAACACCGCCGCCGCCTTCCGCAGGGCGGCGGCGCTCGGCTACCGCTACTTCGAGACCGATGTGCACACCACATCGGACGGAAAGCTGGTCGCCTTCCACGACGCGACGCTGGACCGGGTGACGGACTCGCGCGGCAGGATCGCCGATCTCCCCTGGAGCGAGGTGCGGCGGGCGAGGGTCGCCGGGCGGGAGCCGCTGCCGCTCTTCGAGGAGCTGCTGGAGGAATTCCCCGGCGCGCGCTGGAATGTGGACGTCAAGGCGGAGTCCGCGCTGGTCCCGCTGGTGGATCTGGTGCGCCGGGCCGATGCCTGGGACCGGGTCTGCGTCGGCTCCTTCTCCGAGGGCAGGGTGGCGCGGGCGCGGCGGCTGGCGGGGCCCCGGCTGGCGACCTCCTACGGTGTGCGCGGGGTGCTGGGGCTGCGGCTGCGCTCCCTCGGACTCCCCGCGGCGACCGGGGCGGGGGCGGTCTGCGCCCAGGTTCCGGAGGCGCGGAGCGGTGTCCGGGTGGTGGACCGGCGGTTCGTCCGGGCCGCGCATGCCCGGGGGCTCCAGGTGCATGTCTGGACGGTGAACGATCCGGATCGGATGAGGGCGCTCCTCGATCTCGGCGTGGATGGCATCATGACCGATCATCTGGAGACGCTGCGCACCGTGCTGACCGATCGGGGAGTGTGGGCCTGAGGCCGCGCGCCGCACCGGGGAGACGAGTGGAGGGGGCGCGGATGACAGCCGAGATCACGGATCCGGCGACCGGCGCGAGTGAGCGCAAGCGGGAGCAACGCGGCTGGTATTTCTACGATTTCGCGTGCTCCGTGTATTCGACGAGTGTGCTCACGGTCTTTCTGGGGCCGTATCTGACATCGGTGGCGAAGGCGGCGGCGGACGCGGACGGATTCGTCCGCCCGCTCGGCGTTCCGCTGCGGGCCGGGTCGGTCTTCGCCTACGCGGTCTCGGCGTCGGTGGTGCTGGCGGTGGTGCTGATGCCGCTGGCGGGCGCCTGGGCGGACCGCACCGGCCGGAAGAAGCCCCTGCTGGCGGTCGCCGCGTACACCGGTGCCGCCGCCACGGCGGGCATGTTCTTCCTCGGCGGCGACCGGTATCTGCTGGGGGCGCTGCTGCTGATCGTCGCCAATGCCTCGCTCGCGGTGTCGATGGTGCTCTACAACTCCTATCTGCCGCAGATCGCCGCGCCGGACGAGCGCGACGCCGTCTCCTCGCGCGGCTGGGCCTTCGGCTACACCTCCGGCGCGCTGGTGCTGGTGCTCAATCTGGTCCTCTACTCCGGGCACGAGTCCTTCGGTCTGACGGAGTCGGAGGCGGTACGGATCTGTCTGGCGTCGGCCGGGGTGTGGTGGGGCGCCTTCACCCTGATCCCGCTGCGGCGGCTGCGGGACCGCCGTGCGGGCGGCGCGGCTCCGGGCGGGCCGGGCGGGGTGGGTTCGGGATGGCGGCAGCTCGCGGCGACGCTGAAGGACATGCGGCGGCACCCGCTGACGCTGTCGTTCCTGCTGGCGTATCTGGTCTACAACGACGGTATTCAGACAGTGATCTCGCAGGCGTCCGTCTACGGCTCGGAGGAGCTGGGGCTCGACCAGACGACCTTGATCGTCGCGGTGCTGCTGGTGCAGATACTCGCGGTGGCGGGCGCCCTGGGAATGGGCCGGCTCGCCGGCACCTACGGGGCAAAGCGCACGATCCTCTGCTCGCTGGGGGTCTGGACGGCGATTCTGACCGCCGGGTATTTCCTGCCGGCCCGATCACCGGGGTGGTTCTACGCGCTGGCCGCCGCGATCGGGCTGGTGCTGGGCGGGAGCCAGGCGCTCTCGCGATCACTCTTCTCCCATCTGGTGCCGAGGGGGAAGGAAGCCGAATATTTCTCGGCATACGAGATGAGCGACCGCGGGCTGAGCTGGCTCGGGCCGCTTTTCTTCGGTCTCGCCTACCAGCTGACCGGCAGTTATCGCGATGCGATCATTTCTCTGGTGATCTTCTTCGTGCTCGGATTCGCCCTGCTGGCACGGGTTCCGGTGCGGCGCGCGGTGGCCGCCGCGGGCAACCCGGTACCGGACCGAATTTAGACGCTGCGGTGAAAGGCCGGTAGTGTACGCGTTTGGCCTGCCAGGCGGACCGTTACTGCGCAACCGGGGGAAGTGGAATCCATGGGTGACACTTTCTGTCAGATGTGACAAACCGGGCACTGGTGGGTACCCCAACCATGGGAAAGCAGCGGCACGACGGGCGACGCGTGACCCGGAACGGGAATCTTTACGGCCGACCGGACGTTGACCGGATGACGACGACAGCGACACCTGTCCTGTGGGCGACAAGCCCGGGAGGCACGATTCATGAGTGAGCGAGCTCTCCGCGGCACGCGCCTCGTGGTTACCAGCTACGAGACGGACCGCGGCATCGATCTGGCCCCGCGCCAGGCGGTGGAGTACGCATGCCAGAACGGACATCGGTTTGAGATGCCGTTCTCGGTAGAGGCGGAAATTCCGCCGGAGTGGGAGTGCAAGGCGTGCGGCGCCATGGCACTCCTGGTGGACGGGGACGGCCCCGAAGAGAAGAAGGGCAAGCCCGCGCGCACGCATTGGGACATGCTCATGGAGCGGCGTACCCGCGAGGAGTTGGAGGAGGTGCTGGCCGAGAGGCTGGCGGTCCTGCGCTCCGGTGCCATGAACATCGCCGTGCATCCGCGCGACAGCAGGAAGTCCGCGTAGCGGTACCAGAACAGAGCGACCAGCACGACAAGAGCCGCGGGCCGTCACACACCTGGTGTGACGGCCCGCGGCTCTTTCTGCGTACCGGCGGCTCTTTCTGCGCACAGCGGCTCTTTCTGCGCACAGCCGCCGTCCGGACCCGCCGGCGCCCGGAGCGGACGCCGGCGGGTGTGGCGGGTCAGGGGGTGAGCGGCGGCCTCGGGCCGTCCGTGCCGGGGTTGCCCGTTCCGCCGGCGGGCGGGTCGTCGGGGCGGATGACCTCACCGGGGACGATCTTGCCGTCCGGGCGGTGGATCCGGGCCTGCTGGAACGCGTCCCCCAGGGTGCCGCCGCCCGCCGCCCGCATCCGGCGCTCCAGGGAGCGCTCGGCGTACCGGCTGAGCCCGGTGCGGACGGGCGGGATCAGCAGCAGGAGACCGGCGGCGTCGGAGATCAGTCCGGGCAGCAGGATCAGCAGTCCGGCGAGCATCAGAAAGCCGTTGCCGCGGCTGCCGGCGGGCACGGAGGGCTCGGCGCCGCTCTGCTGCCGCTGAAGGGTCTCGGTCAGATTCCTGAAGGCCCGCCGTCCGGCGCCCTTGATCACCGCACCGCCCATGACGGCACCGGCGACCAGCAGGGCCAGCACGGTGAGTCCGCCGGCCGCGCTCGCGACCAGGGTGAGCAGCCAGACCTCCAGGACCAGCCAGGCGACGATGCCGAGCGGAATGAAGGAGCGGGCGCGGGAGCGCCTGGGGCCGGGGGCGGTCGGGGGCGGGGCACCGGTCGTCATGCTCCCAGTGTGCCTGGACGCCCGCCGGAGCGGCGTAAGGGGGTACCCGCGAAGATCATCCCGGTCCGGGGATCACCCAGGACTCCCGGCCCTCCGGGCTCCCGGCCCCCGGACTCCCCGACTCGTATCCGCGACCCTCCGGACTCCCGCACCTCCCGGCGGCCCCAGGGGGCCGGGAGGGCTCCGCCGCCCGCCGGGGCACCCCTCAGGGGTCCCGTGCCGCCCGCACACGCGCCACACCCGCCTCAGCGGCCCCGGAGAGCCCGCGGGCTCTCCGGGGCCCGGCCAGGGCTCTCGGGCCTCGCTCGCGGCGGGGGTCAGGAAATCGAACGTCCCCGCAGCCGGTTGGCCCGGTCCGACAGACCCCAGCCCGCTACCCGCCAGAGCGCCTCGACGGCGATGTCGCGGTTCATCTTGGAATCGCCGTACTCCCGCTCGACGAAGGTGATGGGGACCTCCACCACCTGGTAACCGGCCGCGACGGCGCGCCGGGCGAGGTCGACCTGGAAGCAGTACCCCTGGGAGGTGACCTTGTCGAGCCCCAGACCGCGCAGGGTCTCGGCGCGGAAGGCACGGAAACCCCCGGTGACGTCCCGGATCGCGAGGCCGAGAAAGAGCCGGGAGTAGGTGCTGCCGCCGCGGGAGAGGAATTCGCGGTACTTGGGCCAGTTCACGACCCGGCCGCCGGGGACCCAGCGGGAGCCGAGCACGAGATCGGCGTTCTTGAGCGCGGTCAGCAGCCGGGGCAGTTCCTCGGGCTGGTGGGACCCGTCGGCGTCCATCTCGATGAGGACGCCGTATCCGTGCTCCATGCCCCAGGCGAAGCCGGCCAGATAGGCGGCCCCCAGCCCTTCCTTGCCCTTGCGGTGCAGCACATGCACCTGCTCGTCGGCGGCGGCGAGCTCATCGGCGACCTTGCCCGTGCCGTCGGGGCTGTTGTCGTCGGCGACCAGGATGTCCGCCGCGGGCACGGCGGCGCGCACCCGGGTGACGATCTTCGTGATGTTCTCGACCTCGTTATAGGTCGGGATGATCAC
Source organism: Streptomyces sp. CAU 1734 (assembly GCF_039888735.1). Taxonomy (NCBI): domain Bacteria; kingdom Bacillati; phylum Actinomycetota; class Actinomycetes; order Kitasatosporales; family Streptomycetaceae; genus Streptomyces; species Streptomyces sp. CAU 1734. Next base: position 46,383 of record NZ_JBDQQP010000007.1, read on the forward strand.
CAAGGAGTTGCCGAGCGGCCCGTACCGCGTCCCCTGGGCGTCGCTGTCCCTAGCGGCGTCGTTCACTGCTGGCCCCTTTTATGTCCGTGCACAGAGCCCAACCATAGCGAGCGCCGGGCCGCCGCCGGCGACGGCACGGAACTGGGGTGTCGTGCACCGGGGGTTCCCGTGCCCGCCACGGGGCACAGGGGTGCGGATCGGGGTCCGGCGTCCTTCGGGCCGACCTGGAACCCGCTGGCTGCGGGTCGACCGAGAGCCGTTGTCTACTGAACGCCGGACCCCATCCGGGTCGCACCCGCCGTCCGGCTGAAACCTTCCCTCGCCCCCGAGGCGCGGGTGCTGGACCTGGCTCCCGGTGGCGAGTGCTCCGGTGCGGGTGTACTCGCCCCATGACCCAGCGGCGTTCGACGACTGTGCGGAGGTCTGCCGGTCGGACGTCCTGTGGTGGACTCGGCCGAACCTACCCGGCCCCGGGCGCTCCATGTCAACAGTCGTGAGATCCGCGCGGTTTGCCCCATCGGGCCGGTTGGGCGAGGAAGATCCGCAGGTCGCGGCCGAGTGAGAGGGCACCGTCCGGCGGCACGGAGTATCCGTACGTCACTCGATCAGCCGCCGCCGGGCGATTTCCGGCCCGGCCGGCGGCGCACCGGCGCGCCCGGCCCCGGGGTCATGCGCTGAAACGATCGTCCGACCACACGGTCCGCCCGCCGACCACGGTCCGCAGACAGACCGGCAGTTCGGCTCCCGGCGTGAGGTCGGGCAGGCCGGGGGTGCCGGAGCGCGGATCGGTGGACCAGCGGGCCACCCGGTCGTCGGGCGCCTGGACCAGCAGCTCGCCGGCGCTCCACAGGGCGTAGTCGGCGGGCGCGCCGGGCACCAGCACCCCCGCGTCGTCCCGCCCGATCGCCCGCCAGCCGCCCCGGGTGTGGGCGGTGAAGGCGGCCCGGACGGAGATCCGGTGCTCCGGGGTCCGGTGGAAGGCGGCGGCGCGAACCGTGCCCCAGGGGTCGAGCGGGGTCACCGGGCTGTCCGAGCCGAGCGCCAGCGGCACACCGGCGCGCAGCAGGGCGGCGTACGGATTGAGCGTACGGGCCCGTTCCGCGCCCAGACGGGCGGCGTACATGCCGTCGTCGCCGCCCCAGGCCGCGTCGAAGGCGGGCTGAACGGAGGCGGTGAGGCCGAGGCCGGCGAAGGCGGCGATGGTGTCGGGGGTGAGCATCTCGGCGTGTTCGACGCGGTGCCGGGCCGAGCGGATCCGGGCGAGGCCGAGCGTCTCGGCGGCGGCGCGGACCCCGTCCACCACAGTGGTCAGCGCCGCGTCCCCGATGGCGTGGAATCCGGCCTGGAGGCCGGCCTCGGTGCAGGCGGCGACATGGGCGGCGACCTCGGCGGCGGAGAGGTGGGCGGTGCCGGTGTGGTTCCGGTCGGCGTACGGGGCGTGCAGACAGGCGGTGTGGGAGCCGAGGGAGCCGTCCACGAAGAGATCGCCCGCCGCGCCCAGCGCGCCGAGTTCCCGTACCCGGCGGGCGCCCTTCGCGTCCGTGACGCGCTCGGCCCAGTACCCGGTCACGCGGGGGCCGGGCCCGGCGGCGGCGAGTGCGAGCAGGGCGGTGAAGTCCTCCTCGTCGGAGATGTCGGGTCCGGCGCATTCGTGGACGCTGCCGATGCCGAGCGCGGCGGCGTGGGCCAGGGCGGCGCGCTGGGCGGCCATGCGCTGGGCGGGGGTGATGGCGGCATGGGCGGCGGCCCGCACCGCGTGGTGGGCGGCGCCGGTGAGCGGGGCCTCGGGGTGATAGCCGGTCAGCGAGGTGACCGCGGGGACCAGATCGAGCAGGGCGGTGGTGACCACGGCGGAGTGGACGTCGATCCGGGTGAGATAGAGCGGACGGCCGCCGCTCGCCTCGTCCAGTTCGGCGCGGGAGGGGTGCCGCCGCTCGGGCCAGCGGGCGGCGTCCCAGCCGTGGCCGATCAGCACCCGGCCCTCCGGGTGGGCGGCGCTGTACTCCCGCACCAGCCGGAGGGCTTCGGCGAGACCGCCCGCGCCGGAGAGATCGAGGCCGGTGAGGGCCAGGCCGGTGGCGGTGGTGTGCACATGCGCGTCGGTGAACGCGGGGGTGACGAGAGCGCCGTCGAGATCGATGATCTCGTCCACGCCGTCGGCGAAGGCGTCCGCGGCGCCCTCGGAGCCCACCCAGGCGACATGGCCTCGCTCGACGACCATCGCGGTGGCGAAGGGGTCGGCGGGGCTGTGGACTTCGCCGCGGCGCAGCAGGGTGGTGCGGTGGTCGCCGGCGGTGGCGGTGCTCTCGGTCATGGCACCAGCCTAGGGAGTGGTTCAGATGCGCGGCGGGCGGGCCTCGTAGGGGGTGGAGAGGACGACGGTGGTACGGGTGGAGACACCGGCGAGGGAACGGATGCGGGTGAGCAGGTTCTCCAGCTCCAGCGGGGTGGCCACCCGTACTTTCAGGATGTAGTTCTCGTCCCCGGCGACGCTGTGGCACGCCTCGATCTCGGGGACACCGGCGAGCCGGTCGGCGATGTCGTCGGGGGCGCTCGGGTCGAAGGGTTTGACGGAGATGAAGGCGGTGAGCGGCAGCCCGACCGTCTCCGGGTCCACCACCGCCGCATAGCCGCGGATGACTCCGCGCTGCTCCAGCCGGCGGACCCGCTGATGCACCGCCGAGGTGGACAGGCCGGTGGCCTTGCCCAAGTCGGTGTAGCTCATACGCCCGTCCTTGACGAGCAATTCCACGATCTGACGATCCAGCTCCTCCATGTGGATCAACTTAAGTGCCCAGGTCGCCTACGGCACAGTCACATGCACCACAGCGGGGCATCTGATGACGACCATGTGACGAACGCCACATACGCCGGAGTGCCTCCGTCGTGACCGGATGGTTACCCGCCTATCGCATGGGGAAGTGCTTGCTGTGGTCGAGGCCACATATACCTGGTTGGCCCACCCGAGGGGGAGATCCCATGAAGAGTGTCAAGAACATCGCCCGTACCGAATCGGGGCCTCTCGATCCGGCCGACTCCTTGGATTCGGCGGAGATCGACGAGCTCGACGAGTACGACACCTTTGAGATGTACCGGGTCATCTGCCCGGACTGCGCGCAGCCAATCGCACTGCTCGCCGATGAGGACGTACTGCCGGAGCATGCGCTGTGCCCGACGCCGTGGAACCCCTTCGGGCTGACCGTCTGCGCCGGGACGGGCCGTCCGGCCGCCCAGGCACGGCCGGCGGACGAGACGCTGGAGGTGCGGGAGAAGGAGATGGGGCTGCTGCTGACGCTGCCTCAGGGACTCGACTGGCGGATGCAGCCGTTCTCGCACGTCGGCGGACCTGAGTCCCGCCCGCTGCGGGTGCCCCCGATGCGCCGGGCCGCCTAGCAGGCGCCGTCTCGGTTCCGTACCGGCCGCCGGAGTCGCACACCGCCCGCGAGGGCGGCTGAGCGGGCCGGCACACCGCCCGTACCGTCCGCAGTGGCCGTCGGTCCCGCACAGGTCGTCACCGGCACCCGCTCGGCCCTCCACCGGAGCGCCCGGCGGTCGCCGACCCGGACGCGCGCCGCCCGTCCGGACGCCGGGGACATGCTCATTCCCTCCGTACCGGCTCACCGGCGGAGCGGAGAAACGTAACGCCCGGCCGGCGCCGCCGGCACCGGCTCACTCCGCGCGCACCGGACCCGCGCACCGGCCGCGAGCGGCCCCGTGACCCGCGCGGAACACGGACCCCGTCCCGGCCGGTCGCGTTCACGCCCGCCCCGGCCGCACGGAAGCACCGGGCATCCCCGGGAGACGTTCCGGGCTTCCCGCCCGCGGAGGTGTCGCGGCACCCCCGCGAGCGGGCGGCTTCAGCGGCTCTCGGGCCCGGCCAGATGGCGGGCGATCACCATGCGCTGGATCTGATTGGTGCCCTCGACGATCTGGAGCACCTTGGCCTCCCGCATGAGGCGTTCCACGGGGAAGTCCGCCGTGTAGCCGTAGCCGCCGAGCACCTGCACCGCGTCCACGGTGACGCTCATCGCCGAATCGGTGCAGAACAGCTTGGCCATCGCGGCCTGCCGGGAGAAGGGCTTGCCCGCGTCGCGCAGCCGGGCCGCGGCGAGATAGAGCGCGCGGCCCGCCTCGATACGGGTGGCCATGTCGGCGAGCATGAAGCGCAGACCCTGGAAGTCGGCGATCGGCCGGCCGAACTGACTGCGCTCGGCGGCGTATCCGAGCGCCGCGTCCAGGGCGGCCTGGGCCACTCCGACGGCACAGGCGGCGATGCCCAGCCGGCCGGAGTCGAGGGCGGAGAGGGCGATGGCGAAGCCCTGGCCCTCCTCCCCGATCCGGCGGTCGCCGGGCACCCGGACCCCGTCGAAGTGGAGCTGGGCGGTGGGTGACCCCTTCATGCCCATCTTCTTCTCCGGCGCGGCGGCCTGGAGGCCGGCCGCGTCGCCGGGCACCAGGAAGGCGGTGATCCCCCGGGGTCCCTCGGCTCCGGTGCGGGCGAGGACGGTGTAGAAGTCGGCGATCCCGCCGTGGGTGATCCATGCCTTGGTCCCGGTGATCACCCAGTCGTCGCCGTCGCGGACCGCCCGGGTGCGCAGCGAGGCCGCGTCGGAGCCCGAGGAGGGCTCGGAGAGGCAGTACGCGCCGAGGAGGCCGCCGCCGAGCATCGCGGGCAGCAGCTCGGCCCGCTGCTCCTTGGCCCCGTAGCCCGCGAGGGCGTGGCAGGCGAGGGAGTGGACGCTGACGCCGAGGCCGACGGTGAGGCGGGCGGCGGCGAGTTCCTCCAGGACCTGGAGGTAGACCTCGTACGGCTGGTCGGCGCCGCCGTACTCGCTGTCGTAGGGGAGTCCCAGGAGGCCGGAGGCGGACAGCAGGGAGAAGAGTTCGCGCGGGAAGTGCCCGGCGTCCTCCTCCTCGGCGGCCCGGGGGGCGATCTCCCGGTGAACGATGTCGCGGACCAGGGCGATCAGTTCCCCGGCCTCCTCGGTGGGCAGGCTGCGGTCCACCGGCTGCGTGGCGCGGTCTGGCATTGCGGCGCTCTCCTCCCTGTCGGGCGCTGCGGCGTCGCACGCGAAGGGTGTGGGCGCGGTCCGCCGTTTCTCTGCCCGGCCGGGGCTGCCCCTCCGGATCACGGAGGCGGCTCGCCGACGGCTGTGGCGGGTTGAGTATGCCCGATCGAAGGGGTTACGTCACGGGTGAATGATCAACCCGAGGGCCGGCCGGCCGGGGATCGCCCGCCCCGCCGGGGACGGGACGGCGGGGCGCCGCCCGGACCGGGGAGGACGGTCAGGACTCCGCGGCGGCCGGGGCGCGGCCCGCGGGGAGGAACTCGCGGGCCGGCGGGGGTGCCGGGGCGTCGTACGCGGGCTGCGGGCAGCCGGGCTCCAGCTCCTCGATGACGGCGAGGGACGCCTTCAGCAGCCGGGTCAGCAGTTCACCGACCCGCTCGCGGTCCGGCCGCTGGTGGCCGAGCCAGTCGAGGGTGATCTGCTCGGCGCCGCTGAGCCAGCCGAGGAGGGCGAGCCTGGCGGTCATGGGGATGTCCCGGCTGCCGTAGGCGCCCTCGGCGATAGTGGTGATCAGTTCCTCGCGGACCGTGTCCCTGATGGACTGCACCTGGAGGTCGCAGCCGACGCCCCCCGTGACGATGGTCCGGAAGGCGGCCTCGTTGCTCTGCGCGTACCGCAGATATCCGTCGACGGAGCGCCGCACCCGCTGGGCGCGGGGCAGTCCGGCGCCGCCGGAGGCTCTCGACAGCAGATCGGCCACCGAATCCTCGACAATGGCGAGGTAGTAGCCGCGTTTGCTGGAGAAGTAGTAGTAAATCAGTCCCTTGGCGACCCCCGCGTGTTTCGCGATGTCGTCCATCGACAGTGCGTCGTAGGAGGTGTCGGCGAATAATTCGCGTCCGGTTGCGATGAGTTCGTCACGGCGGGCATGGGATCTTCCGGTCATGCCGCGCCGTTCGCCATTGTTCAATTCGGGCCCTTGTCTCCACGCGAAACGGGATCCGGGCAGTATGGCAGAACGGCGGAGGGCGCCCTGTCCCGCTCCCGGGGGGCGCGGGACGGCGCGGGTACGGCGGCGGACCGCCGTCAGATCAGGCCGAGCCGGGTCACGAGCATGGCGATGACGACGACCAGGGTCCAGCCGACGATGTGCTCGACCACGGCGGACCGGTCGTCGTCGGGCCCGCCGGTACGGGCCGCGGCGCGGCGGCCGGGGGTGGCGGAGGCGTGAGAGGTCATGGTGTGCATGGTGGTCTCGCTCGGTCGGGCGGCGGGGACGGTCGCCGGGGCGGCACCCCGGCGACCCGGCCACAGTGACCCGCGCCCCGGCCCCCGCGGTAGGACGCAGGTCACTGTCCCGGATGATTCCTTCCGGCCTCAGCGCACCCCGAGGGCGGCCAGAACCCGGCGCTGGGCGGGTGCGGGGCGCTCCGGCCAGTAGAGGTAGCAGACCCCTCCTGTGCCGGAGGACACCTTTCCGTCGGCCCGGTACCGCTTCGTGCGCAGCCAGATCTCCTCGAATTCACGCCGGCGGTAGACCCGGCGCACCGCCGCATTGCCGGCGGCGGCCGGATCATTGGCGATCACATCGCCCTCGGGGGTGAATCCGATGACCGTCATCAGGTGTCCGGCCGTGCCATAGCCGGCTCCGGTCAGTTCCGCCGCCAGAAAGGACTGCGAGGTGATGACCGGAATTCCGGCACTCACCAGCCGTTCCGCGTCGGTCAGCGAGGAGAGCCGGGTGACCACCGCGTTCATCCGGTGGCGGCTCGCGGCGTAGGCGGCGTTGAAGGCCCAGTTGCCGCAGCCCCGGTACTGATGGTCATAGGTGGAGCGGGCCGCGTTGCAGATCTGCGGATCGTCGAAGGCGGGATCGACCCAGGCCAGCTCCGCGGGGTCGGCGCGGCGCCCCCAGTACTCCAGGATCATCTCGGAGGAGGTGGGGCTGCACCATGCCTCGCCGCCGCTGTCGTACTCGGGGTATCGGCCGATGTGGACGTTCTGCGAGTAGCGGGGCACCGCCAGTTCCCGGGCGGTGCGGGGCTCGGAGGCCGGCACGGTGAAGCGGTCCGGGATGTCGGAGGCCATCGCGCCCGCCCGGTGGACCACGGGGGTGAGCCGGCTGCCCGGCCTGCGGTGGAGGGTGAGGCGGATCCGGTACGAGACCAGCCGCCGTCCGCTCGCCGGGTCGTCGACCGAGAGGGTGTCGGTCCAGACGCTCACCCCGCCGCCGCTCTGGCCGTCCACCGAGGCGCGCGCGATGTCGCCGTCGCCCGATGCCCAGTTGCCCAGGACGAACCACGGTGTGGCGGTGCCGTCGGAACAGACGCCGCTCACCTCGGCGCGGAGCCAGGTCCCGGCCGGGGTGTGGGCGTTCCAGGAGGCGATCAGCTCGGTGGCGGGCACCCGGGGGCGGTGCGCCGGCGAGGTCCAGGTGGCGTACTCCCAGCTCTCGGTCCGCCCGGTGTGCGGATCGGAGTACGGCGTCACGCCCGCGGGCCGTCCGATGGCGATACCGGGACGGAGCCCGGGGATCACGCGGACGCCGTCGCGGGTGCCGGTGTGCCACTCGGCGAAGCCGGACCAGAAACGGTTGTCCACCGGATCCCTCCGGCGCGGGGGCCGGCCGGGCGGCCGGGCCGGGGCGGCGGACGCGGACGAGGCGGCGAGCGCACCCGCGGCGGCCGCGGCGGTGAGCGCGGTACTCAGCACACTTCTGCGCGAAACAGGCATGGAACTCCCAAGTCAGCGGCGCTCGGCCGGTGGAGTCGACAGAGGTCACTATGGCCGCTCCCGGTCGGCCCGGGCCAGCGTCACGGGCTCGCGTCCTGCCACCAATATTGGTCTGGTCCACTGACATGACCTGGGCTTCTGTCCACACCACCCGATCACCCCCGCACCGGCGGGCCGCCGTAGGCTGACCGGATGGACAGAGCAGCCGACCGTACGGTCCGCGAACTGCGCGCCCTGCCGCCCTCCTGCGGCCCGGTGCGGCTGATCGGCGTCGACGGCCACGCCGGCTCGGGCAAGTCCACCTTCGCGGCCCGGCTGGCGACCGCCCTCGGCGGACGGGGCGGGCCGCCCGCGCCCGTACTGCACCTGGACGACCTGGCCACCCACGAGGAACCGTTCGGCTGGACGGAGCGGCTGCTCGCCCAGGTGATCGAGCCGCTCGCGCGGGGCGGGACGGCGCGGTACGCACCGTACGACTGGACCGCGCGCCGGTTCACCGGACCGCGCCCGCTGCCCGCCGCTCCGGTGATCCTGATCGAGGGGGTCGGGGCCGGGCGCCGGGCGGTGCGGCCCCATCTGGCCCGGCTGCTGTGGATGGACCGGTCCGCCGAGGAGTCCTGGCGGCGCGGGCGCGACCGGGACGGAACCGCGCTCACCGCCTTCTGGGACGGCTGGACAGTGGCGGAGATGCGCCATTTCTCGGCCGACCCCTCACGCGATTTCGCCGATGCGCTGGTGCGGGAGCGCCCCGAGGGTTACGAGTTGCTCCCGGGACCCCGTTCGACCGCAGGATCGAACCAGATCATCACACTGGGTGACCGGCCCTCTCCCCCATATGGAGCACCCGGGAATCCGCCGCAAGAGGGCCTGAACTCTTCTTGACCGAGGAGGCGTACAGGTCTTACGTTCTCAATGTGCGGCTTTCACGGCCGCCGCAGACGCGAAGCCCCCGGTTGTTCCCCCGTGATCGGGGGCTTCGTTCTGCCCCCATTCCCGCACCCGGCGACATGGAACCCTCACCCAGGGTGACCACAGCCGACGCGATCCAGGTCACCCCACACTGGCCTTAAGCTGGGCATCCCCCCACGGGTACGATGCATCACGGTGGGGTCAAATCCCGTCCACGGCAAGGCGGTTGCACTTTGTGGGGGACCTGATGGACATCGGCACGCGGGGCGCACCGGCCCCGGCCGACCTCGCCTGGGTGCGCGGCGTGGACGCCTACACCATGGGGGCCTATCCCCAGGCGGAGGAGGAATTCCGCACCGCCGTGCGCCTCGACCCCGAGATGGCCGACGGCTGGCTCGGTCTGCACGCCCTGCGCGTCGACACCACCACCGCGCTGCTGCGGATGTACCGCGCCCGCGACCGGTTCGGGGAACAGCGCTCGCGCCACCGGCGCACCCTCAACTCCTGGTACTGGCTCGGCTGGTGGGTCCAGCCGGTGCTGGAGAGCCCGCGCGATCTGCTCCTCGCCCACGCCTCCCACTGGCTCGACGGCCGGCACGTGCCCGAGCTGGACCGGGCCCTGGCCGCGCTGCCGCCCGTGGACACCGACCCCCAGGTGCGCTTCCTGCATGCCTGCCGCGCCTATCTGGTCAAGGACTGGGAACAGCTCGTCCGGCACACCGAACCCCTGGTCGGCGATCCCCTGCTGGGCATCGAGTCCGGGCTCTTCGGCGGCATGGCCCGGGTGCGGCTGGAGATGTACGGACAGGCCGAACCCCTCCTCTCCGCGGCGCTGATGCGATGTCGCAGTGAACAGCCCCAGCGCAAGGAGCTGCGGTACTGGCTGGCCCGGGCACACGAGGGCACCGGCCGCAGCGCCGCCGCCCTCCCGCTGTACCGGGCGGTGCACCGGATCGATCCCGCCTTCATGGACACCTCGGCCCGGCTCGCCGCCATCGCCGATTACGACGGCCTCGACAGCGGCGAGGGCTACGACGACTCCACCGGACTCGCCGTCTCCCTGGCGGGCTTCGGCCCGGAGACCGCCGACGAGCTGGCCGAGGGCGACGCCGCGGGCGCCGAGGCGGCCCGGCTCGCCTTCGACCCGCAGACCCAGCTGCCCGGCTCGGTGCCCGCCGCCCCGCTGCCCGACGCCATCCGCCACCGCGCCCCGGCACCCGGCGAACCCGAGCCGCCGCTCTTCCCCTCCGGCCCCACCGACCCCGCGCTGCTCGCATCGGCCCTGTCCGAGCTGGAGCGGATGGTCGGGATGGAGCCGGTGAAACGGCAGGTCAAGGCGCTCTCGGCACAGCTGGAGATGGCCCGGCTGCGGGCCGGCCAGGGGCTGCCGGTCCAGCCGCCGAAGCGGCACTTCATCTTCTCCGGCCCCTCCGGCACGGGAAAGACCACCGTCGCCCGGATCCTCGGCCGGGTCTTCTACGCCCTCGGTCTCCTCGGCGGGGACCATCTGGTGGAGGCCCAGCGCTCCGATCTGGTCGGCGAGTTCCTCGGCCAGACGGCGGTCAAGGCCAATGAGCTGATCGACTCCGCGCTCGGCGGGGTGCTCTTCGTGGACGAGGCGTACAGCCTCTCCAACTCCGGCTACACCAAGGGCGACGCCTATGGCGACGAGGCCCTCCAGGTGCTGCTGAAGCGCGCCGAGGACAACCGCGACCACCTCGTGGTGATCCTCGCCGGATATCCGGAGGGCATGGACCGGCTCCTCGCCGCCAACCCCGGGCTGACCTCGCGCTTCACCACCCGGGTGGACTTTCCCTCGTACCGCCCGCTGGAACTGACCGCGATCGGCGAGGTGCTGGCGGCGGAGAACGGCGATGTGTGGGACGAGGAGGCCGTGGAGGAGCTGCGCTCCATCAACGGCCATGTGGTCGACCAGAGCTGGATCGACGAACTCGGCAACGGCCGGTTCCTGCGCACGCTCTACGAGAAGAGCTGCGCCTACCGGGATCTGCGGCTCTCCGGCTACCCCGGCACCCCGACCCGGGAGGATCTCGCCACCCTGCGGCTGCCCGATCTGATGCAGGCGTACGGGGAGGTCCTGTCGGGCCGGGGGCCGCTCAACCGCGGGCCGCAGGAGCCACCGCCACTGGGGTGACCCCGCGACCGCTCGGACGCTCAGCTCACCAGGGCGATCTCCCCCGCGGTCCGGGGGGTCCCGGCCGGCGGCACATGGGTGGGGTCGTGGACCTCCCCGACCAGGGTCTCCAGCACATCCTCCAGCGCGACCAGGCCGAGCACCTGGCCCGAGGCGTCGGCGACCTGGGCGAGATGGGCCGCCGCCCGGCGCATCACGGTCAGCGCCTCCCCCAGCGGGAGCTCGGAGCCGAGGGTCGCCATGGGCCGCCAGAGCTGCCGCGGCACCGCGCGTTCCGGATCGTCCGGATCGAGTACGTCCTTGACGTGGACATACCCCAGATAGGGGCCGATCTCCCCGTCCCGCACCGGGAAGCGGGAGTATCCGGTGCGCACGGTCAGCTCCTCGATCCGCCGGGAGGTGACGGACGGCCGCACGGTCACCCAGTCGGACGGGGCGATCAGCACATCGGTCACCGGCCGGCTGCCCAGCTCCAGCGCGTCCGCCAGCCGTTCCTGCTCGGCCGGGTCCAGCAGCCCCGCCTGGCCCGAGTCCGCCACCAGCCGGCCGAGCTGGACCCGGGTGAAGACGGCCTCCACCTCGTCCCTCGGCTCGACCCGGAAGACCCGGAGCACCAGCCGCGCGCAGGCCCCGAGCGCCCCCGTCACCGGACGGCAGAGCCCGGCGAAGGCGACGAGCCCGGGACCGAGCCAGAGGGCGGTCCGCTCCGGCGCGGCCATGGCGAGGTTCTTGGGCACCATCTCGCCGACGACGAGATGCAGGAAGACCACCACCCCCAGGGCGATGACATAGCCGATGGGGTGGTTCAGCTCCGCCGGCACCCGCAGGGCGTGGAAGACCGGCTCCAGCAGCCGGGCGACGGTCGGTTCGGCGACCGCGCCCAGGGTGAGCGAACAGATCGTGATGCCGAACTGGGCCGCCGCCATCATCCGGGGAAGCCGCTCCAGCCCGTACAGCACCCGGCGGGCCCGCGCCGAGCCGGCCGCCGCCAGGGGCTCGATCTGGCTGCGGCGGACGGACACCAGCGCGAACTCGGCGCCCACGAAGAAGCCGTTGGCGAGGACCAGCAGCCCGGCGAGGAGGAGTTGCAGGGCGCTCACCGGACGGCCCCCGCGACGGGCACGGCCGGCCGGGCCGCCGGGTCGGCCCCGGTGCGGACCAGGCGTACCCGCTCCGCGTGAAAGCGCTCCACCCGGCGCACCGACAGCCGCCAGCCGGGGAGTTCGGCCCGGTCACCGGGGGCGGGGATACGGCCCAGCAGCCCGGCGACCAGGCCGGCGACCGTCTCGTACGGCCCGTCCGGCGGATCGAGCCCGATCCGGTGCAGATCGAGCACCCGGCAGGCGCCGTCGGCCTCCCAGGCGGGCCCGCCCTCCTCCGGGGCGACGGGGACGAGGCCGGGGCGGACATCGGAGTCCGAGTCGTGCTCGTCGCGGACCTCGCCGACGAGCTCCTCGATGATGTCCTCCAGAGTGACCACCCCGGCGGTGCCGCCGTACTCGTCCACCACCACGGCGAGCGGCTGTTCGCTGCGCAGCCGGTCGAGCAGCCGCTGGACCGGCAGGGAGCCGGGGACCAGCAGCGCCGGCACGGCGAAGGCGGCGACCGCGGTGCGCGGCCGGTCGCCGGGCGCCACGGCGAGGGCGTCCTTGAGATGGACGGTGCCGATGATGTCGTCGATGCCCTCCCGGTAGACGGGGAAGCGGGAGAGTCCGGTCGCCCGGGTCAGATTGAGCACATCCGCCGCGGTGGCGTCGCCGTGCAGGGCGAGGGTCTTCACCCGGGGCGTCATCACATGGTGGGCGGTGAGACCGCCCAGTGCGAGGGTGCGGACGAAGAGCTCGGCGGTCTCCTGCTCCAGGGCGCCGGCCCGGGCGGAGTGCCGCGCGAGGGAGACGAGCTCCCCCGGGGTGCGGGCGGAGGCCAGTTCATCGGCCGGCTCGACGCCGAAGAGCCGTACGATCCGGTTCGCCACCGCGTTGAGCAGGGTGATCACCGGGCGGAAGACGGCCGAGAAGAGCTGTTGCGGACCGGCCACGAAGCGGGCGACCTGCATCGGCCGGGAGACCGCCCAGTTCTTGGGGACCAGCTCGCCGATCACCATCTGGACGGCGGAGGCCAGGAGTATCCCGATGACGACGGCCATTCCGTGCACCGCCCCGGCGGGCAGCAATCCGGTGCCGGTCAGGGGGCCGCCGAGAAGACGGGCGAGCGCGGGCTGTGCCAGCGCGCCGACGGCCAGGGAGGTGACGGTGATGCCGAGCTGGGTGCCCGAGAGCTGGAAGGAGAGCTTCCGCAGCGCGGCGACGACACGGCGGGCTCGGCGGTCGCCGTCGGCGGCGGCCCGTTCGGCGTCGGGCCGCTCCACGGTGACCAGGCCGAATTCGGCGGCCACGAAGAAGCCATTGGCGAGGATCAGCAGAAATGCCGCGGTGATCAGCAGGAGGGGGGTCATGGTGCCGCCGCCTCCCGGGAGGGGGCGGCGCGGGTACTACCGGACGGTCCGTCCATTGCCGGAGGGAGTCACTCCTCGGGTCGCAGGTGTCCCGCGGAGCGTTCGGGGCGCGGGACGGGGCGCGCTGCGGCGCCGCCTGGAACCACAGTAGCCAGCCGGGCGGCGGAGACGGCGGGGGAAGCGCGGTGCCGTGTCCCGCCGTACGCCCTCGGGGGCCGGCCCGGTGGAGCTACGGCCTGGCGGGGGCGTGTGCCTCGGCGAGCGCGCGCAGGGCGCGGGCGTCGCTGATCGCCTGCTCCCTGGCGATTCCCGGCTGGATGCCGAGGACGGGGAGGCTGCTGCCGTCGCTCAGATCGAGGAAGACCCAGGGATCACCCGGACGGAGGTTCACCCGAAGGATCTCCGCCCACTCCAGGCGGCGGACCCGGGTGATGTTGACGACGGTGACTCCGGCCTCGTCGGCGACCACCTTGGGCCGGCTGAGGAGCCAGAGCACGCCGAGGAAGAGCACGGCGGTGAAGAGGAAGCTGGTCCGCTCCCCCGGGCTGAGCCGTTCCAGGGTGAGTCCGACGAAGGCGATCACGGCGAACATCACCGTGCCCACGCCCAGCAGGACGACTCGGGTGCGGGTGGGCCGGAAGGTGACCGGGAGACCGGGGGTCCGGCCGGCGGAGGGGGCCGGGGAGGCCGAGGGGGAGGACATGTTCTCGATGATCTCTGAAGGGGGCGCGGGGGGATGACGCGGGGGTGGCCGTCTCCGCGAGCGTACGCGCACCCGCCGGCGGGGACCGGCGGGTGCGTGTACGGCGGTCAGAGCCGGCAGGCGTGGATCGCGGTGGTGAGGATGGCGCGGGCGCCGAGCTCGTACAGATCGTCCATGATCCGCTGAGCCTCGCGGGCGGCGACCATCGAGCGGACGGCGACCCATCCCTCGTGGTGCAGCGGGGAGATCGTCGGCGATTCGAGGCCCGGGGTGAGCGCGACGGCCTGCTCCAGGTGCTCGACCCGGCAGTCGTAGTCCATCATCACGTAGCTCCGCGCGACGAGGACGCCCTGGAGCCGGCGGAGGAACTGCTCCACCTTCGGCTCGCCCTCGGGCGCGCCGGTGCGGCGGATGACGACGGCCTCGGAGGTCATGATCGGCTCGCCGATGACCTCCAGGCCGGCATTGCGGAGCGAGGTCCCGGTCTCGACCACATCGGCGATGATCTGGGCGACGCCGAGCTCGATCGCGGTCTCGACCGCGCCGTCGAGGTGGACGACCGAGGCGTCGATGCCGTTGTCGGCGAGGTGCTTGGCGACGATGCCCTCGTAGGAGGTGGCGACGGTCATGCCGCCGAAGTCGGCCACGCCGCCCGCCGTGCCGGGCCTGGTGGCGTAGCGGAAGGTGGAGCGGGCGAAGCCGAGCTGGAGGATCTCCTCGGCGCCGACCCGGGAGTCGAGCAGCAGATCGCGGCCGGTGATGCCGATGTCGAGCCGGCCCGAGCTGACATAGATCGCGATGTCGCGGGGGCGCAGATAGAAGAACTCGACCTGGTTCTCCGGGTCGACGAGGACGAGCTCCTTCGACTCCTTGCGCTGCTGGTAGCCGGCCTCATGGAGCATCGCCGACGCAGGTCCGGAGAGTGAACCCTTGTTGGGAACGGCGATGCGCAGCATGAGGTCGGCTTCCTTGTCGTCGGTGGCATGCGGGGGCGCACGCCGGTCTGGATGGTGCGGGCGAACTGGTCTGGTCGCGGCTGCGACCGGTGGTGCGGGGGCGCCGGTCAGAGATGGGCGTAGACGTCGTCGAGGGAGATCCCGCGCGCCACCATCATCACCTGGACGTGGTAGAGCAGCTGGGAGATCTCCTCGGCGGCGGCTTCCTTGCCCTCGTACTCGGCGGCCATCCATACTTCGGCGGCCTCCTCGACGACCTTCTTGCCGATGGCATGGACGCCCTTTTCCACCAGTTCGGCGGTGCGGGAGGTGGCCGGGTCGCCGGTCTTCGCCTTGTGCTGAAGCTCGGCGAAAAGCTCTTCGAAGGTTTTGTTCGCCATGATGCTCTCAGGGTAAGGGGTGACGGGGCGCGAGAGGTCCGGCGGCCGGTGGGTGAGACCACCGGCGCCGGAGCGGGCTCAGCGCCAGGGCTCGCTCACCGAGCGGAGGGTGGCGGCGGTGGCGACGGCCGCGGTGACGGCCTCGTGTCCCTTGTCCTCGGTCGATCCCTCGATACCCGCCCGGTCCAGCGCCTGCTGCTCGGTGTCGCAGGTGAGCACGCCGAAGCCGATGGGGACCCCGGTGTCCACGGAGACCTGGACCAGGCCCTGGGTGACGCCCTGGCAGACGTACTCGAAGTGCGGGGTGCCGCCGCGGATCACCACGCCGAGGGCGACGATCGCGTCATAGCCGCGGCCGGCGAGGACCTTGGCGACCACCGGGAGCTCGAAGCTGCCGGGGACGCGGAGCAGGGTCGGCTCGTCGATGCCGAGTTCCCGCAGGGCGCGCAGGGCGCCCTCGACGAGTCCGTCCATCACCGTTTCGTGCCACTGGGCCGCGATGACGGCGACTCGGAGGTCTCCACAGTTGCGTACGGACAGTTCGGGTGCGCCCTTGCCGCTCACGCTGCTCCTCGGTGTCGGAGTCGGTACTCAGGATTCATGGTTACGGAAAAGAAAGCGGGTCTTGCCCGGGGGTCACTGGTGGCCGCAGCCGGCCGCGGCCGGGTCGAGCCAGGGGAGGTCGTGGCCCATCCGGTCGCGCTTGGTGCGCAGATAGCGGATGTTGTGCTCGCCCGCCTGGACCGGCATCGGCTCCCGGCCGTGGACGGTGAGCCCGAAGTCGCGGAGTGCGCTGATCTTCTCGGGGTTGTTGGTCATCAGCCGCATGCTCCGCACCCCGAGATCGCTGAGGATCTGGGCACCGGCGGCGTAGTCGCGGGCGTCGGCGGGGAGGCCGAGTTCCAGATTGGCGTCCAGGGTGTCCCGGCCGCGCTCCTGGAGCTCGTACGCCCGGAGCTTGGACATCAGCCCGATGCCCCGGCCCTCGTGGCCCCGGAGATAGACGACGACGCCCCGGCCGGCCCGGGTGATCTGCTCCATGGAGGCATGCAGCTGGGGTCCGCAGTCGCAGCGCTGGGACGAGAAGATGTCGCCGGTCAGGCACTCGGAGTGGATACGGACGAGCAGATCATCGCCGTCGCCGATGTCGCCGTGGACGAGGGCCAGATGCTCGACGCCGTCGAGGGTGGAGCGGTAGCCGTACGCGGTGAACCGGCCGAAGGAGGTCGGCAGATCGACGGCTGCCTCGCGCCGCACGGTGAGGCCGGGCGCCGCGGCCGGTTCGACGGCGCGGCGGTGGGCGATCAGATCCTCGATGGAGATGATCGTCAGTCCGTGCTTGCGGGCGAACGGCACGAGCTCCGGCAGCCGCAGCATCACACCGTCCTCGCCCGCGATCTCCACGATCGCCCCGGCGGGGCGGAGCCCTGCGAGGCGGGCGAGATCGACGGCGGCCTCGGTGTGGCCGTTGCGGACGAGGACGCCGCCGGGCTGGGCGCGCAGCGGGAAGACATGACCGGGGCGTACGAAGTCGGACGGCTCGGCGGTGCCGCCGGCCAGCAGCCGGAGCGTGGTGGCGCGGTCGGCGGCGCTGATGCCGGTGGTGACCCCGTGGGCGGGGGCGGCGTCCACCGAGACCGTGAAGGCGGTCTGCATGGACTCGGTGTTCTGCTGCACCATCTGCGGGAGTTCGAGCCGCTGGAGCTCCGCGTCCTCCATGGGGGCGCAGATCAGGCCGCGGCACTCGCTCATCATGAAGGCGATGATCTCGGGGGTGGCCTTCTCGGCGGCGATGACGAGATCGCCCTCGTTCTCCCGGTCCTCGTCGTCGACGACCACGATGGGGCGGCCGGCCGCGATGTCACGGATGGCCTGCTCGATGGTGTCGAGCGCGAAGTCCTCGCGATTGTCGGTGGAGTACCAGGTCGGCGTCCGGCCGTCCGCGAGGTGCAGCGGCTCGGCCGGGGTGACGGTGGAGGGGTGAGGTGTCATGCCGGGGCTCCTTTCAGAACCGGGGTTCGGGAGCGCAGCCACCAGTCGCGCATGCCCCAGACGGCGAGCGCGAAGTAGACCACGTAGACCAGACCGGAGAAGGCGAGACCGCTGCTGAAGGCCAGAGGTACGCCGACCAGGTCGACGAGCAGCCAGGCGAACCAGAACTCGACCAGACCGCGGGCCTGGGCGATCATCGCGACCAGGGTCCCGGCGAAGACATACGCGTCCGGCCAGGGGTTCCAGGAGAGCGACGGATAGAGGGTGAAGAGCCCGCCGACGGCGAGGGTGAGCACGGCCGCGGCGGCGACCAGCAGACCGCGCTCCCGCCAGGTGGCGAACCGGACGGCGACGGAGCCGTCCTGCGCCAGCCGGCGGCCCCGGTTCCACTGCCACCAGCCCCAGGTCGCGACCCCGATGATGAGGAGCTGTTTGCCCACTCCCCCGCCGAGCGAGGCGGAGGCGTTGGCGGCGACCAGGATGAGTCCGGCCACCAGCTGGGCGGGCCAGGTCCAGATCGAGCGCCGCCAGCCGAGGGCGAGGGCGATGAGCCCGATGGTGTTGCCGATCATGTCGGACCAGATGACGTCCTGCCCGAAGGCCGTGAAGGCGACGGAGTTCAGGCCGTTCACCGCGGACTCTCCCCGGTGCGGTTCCCGAGCAGCCGCTCGACGTACTTGGCGATCACGTCGACCTCCAGATTGACCGGGTCGCCGGGCTGCTTCAGGCCGAGCGTGGTCAGGGCGAGGGTGGTCGGGATGAGACTGACGGTGAAGTGGTCGTCGGCGGCGTCGACCACGGTGAGGCTGACGCCGTCCACGGTGATCGAGCCCTTCTCGACGACATAGCGGGCCAGCCCGTCGGGGAGCGAGATCTTGACGATCTCCCAGTTCTCGGAGGGGAACCGGGCGGCGACGGTGCCGGTGCCGTCCACATGGCCCTGGACGATATGGCCGCCGAGGCGCCCGCCGACCGCCGTGGGCCGCTCCAGATTGACCCGGGAGCCGGTGGTCAGCGCGCCCAGGCTGGAACGCTTGAGGGTCTCGGCCATCACATCGGCGGTGAACTCCCCGGCGTGCTCGGCCGGGGTCTCCACCACCGTCAGGCAGACACCGTTGACGGCGATGGAGTCGCCGTGCCGGGCGCCCTCGGTGACGAGGGGGCCGCGCAGCCGGAAGCGGGAGGAGTCGCCGAGGTTCTCGACGGCGGTGACCTCGCCCAGTTCTTCGACGATTCCGGTGAACACTTCAGCGCTCCTTGGGGGCGGTGGCGGGGACGGCGGTGATGCGCAGATCCGGGCCGATGCGGACGGCCTCGGTCATATCGAGGCGGAACGCCTCGGTGATCGTGGTGATTCCCGCTCCGGCGAGCGCGGCGGGGCCGGCGCCGAGGAGCGCGGGGGCGAGATAGCCGACGACCCGGTCGACGGCGCCCTCCGCCAGGAACGACCCGGCGAGGGTGGCACCGCCCTCCAGGAGCACCGAGCGCACGCCGCGGGCGTACAGCTCCTCCAGCAGGGCGGGCACGGAGAGACCCCGTCCGGCCGCCCGGGGCAGCCGGACGGTCTCCGCGCCCTCCGGGGCCTCGGCGGTCACATCAAGGGCGACGGCGATCAGCGTGGGCGCGGTGCCGTCGAGCACCCGGGCGCCGGGGCGCACGGCCGTGCCCTCGGTGTCGACCACCACCCGCAGGGGCGGTACGGCGTCCTCGATGCCGCGCACGCCGAGCTGGGGGTCGTCCGTCCGGGCGGTGCCGGAGCCGACGATCACGGCATCGGCCCCGGCACGCAGCCGGTGGACATCGGCCCGGGCCTCGGGCGAGGTGATCCAGCGGCTGGTGCCGTCCTCGGCGGCGATCCGGCCGTCGAGGGTGGCGGCGTACTTCCACAGCACATGGGGCCGGCCGAGGCGTACGGAGGTGAGCCAGGCGGTGTTCCCGGCCTCGGCCTCCGCTTCGAGCACGCCCTGTTCGACGGTGACCCCGGCGGCGCGCAGGGTGCCCGCACCGCCGCCCGCCAGGGCGGTCGGGTCGGCCACGGCGACGACGACCCGGCTGATCCCGGCGTCGATCAGGGCACGGGAACAGGGGCCGGTGCGGCCGGTGTGGTCGCAGGGTTCGAGAGTGACGTACGCGGTGCCGCCGCGGGCGCGCTCCCCGGCCTCGCGCAGGGCATGGACCTCGGCGTGCGGGCCTCCGGCGCGCTGGTGCCAGCCGGTGCCCGCGATCTCTCCGGAGGCGTCGGTGACGACGCATCCCACGACGGGGTTGGGGCTGGTGAAGCCGAGTCCGCGGGCGGCGAGCGAGACGGCTCGGCGCATGGCGGCGGTGTCGGCTGCGGTGGCCACCGGGTCCTCCTGCCTTTCGGGCACGGACTCCGGGGCTGTCGATGACGACAGAGAGCGGGATGGCCGGGGATACGGCTGTGCCGAGCCGCGGAACAAGCCGATCGCCGACAGGGGCGATCAGCTCGCTACGGCCGGCATGCCGGATACGGCTGCCCGCCGCGCACTGCCTCCCATCCGGACTTTCACCGTCGGTCCAGGAATTTCACCTGATCAACCGGCCGCTGGCTGCGGACGGGTCGCGGACTATAACCGCCGGTTCGGAATTACACCGACCCCGGAGTGCGCTGCTGCTGATACATAGGCAAGTGTGCCATGGGTGGCCGTCGGCCAAATGGGCGTTCAGATGTGCGCTGGCTCACAGCGCGGGCCGGTATCGGTACTTGACCTCTCGGGGGTCGCGGCCTATTGACCCCCTTGGTCTAGTCCATTTACGCTCTGCGGACTCCGCACGCGCGCGGGGTGGTGACGCCCGGCGGCGGAGTCCCGGCCCTTCCCGCCGCCGGGTGTTCCCGCGCGGGTCGCTCCTGCGGTGTGCGGGTGCCTCCGGCGGGGCCGAGTCCTGTGCGCCCTCGCCCGTGGTGCGGGTGCTCTCCCGTGGCTCCGCCCCGGCCCCGGCGCGGCTGCCTCCGGCGAGGCGGGGTGTTGTGTGCCCTTGCCCTTGCCCGGGGTGCGGGTGCTTTCCCGGGGCTCCGCCCCGGACCCGGCGCCTCAATCTCCCCCAGAGCTTCGCCTGGGAGGTACCCCCAGCGGGGCTTGATTTTGCTTGCCCTCGTTCGCGGGTGCGGGCCGGTGCGTGGGCGGTGTCGCGTCCGCCTTGTGTTGTTCGGGGTCCCGGGGTGCGGGCCTTCAGACGCCTTCGGCGCCTTGCAGTGCCTCGGGCCCTTGCTCCGTTCGCTCCCCTCCGGGGCGCGGGTACGGGGCGGGACACCTTGCCCTATGGCGGCCCGGGGGCCCTCCGGGCTCGACTCCTCAGAGCCGGCGGAACTCGGGTCCTTTGCTTTGCGTACCCGGGTCTTACCGCCGGCTCTTCCGGGGACGACCCTGCACACCCCCTCCACGGGCGTCGCCCGATAGGCGGCGCACCGGGCCCGGGCTCTCCGCAGGTGCGGGAGCGCCCGCCCAGAGGCACCCGCCCACTCTGACGCCCGTCACCCACTCACCCACGGGTGACCTTTCCGGACCCGGGCTCCCCGCCTTGTGAAACCGTCTCGGAACGCACGGACACCCTCGTCACCGTCATCACGCACTGGGGTCACTCGCGGAAGGGGGGACGCGCAGGAGCGGTACTGGGGCATCAAGCGTGATTTGCGGCGCAAACCCGGGCGAACAAAACAAGACCGGGTGACCGCGCCGTAAATCATGCAGCCCCAGTACCGAACCGGAGCGGCACCCAACCCGCACACACAAGAACCCCACCCGAGCAAACAGGCAACCCGCACCAACAACAGCCCAGCCGGCGATTGAGGCGGCGCCCACCCCGGACCAGGGTGACCAAAAGCGCGCCCCGCCGGAGGCAGCCGCGCCGGGCCCAGGGCGGAGCCCCGGACAACGCACCCCGCCAACGGAGGCGGCGTCAGGCGGCAGGACCGAAGAGCTCTTCCTGCGCCCTGTCACGCGCCGCGAGAAGCGCGCCCTTCAGGACCGCCGCACCCCCCAGCCGCCCCGCCCTGACCTCCGTCGGCAGCGGCGTCAGCGCCGCCAGCGCCCGCTCGGTGCGGGCCGCCAGTTCCGGGCCGCCGGCGAGTCCGACCTCGCCGCCGAGGACCACGCAGCCCGGGTCGAGCACGGAGGCGACGGCCGCCGCGCCGAGGGCGAGCCGGTGGGCCAGGACATCGAGGAAGGCGCCGGAGTCGCCGGACGCGACCGCCTCGGCCACGATCGCGGCGGCGGCCGGGCCCGGCGACTCCGGCGCCTTGACCCCGTGCTCGTCGGCGAGCGCGCATATCGCGGCGGAGCCCGCGAGCGCGTAGAAGCCGCCGCCGCAGTCGTACGCGGAAGGAAGCCCTCCGGTGCCGGGCACGGGTAGGAAGCCGATCTCCCCGGCCCCGCCGGACGCGCCTTGGCGGAGGCGGCCGTCGAGGAAGAGCGCGGCGCCGACACCGTGGCCGAGCCAGAGGAGTACGAAGGTGTCGCGGTCGCGGGCGGCGCCCGCGCGCTGTTCGGCGACCGCGGCAAGGTTGGTCTCGTTGCCCAGGACGACCCGCGCGGGCAGCCGTTCCTGGAGCGCCGCGACGAGCATCCGGTGCCAGGCGGGCAGTCCGGAGCCGTTGCGGAGCTCTCCGGTGACCGGATCGACCAGGCCCGGGATTCCGACGCCGACGCTGTGCAGCCGGGACGCGCCCGCGTCGCGCGCGGTCCGCTCCAGCAGTGCCGCGGCGCGTTCCACGGCGGGTTCGGTGGCGGTGTCGCCCCCGATGGGCAGATACGCCTCCGCGAGGGTGACGCCGAGCAGATCGGCGACCACCAGCGAGACGCCCTCGGTGCGTACATCGAGCGCGGCGAGATGCGCGCGGTCGGCGGCGATTCCGTACACCCGGGCGTTGGGGCCGCGGCGCTGGGAACCCGTCTCGCCGACGATCCGGATGAGCCCTGAGTCCTGGAGCCGTTCCACCAGATCGGCGATGGTCGGCCGGGAGAGCCCGGTCATGGTCTTCAACTGCCCCGCGGTCAACGGGCCTTCGCTCTGAAGCAGTTCGAGCGCGAGCCGGTCGTTGATGGCGCGGGCGGTGCTCGGGGATGCGGCCATGCCGGAATCCTTCCAGATCGGCTTCCCGCCCTCGACCACTAACTATCAGGCAGGGTTCCTGATAGTTTACTGCCACCAACGACGTGGGAGGGACGCCGGTATGGCGTACGACGCCGCCTTCGGGCAGCAACGATTGAAACGCGCACGGATCGCCGTGGCTCTGACTTTCTGTGTGCACGGCGCGGTGACGGGAAGCTTCGCGACCCGGATCCCCTGGATCCAGGACCATGCGTCGGTCAGCGCGGGGCAGCTCGGCCTGGCCCTCGCCTTTCCGGCGATCGGCGCGTCCATCGCCATGCCCCTGGCCGGAGCGGTCAGCCACCGGTTCGGCGCGCGGAACGCGCTGCGCGGACTCCTCGCGATGTGGACCCTGTCGCTGATCCTCCCGGCGCTCGCCCCGAATCTCGTGGCACTGTGCGCCGCGCTCTTCGTCTACGGGGCGACCGCGGGCATGTCGGACGTGGCGATGAACGCCCTCGGCGTGGAGACCGAGAACCGGCTCGGCCGCTCGATCATGTCCAGCCTGCACGGCATGTGGAGTGTGGGCACCCTGATCGGTTCGGCGGGCGGCACCCTCGCCGCGCACATGGACAGTGACGCCCGGGTGCACCACGCCCTCGCGGCGGTGACGCTGACCGTCCTGGGGCTGATCGCCTGCCGGGGCGTACTGGATCTGCGCAGCGCGCCCGACGAGGAGCCGCCGCCGCGCTTCACCCTGCCGCCGAAATCGGCCGTGGTCATTGGCGCGATCGGGTTCTGCGCCGTCTTCGCGGAGGGCGCGAGCCTGGACTGGTCGGCCGTCTATCTCCGGGACGAGCTGAGCTCGTCGGCCGGGGTCGCGGCGGCCTCCACCACGGCCTTCGCGCTGACGATGGCGGTGGCCCGGCTGGTGGGCGACCGGGTCGTGGACCGGTTCGGCGCGGTGCGCACGGTGCGCTGGGGCGGGGTCCTCGCCACGGCCGGCGGACTGCTGGTGGTGTCCGCCGCGCACCCCGCGATGGCGATGGCCGGATTCGGGCTCATCGGGCTCGGTGTCGCGGTGGTCGTGCCGGTCGCCTTCGCGGCGGCGGCGCGGAGCGGTCCCCGGCCGGCGCAGGCGATCGCGGGTGTCGCGACCATTACCTACACCTCGGGCCTGATCGCGCCCTCGGCGATCGGCGCGGTCGCCGATGTGACCAGTCTGATGGTCTCCTTCGGGCTGGTGACCGCGCTGGCGTTCGGGCTGGTCATCGGCGCGGGGGTGCTGCGCGGGGCGCGCGGGGCGACGGTACGGAAGCCGGACGCGGGAGCGGGCACGGGCACCGACACCGGCACGGGTACGGGTACGGAGGCACCGCAGGCCGCGGGCGCGGCCGTGCCGGACAGCCGGAGCTGAGGCCGGCCGGCCGGGCCGCGGGCGGACGGGGGTGACGGGGGTGCCCGGCGGGCGGACGTCCCCTCGTCCGCCCGCCGGGCACACAGGTGCATCACCTTCGGATGTCTGCCCGGCCGGGCAGGTCGGGTGACAGTCCCGTGCGCACGATTCACGGATGGAATCCCTGGCCGAAAGTCGCACTACCATGGCGCGGTCATCGAACACCTGCGAAGAAGTGGAGCGGCCCGTGAACCTCGGCGTGCGCTGGACCCTGCACGGCGATGGACGGACACCCGCTCCGGGTGCCGTCGTGCGACCGGACGAACGGCTCTCCTGGCCGCGCACGGCGGGCCTCGGCGCCCAGCACGTGGTCGCGATGTTCGGCGCCTCGTTCGTCGCCCCGGTTCTCATGGGCCTGGATCCCAACCTCGCGATCATGATGTCCGGTGTCGCGACGATGATCTTCCTGCTGGCCACCCGCGGCCGGGTGCCCAGCTATCTCGGCTGCTCGCTCTCCTTCGTGGGAGTCGCCGCCGCGATCCGGGCGAGCGGCGGCGACAGTGCGACCGTCACCGGCGCGGTCCTCGTCGTCGGCGCGGCGCTCTTCCTCTCCGGGCTCGCGGTGCAGCGGTTCGGCGCGCGGATCATCCACGCCGCGATGCCGCCCATCGTGACCGGTGCGGTGGTGATGCTGATCGGCTTCAATCTCGCGCCGGTCACCGCTTCCACCTACTGGCCGCAGGACCAGTGGACCGCCCTGCTGGTGATGCTCTTCACCGGACTGGCCGTGGTCTGTCTGCGCGGCTTCTTCTCCCGGATCGCGATCTTCCTCGGGCTGATCTTCGGCTATGTGCTCTCCTGGGCGCTCGACCGGATCTTCGGGCGGATCCACTCACCGCTGGGCGGCGGCGAGGCGGTCGACCACTGGCGGCTGGATCTCTCGGCGGTGGGCAAGGCCGACTGGATCGGTCTCCCCACCTTCCACGGCCCGAGCTTCGAGTGGTCGGCGATCCTGGTCGCGCTGCCGGTCGTCATCGCGCTGATCGCGGAGAACGCCGGGCATGTGAAGGCCGTCGGCGAGATGACCGGGGACTCCCTGGACGACAAGCTCGGCACCGCGATCGCCGCCGACGGGGCCGCGTCCATGCTCTCCACCGCCGTGGGCGGCCCGCCGAACACCACGTACTCCGAGAACATCGGCGTGATGGCCGCGACCCGGGTCTACTCCACCGCGGCCTACTGGGCCGCCGCCGGATTCGCCCTCCTCTTCGGGCTCTGCCCGAAGTTCGGGGCCGTGGTGGCCGCGATCCCGGGCGGGGTGCTCGGCGGGATCACCGTGATCCTGTACGGAATGATCGGCCTGCTCGGCGCCCAGATCTGGATCAACGCCAAGGTCGATCTGCGCAATCCGCTCAATCTGGTGCCGGCCGCGGCGGGCATCATCATCGGTGTCGGCGGGGTCAGTCTGAAGATCACCGACGATTTCGAGCTGGGCGGCATCGCGCTCGGCACGATCGTGGTCATCACCGGTTACCACGTGCTGCGGGCCTTCGCCCCGGCGCACATGAAGGACCAGGAACCGCTGCTGGACTCCGGTACCTCCACCTACGACAGCCGGAAGGACACGGCTGCGGGCGAGGACACGGAGCGCCCGTAACACCCGTACGGGCACGGGAGACCGCCGCACCGCGGGCACGGAAGGCCGCCACAGCGCGCGCGGGCACGGGCACGGAAGACCGCCGCACCGGCACGGACCGCGCGGGCGTCACGTCCCGCGGCCGGTGTACCCCGTTCCGGGGAAGTCCCGGCCGCGGGGTGCCCGCGCGGCGGCCCGGCTGGGACGCTGCCCCCATGGCGCAGAAGAGAGAGTTCACGGCCGCGGTCCCCGCCCAGGCCCGGTCCGAGGTCGGACGGATCGCCGAGCGCATGCGCGCGCTCGGCGCCCGCTGGCCCGCGAGCGACGGGGTCGCGGTCTTCAACCGGGTCTATCTGACGGTGACGGAGGAGATCGACCGCCGGATCGAAGCCGGGGACTTCCCCGACCGGCGGGCCGCCACCGCGCTCGATGTGCTCTTCGCCGGGCGCTATCTGTCGGCGGTCGCGGCGGTGGACGCGGGCCGGCGCCCGCCCGCCTGCTGGCGGCCGCTCTTCCAGTACCGCCACCATCCGGGCGTGCGCACCGTGCAGTTCGCCCTGGCCGGGATCAATGCCCACATCGGGCACGATCTGGCGCTCGCCGTGGTGGACACCTGCCGGGCCCTGGAGTGCGAGCCGGCCGATCTGGAGAACGAGTTCGACCGGGTCGGCGACATCCTGACCCTCCTGGAGGAGCGCATCCGGGAGGATCTGATGCCCGGCCCCGATCTGCTGGAGATCGCCGATCCGCTCACCCACCTGGTCGGTGCCTGGAGCCTGGACCGGGCCCGCGAGGGTGCCTGGTCGGCGGCCCGGCTGCTGTGGCGGGTGCGCGGCCTGGACGATGTGGCCGAGGAGTTCACCGAGCGGCTGGACACCACCGTGGGACTGGTGGGACGGTGTCTGCTCACTCCCTGGCGCCGGTGACCCCGGCTCCGGCTGTCTCCCCCGTACTCCTCAGTCCTCCGGCAGCTCGACCGGCGCGATCTCGTCGTACACGTCCCCCGGCCCCGGATTGCCCGGGTCGGTCGCCCCGCCGAGGTGGTGCATGACACCCCAGACCGCGTTCAGCGCGGTCTGCACCGCGCCCTCGGCCCAGCCCGCCGTCCAGGAGATGTCGTCGCCCGCGAGGAAGATGCCCCGCATGTCCTCGGGCAGCCGGTCCTGCATGAAGTGGGTGAAGAGCCGCCGCTGGTAGCGGTAGTGACCGGGCAGGTTGGCCTTGAACGCGCCCATGAAGTAGGGCTCGTTCTCCCAGGAAACCGTCACCGGACTGCCGATGATGTGGCCGCGGATGTCGACCTTCGGATAGATCTCGCCGAGCGACTTGAGCATGACCTCCATCCGCTCGTTCGCCGACAGCGGCAGCCACTTGAGGCTGTCGTCGCACCAGGTGTACGAGAGGCAGATGACCGCCGGCTTGTCCGGGCCGTTGTCCAGCAGATAGGTGCCGCGGGTCATCCGGTCGGTCAGCGTCATCGACATGGCGTCCCGGCCCGTGGTCTCGTCCTTGTCCAGCCAGAACGGCCGGTCGACCGGGACGAAGAGCTTGGACGACTCCATGTAGTGGGTGCGCTCGATCGCCGTCCAGTGGTCGATCGGGAAGAGCCGGTCGTCGCAGGCGATCTTGGAGAGCAGCATCCAGGACTGCGCGGTGAAGACCGCCGCCCGGTAGGTGCGGATATCGCCGGAGGCGTCGGTGACGGTGATCCGGTTCCCCGCCGTCCGGTTGAGCCGGGTCACGGCGGGCCTCGGCTCCCCGCCGTGCAGCGAGGCGAGCGAGGTGCCCGGCGCCCAGTGGACGATCTTCCCCGGCTCCCGCTCCCAGAGCCGCAGCGGAAGCTGCTGGCTGCCCTGGTCGATGCCCCGGTGGTGGTCGTCCGCCTCGGAGTAGACGACCCGCAGGATCTCCAGGATGGAGTTGGGGAAGTCGGTGTCCCAGCCGCCCGTGCCGAAGCCGACCTGGCCGAAGATCTCCCGGTGGCGGAAGGAGGTGAACGCCTCGGAGTCGCAGAGGAAGCCGTAGAAGGTCTGGTTGTCCAGCTTCTCGACCAGCCGCGCCCAGATCTCCCGGATCCGGGGCACATCGCGCTCGCGCATGGCCCGGTTCATGTCCGAGAAGTCGGCGCCCTCCTCCAGACAGGCGTTCCAGGCGTCCATCACATCGCGGTAGACCTGTGGGAGGTCGGCGATCGTCTCGGCGTAGTGCGACTCGCCCTTGAGATCGACCACGGTCGAGGGGGTGCAGGGCGCCAGCGGATTGGGGAACGGGCTGGTCGTCAGCCCCACCAGATCGATGTAGTGCTGGAGCGCGGTGGACGACGGCGGGAAGCGCATCGCGCCCATCTCGGCGCTCAGCCCGGGGTCGCAGCCGTCGAAGCCGACCGTGCGCAGCCGCCCGCCGATCCGGTCCGCCTCGTAGACGACCGGCCGCAGCCCCATCTTCATCAGCTCATAGGCGGTGACCAGCCCGGAGAGCCCGCCGCCGATGACCGCGACCTCGGTGCCGTGCTCGGTCGCGGGTATCTGCCCGAGCCCGGCGGGGTGGGCGAGGAAATCGTCGTACGCGTACGGGAAGTCCGGCCCGAACATGGTGATCGGCGGCTGCGCGTCGGTGTGCTGGACAGCGGTGGGCACCGTGGACGTCATGGGGTGCGGACTCCTTGCGCGGAAACCTGCCGGCTCGTGGAGGCGTCAGGGATTCGGGGTACGGCGGGGGTACGGGGGTGTCGGCCGGGCTCCCGGCGGGGCCGGGTTCAGCGGGGCGGGGCGGCGGGGCGGCTCTCGCTCAGGGCGGTGTAGAGGCCGGGGCGCCGGTCGCGCAGATAGGGATTGTCCGCGCGCGACCCGGTCAGAAAGCCGGGGTCGACATCACCGATGATCAGCTCGTCGCCGCGGCCCGCCGCGGCCCTGGCCAGCCCGTCGGGGCCGGCGATCCGGCTGAGCCCGGCGAACTCGAACTCCCCCTCGGGCCCGGTCCGGTTGGCGTACGCCACATAGAGCTGGCTCTCGAAGGCCCGCACCGGCACCAGGGACTCGGCGACGAACTGATAGGGGTGCATCAGGGCGGTCGGCACCAGCAGCAGCTCGGTCCCGGCGAGGGCATGCGCCCGGACGTTCTCCGGGAATTCGACGTCGTAGCAGATCAGCATCCCGATCCGGACACCGTCCAGCTCCGCCTGGACGACCGGTTCCGTGCCGGGGGTGAACCAGCGCTGCTCGAAGGAGCCGAAGAGATGGGTCTTGCGGTAGTTCGCCAGGCGCTCCCCGCCGGCGCCGACGAGCTGGACGGAGTTGAAGATCCGCGTCCCGTCCCGCTCCGGGTATCCGTAGCCGATCGCCAGACCGTGGCGTACCGCGATGGCGGCGACGGCTCCGGCACCCGGGCCGTCGGCGGGCTCGGCCAGTTCCGGCACCCGGTCGCCGATCGCGTATCCGGTCAGAAACATCTCGGGGGCCAGCAGCAGCCGCGCCCCGCCGGCGGCGGCGCGCCCGGCGGCCTCGTCGAGCGCCGCCAGATTGCCGGCGGGCGAGCCGGGCCGGCCGGAGCTCTGGAGCAGGGCGGTGCGCAGCGGCGGCATGGCTGACCTCGGGCGGGGTGCGGAAAGGGGTCCCGGGTGCCGGACGGGAGTCCGGTCCGGGGAAGACGTTCAAAACCGTACGGTTCTGCGTGGATACGGACAAGGCGCGACCGTTGCGCGCCGAGGGGAGATCCATTGCGCAATCCGGCGGCTCTCCGGTGATTCATTGCGCGGGACATCCACCGGGGGCGTGCGGCGGGTGTTCCGGCCGCCGCGCCCACCGGTTCGGCGGGCGCTCGCGGCCGGGGGGCGACGCGCTCGGGCGGGTGTTCCGGGCACCGCCTCCGACCCGCTCGGCGGGTGTGCCCGCCGCCGGGACGACGGGCTTCCTCCCGGGGTGGCGCCCGGCCGCCCCGCTTCCCCGCCACATGGGGGAGACCGGGTCCAGCCCCCGGTCGGATGTGCGGCGGGCGCGCCGGCGGAAGAGTGAGTGCTGTCCGGTCCACCCGCCGGATCCGCTCCGGATCCGCCCGGGCCATCAGCCGAAAGGGCAGTCATGAAGAAGATCGCCGCCACTCTTCCCCGCCGCACGAAGCTCGCCGCGCTCGGTGTCGCACTGCTGCTGGCATCGGTGGCCACCGGTGGCGCGACCGCCGCCGGGCCGGAGTGGGACCCGGGCGCGGAGCCGGCACCGGCGGCCGTCCCCGCCGCCGCTGCCCCGGAGCAGCCGCGCGAGGCCGCCGCGCTCACCGGGAAGGCCAAGCTGTACCGGTCGAAGGGCGACGACATCACCTTCTCCTTCGACGCGCGTCTCGCGGCGGAGCACACCGCCGATCCGCTCAAGGCGACCGGCACCTTCCGCTTCGAGCACTATGTGAACGGCAGGGGTGCCTGGGCCGAGGCCCGGGTGGACTGCCTGCTGACCGGCGGGAAGGTGGCGGTGGTCAGCGGGGTGATCACCGCGACGGATCTGAAGGGCGCCAAGGGCAAGCGGGTCGGGGTGACCGTGCACGATCTGGCGGGCGGCGACCGGCTCGGATACAGCTGGGCGGCGAGCGATCCGACGGGGCGGCATCTGCCGCCGTGTGTCTCCTCCGCGCCCTACGAGAAGGTGCTCAAGGGCACGGGGAACTTCACGGTGGTGCCGTGGCGGCCGGCGCTGTGACCCGGCCATCGGCCGGGGTCCGGATCAGCCCGGTGAGCCGGAGGAGAAGCGCCGCAGCAGGGGCGAGAGGACCAGGACCGATTTGGTCCGCTCCACGAAGGGCTCCCCCGCGATGCGCTCCAGCACCCGCTCGAAGTGCCGCATGTCGGAGGCGAAGACCTGGACGATGGCATCGGCCTCTCCGGTCACGGTGGAGGCGGACGCGACCTCCGGATAGCGCTCCAGGCCGCGCTCGATCGCCTCCGGCGAGGTGTTGCTGCGGCAGTACAGCTCGATATAGCCCTCGGTCTCCCAGCCGAGCGCCGCCGGATCGACCCGTACGGTGAATCCGGTGATCGCGCCGACCGCGCGCAGCCGGTCCACCCGCCGCTTCACCGCGGGGGCGGAGAGCCCCACCAGGGAGCCGATGTCGGCAAAGGAGCGGCGGGCGTCCTCCGCGAGGGCGTGGACGATGCGTTCGTCGAGGTCGTTCAGTCGCACTGCGGGTGGATCTTTTCTCTGCTGTGGCCGGTCGGGACGGCGTCGTGCCGCAACCGCAGTAGACCATGGCCGCGTGTGCGGTCCCGACCAGCGGCGCACCGGCACGGCGGCCGGCCGGCGGTCTTCCCGCGCGTACGGGGCCGGGCGGTACGGAACCGGTCCGCCCGCCGGTGGTACGGGGCCGGGTCACCGCCCGGGCGGGGCGCCGGGCACGACCGCCCGCACCGGCGGCTGCCCCGGCCGGCGGGCGAAGGGTCCGAGGCCGGCGGCCGGCCGAGGCGTGAGCGTCACCGGCGCCGGGACAGGGCGGTACGGGGACGGTGTCCGCGGCGTGCGCGTGACGGCGCGACCGGCCCGTCACGGGGCGGCGGGCGGCGGAGGGCCGGGGGCCCGGGACCACGGGGGTGATCCGGGACCCCGGCCCCTCCGCCGGGCTCAGCCGCCGGCGGGCCGGGCCCGCCCTCCCCGGCCGGTCACGGCCATGTGCCCGCCCACCCGGCTGACCAGCAGCGCCATCTCGTGGGCGAGCTGCCCGACATCGGTCTCGGCGTCGGCGAGAACGGCGAGCCGGCTGCCGTCGGCGGCGGGGGTGACGAAGAGGAATGCCTGATCGAGCATGATCATCGTCTGGCGCACGGACCCGACCGCCAGCCGGTCCCCCGCGTCCTTCGCCAGTCCGTGGAGACCGGCGCAGACGGCGGCGAGATGGTCGATGTCGCGCCTGACCATCCCCCGGGAGGCGCTGCCGACGAGCCCGTCCGCGGTGAGGAGCACGGCCTGGCGCACCCGGCCGGTTCTGGCCACCAGATCGTCCAGCAGCCAGTCCAGCCCCTTCCGGCTGTCGCCGGCGGGGTCATCGGCCGTCGCCGCGCCCGCTCCGCCGCCCGGTCTGTCGTCCTTGTCAGCCATCGTCGCTGGTCCCTTCGTCGGTGATACGGGGTCGCGGTACGGCGCCGGCGGTGCCGCCGGCGGGATCCACCCCCCGGCGTCCGCGGTCGAGCCCCCGCTGGAAGGCGCCGAAGATCGCCCGCATCTCGTCGGCCGACACCTCGCGCCCGGTTCCCTCGGGGCCGGGCCGCGCCGGCGCCGCCGGGGACTCCTGGCGGGTCCGGACGGGCAGCGCCCGCCGGGGCGGTCCGCCGCCCGGGGCGGGGAGGACCGAGCGCACCGGGGGTCCGGGCGCACGCCGCACCGGCCCGCCGTTCCGCTCCTCCCTCCCCAGGGCCCCGCCGCCGCCCGTGCCGCTCTCGCCGCCGGGGTACGGAACCAGCCGCTCCGCCGGGGCGATGACCTGGTCGGGCAGCAGCACGACGGCCATGGTCCCGCCGTGCGGGGACGGGGTGAGAGTGACCTCGATACCGTGCCGCTCCGCGAGCCGCCCCACGACATAGAGGCCGAGCCGGTCGTCCTGCGCGGGGTCGAAGTCCCCGGGCCGCTCCAGTGTGCGCCGGGCGCGGGCCAGTTCCCGGCCGCTCATGCCGAGCCCCCGGTCGTCGATCTCCAGGACGAGCCCCTGAGCCGCCGGACCGGCCCGCAGGGCGACCCGGGTCTCCGGCGGCGAGTAGAAGACCGCGTTCTCGATCAGCTCGGCGATGAGATGGACGGTGTCGGCGACGGCGTCGGCCGCGATGCCCACCGCCGGCATCGGCTCCGCCACGACCCGGCTGTACTCCTCGATCTCGCGGACGGCCGCGGAGACCACATCGGCGAGCGGGACCGGACCGCGCCGGCGGCGGCCGGGCGCCGCGCCGGAGAGGATGATCAGCCCCTCGGCATGACGCCGCATCCGGGTGGTCAGATGGTCGATCCGGAAGAGGTCCTCCAGGGCGTCCGGGTCACTGGTGCGGCGTTCCAGGGTGTCCACGAGTTTCGACTGCCGGTGGACCAGTGCCTGGTTGCGCCGGGCGATGTTGCGCAGTACGGCGAAGGCTCCGGCCCGCAGACCGGCCTGGGCGGCGGCCGCCTCGACGGCCGCCAGCCGGGCGGTGTTCAGGGCCCGGCCGACCTGGGCTATCTCATCGGGGCCGTGTTCGCCGTCACCGCCGAGGTCGAGCGGCGGGGCGGCCCGGGCGGCATCCACCCGCTCGCCCGCGCCGAGACGTTCCATCACCTCGGGCAGCTGCCGGGTGGCCAGCAGATCGGCGGCGTCCCGGAGTTCCTCCAGCCGGCCGGAGACCCGGCGTCCGCTCGCCGCCGAGAGCCAGATCGACAGGCCGACGGCGATCAGCCCGGCCACCCCGATGACCGCCGCGCGGACCGTCTCGCGGTGTGCGAGGTCGTCCGCCCGGCCGGCCGCGTTGATCCCGGACTCCGTACAGATCCGCAGATACTCCTGGACTGCGCGGTCGGCCCCGGCGTGCCGGATCGCCGCCGCGACGGCCCCGGCGCCGCCCGCCCCGGCCCGCAGAAGGGCGTCCTCGCGGGCGATCAGCGCCCGGTACTCGGGGCCGCGCTCGAACGCCGCGAAGAGACGGCGGGAGTCGCGCGGGAGCTCGGGGACATAGGTGCGGTGGAAGACCCGGCGGTCCTCGATGGTGGCGGTGAGCAGGTCGTACTGCCGGCCGGTGACCGGGCCGCCGGCGCGCGCCCCGGCGATGAGCGCGTCCTGGCGGGAGACGAACTCCCGCACCCGGACGAGTTCCACGACGAGCTGCGCCTCACGGGCGAGCCGTCCGGTCTGGCGCGCGGTGAGGGTGGTGCGAACCCGGAAGGCGGGTTCGACGACGGCCGCGTACTCCTCGGACACCCGGTCCCAGGAGAGCGCCCGGCCGATCACCCTGGCCCGCAGTCCGGCCAGCCGGTCGGTGGAGACGGCCATCGCGTCCAGGGATTTGCGTTCGGACGGGGAGAGGTCCGCCCGGCCGTCGCGGTCCTCCACGGCCTCGCGCATGGCCGCCACCGCCCGGTCGGTGGCGCGGTAGTGGCGGGTCAGCCGGTCCATGGCGGCCGGTCCGGTGACACCGCCGGCGTACTCGGCGGAGAGCCGGCGCTCGGTCTGGATCCGGCTCACCACCAGGTCGACCGGGGCGCCGAAGCGCTCGTGGACAGTCTGGAGGCGGAACAGCACCCGCATGTCGCCGGTCACCGAGACCATGGCGAAGCTCCAGAGAGCCATCAGCGCGATGACGGGTATGACCGTAAGCGTCACGATCCGTCCCCTGATGGTGGGACGGCGACTTCGCCGGCACATGGTCTCCCCCGAGAAGAGAAGAGCGCAGCAAGGTGATTACCGCTGGGTAGGGGGCAGTCAAGCTACGCGAGGCGGCGGTGAATCCGCAATGTTCTTGGGGTAATTGGGAGCGCCGGACCTCCAACTCTGTCGCGTCCCTGCTTCGATGCACCCACGGTGCGGGGCGGCGCGGCACACTCGTCTCCCCGACCCCCACCTCCGGAGGCGCCCGTGACCTGGCTCGATCCCGGCCCGTTCCTGCGCGGAGTGGCCTGGCTGAACGGGGACCGTCC
This sequence comes from Streptomyces sp. CAU 1734, assembly GCF_039888735.1. NCBI lineage: Bacteria > Bacillati > Actinomycetota > Actinomycetes > Kitasatosporales > Streptomycetaceae > Streptomyces > Streptomyces sp. CAU 1734. The sequence continues at coordinate 80,383 of NZ_JBDQQP010000007.1, forward strand.
GGTGCGCGCCGACCCGGCCGACTGGGGCCGGCTGTCGTGGAATGTCGGGGAGCGGGCGTCGCTGCCGATCGGCGTACGGCTGGAGTTCACGGCGCGGGGCGCGCGGGCCGTCGAGATCCGCTATCGCGCCCCGGTGACGGACGGCCGGGAGCCGCTGCCGGACTGTTTCGCGCTGTGGCGCCGGGGCGGGGGGCGCCGCGGCCGGCCGCGCGGGGCGGAGTGGGGGTTCATCGCGGAGACGCTGACCGAACCGGCGGCGGAACGCACGGTGACCGTCCCGCTCCCGGCGGCGGAGGGAGCGGGACGGGATTTCATTCTCTATCCGCCGGAGTCGCGCGCCCCGGTGATGCTGGGTCTGCGCGCGGTGGGCGGCTCGATCGCGCCCGCGCCGGCCCAGCCGCGCTGGCTGGTCCACGGCGACTCGATCACGGAGGGATGGTGGGCCACCAGGCCGGCCCGCTCCTGGCCCGCCGCGGCGGGGCGGCGGCTCGGTCTGGACACGGTGAATCTGGGGTACGCGGGCTCCGCCCATGGCGAGATGGCCATCGCGGAACAGCTGGCGTCCCTGCCCGCCGACGCGATCACCCTCGCCTTCGGCACCAACTGCTGGCACGGCGTACCGCTGTCGGCGCCGCTGCTCCACGAGACGGTCAGGGCGTTTCTCGGGGTGGTGCGGCAGGGGCATCCGCACACCCCGCTGCTGGTCGTCTCGCCGGTGCTCCGCCCGGCGGCCGAGCAGGCCCCCAACAGGCTGGGGGCCTCGCTCGGCGAACTGCGGGCCGCGCTGGAGTCGGCGGTCACGGATCTGATGCGGACCGACGGGCGGCTGCGGCTGCTGCCGGGGCACGGGGTGCTCGTGCCCGGGCAGCTCGCGGACGGCCTCCACCCCAATGACGCGGGCCACGCCGCGCTGGCGGAGGCGGTCGCGGAGGCGCTGGGGCCGCCGGCGGGACTCATTCCACGGCGAGCAGCCCCTCGCGCAGCCGTGTGGTGATCCGGGTGAGCAGCCGGGAGACGTGCATCTGGGAGACGCCCAGCGCGGCACCGATCTCCGACTGGGTGAGCTCGTCACCGAACCGCATCCGGAGGATGGTGCGGTCGCGCTCGCCGAGCTCCTCGATGAGGGGCTTGAGCGCCTGGACGTTCTCGGCGATCTCCAGATCGCTGTCCGGGGCGCCGAGGCGGTCGGAGAGCGGGGTGGCGCCGTGGTCGCCGGAGTCGTCCATCGGCATGTCGATCGAGCCGGCGGTGTAGCCGTTGCTGGCGACGACGCCCTCGATGACCTCCTGCTCGTCGATGCGGAGGTACTCGGCCAGCTCGCGGGTGGTGGGCGAGCGGTCCAGCCGCTGGGAGAGGTCGTCGGTCGCCTTGGCGAGGTCGATCCGCAGCTCCTGGAGCCGGCGCGGGACATGGACGGCCCAGCTGGTGTCCCGGAAGAACCGCTTGATCTCGCCGACGATGTACGGCACGGCGAAGGTGGCGAACTCCACCTCGCGGCTGAGCTCGAACCGGTCGATCGCCTTGATCAGGCCGATCGTGCCGACCTGGATGATGTCCTCCATCTGCTCGGCCCGGTTGCGGAAACGCCCGGCGGAGTACTTGACGAGAGCGAGATTCAGCTCGATCAGGGTGTTCCGAACGTACTGATGGTCCCGCGTGCCCTCCTCAAGCTCCGAGAGACGCACAAAGAAGATCCTGGAGATCTCACGTGCGTCCTTGGGAGCGACCGCACCGGGGTTGGAAACCTCCGGAAGATCCAGCTCCGCGCTCGGGCACCGTGTTCCCGGCTGTGTGAGTTCGGTCATGACCGTGCTCGCCGTGGACACTACGTCCTCCCCTGCTCCGTGGTCAGTGCAGAGCCCGCCTACCCCGGGTCACACCATCCATGCGCGGAAATTTTTCCGGTCTTCGCGGGGAGGTGCCGCGAACCCGTCCGGCCCGGTCCGGCCCCGGGGAATTCCGGGGCCGGACCGGGCCGGCGAAGGGGCGGGACGGGCTCCCGGGAGTCAGCTCCAGCTGGCGTGGAGCGGCTTGCCCTCGGCGTACCCGGCGGCGCTCTGCACCCCGATGACCGCGCGCTCGGCGAACTCCTCCAGGGAGGCCGCACCGGCGTAGGTGCAGGAGGAGCGGACGCCCGCGATGATCGAGTCGATCAGATCCTCCACCCCGGGACGCTCCGGGTCGAGGAACATCCGGGAGTGCGAGATGCCCTCCTCGAAGACCGCCTTGCGGGCGCGGTCGTACGCCGACTCCTCGCTGGTGCGGTTGCGCACGGCGCGCGCGGAGGCCATGCCGAAGGACTCTTTGTAGTACCGCCCGTCGGCGGTCTGCTGGAGGTCGCCGGGCGATTCGTGGGTGCCGGCGAACCAGGAGCCGACCATCACATTGGAGGCGCCCGCGGCGAGTGCCATGGCGACATCGCGCGGGTGGCGCACTCCGCCGTCGGCCCAGACGTGCTTGCCGTACTTCTTCGCCTCGGCGGCGCACTCCAGAACGGCGGAGAACTGCGGCCGGCCGACACCGGTCATCATGCGGGTGGTGCACATGGCACCGGGTCCCACACCGACCTTGATGATGTCGGCGCCCGCCTCGATGAGGTCGCGCACGCCCTCGGCGGCGACGATGTTGCCCGCGACGATCGGCACCTCGGGGTCGAGCGCGCGGACCGCCCTGATGGCGGAGATCATCGATTCCTGGTGGCCGTGGGCGGTGTCCACCACCAGGGTGTCGACACCCGCGTCCAGGAGCTGCTTCGCCTTGCCGGCCACATCGCCGTTGATGCCGACGGCCGCGGCGATCCGCAGTCTGCCCCGCGCGTCGAGGGCGGGGGTGTAGAGGGTGGCGCGCAGTGCGCCCTTGCGGGTGAGAATGCCCGCGAGGCGGCCCTCGGCGTCCACGGCGGGGGCGTACCGCCGGTTGGCGTGGTCGAGGGTGTTGAAGGCGTCGCGGGGGTCGATATCGGCGTCGAGGAGCAGCAGATCCTTCGACATCACCTCGCTGAGCTGGGTGAACCGGTCGACTCCGGCGAGATCCGCGTCGGTGACGACACCGACGGGACGCTGCTGGTCGTCGACGACGACCCCGGCGTCGTGGGCCCGCTTGGGCAGCAGGGCGAGCGCGTCGGCGACGGTCTGGTGGGGGGCGAGAACGATGGGGGTGTCGAGGACGTGATGGCGGGTCTTGACCCACGATATGACGTCGGTGACAACCTCGATCGGGATGTCCTGGGGGATGACGACGAGGCCGCCCCGGCGGGCGAGCGTCTCGGCCATCCGGCGGCCGGCGATGGCGGTCATATTGGCGACGACCAGCGGGATGGTGGTACCGGTGCCGTCGGGGGAGGAGAGGTCGACGCCCATACGGGAGCCGACCGCCGAGCGGCGGGGGACCATGAACACATCGTCGTACGTGAGATCGTACGGCGGCTTCGAATCATTGAGGAAACGCACGTACTTCAGTCTCCCACGGCGGAGCCCCTGAGCATGGTGGGAGAAAGCTCCAGCACCGGACGGGCACCCCCGGCGGAACCTCCAAGCCCTGGTGAGCGGGGGTGTGAGGGGGGTGTACGGGGCCGGCCGCGGCGGATGGTGCGAGCCGGGCCGGCCGGGGCCCGCGCGGGGCGGGCGCCGGCGGTACGGGAAGAGGCCCGGCCTCCGGAGGGCGCCGGGGTGACGGGCCGCCCCGCCCCTTCCCAGAGGGCCGGGAGCGCCCCGGACGCGTCAGTCGTCGGGGTCCGTGCGGTCCAGGGCGGGCCGCGGGGACGCCGGGCCGGAGAGCAGATGATCGGCGGCGGCGGTGTCCGTCACCAGGCTCGTCACCAGACCGGACCGCAGGACCGCCGCGATGGCGTCGGCCTTCCGCTGGCCGCCCGCGATGGCGACGACCTCGGGAATCCGGCGCAGCCGGTCGGCCTCCACCGTGATGCAGCGTTCCCCCAGGTCACGGCCCACCCGCCGGCCATCCTTGTCGAACAGGTGCGCGGACATCTCCGCGGCGACGCCGATGGAGGCGTACCGGGCCCGCTCGTCCTCGGAGAGCATGTCGTGCACCGTCGAGATGCCCGGCTCCCAGGAGCCGATGGAGACGGCCGCGACGGTGACCTTGTCGAAGTAATCGAAGGCACGCGCGATACCGGTCTGGTTGCGCAGCGCGGCGGCGGTCGCGGCGTCGGGCAGCAGCATCGGCGCGTAGATGGGGTGGGCGTCGCCGCCGGAGACCTGCGCGGCGCGTCTGACCGCCTCCACCGAGCCGCGCTCCGCGGTGCCCGCGTCGTACACCCCGGTGAGCTGCACCACGGTGCACGGCGGCAGCCGGTCGAGCGCGGCGGCCATGTGAATGGTGGAGCGGCCCCAGGCCAGCCCCAGCACATCGCCCTCATTGACCAGCTCGCCCAGGAGATCGGCGGCCACCTCGCCCAGATTCTCCGGGTCGGGCGACTCCTCGGCCTCCGCCGGGGACTCCACCACGACCGCGTGCCGCAGGCCGAAATGTGCCCGCAGCGCGTCCGAGCGCTCGGCGTCCAGCTCCGCCGGGACGCGGATCTCGATGCGCACGAGATCGCGCTCCAGCGCGGTCTCCAGCACCCGGGCCACCTTGAAGCGGCTGACGCCGAACTCCTCCGCGATCTGGATCTTGGATTTGCCCTCTAGATAGAAGCGGCGGGCCATGGCCGCCGCCTGCACCAGCTCCGCGGGTCCCATCCGCGCAGCTGACCGGCCCGTCGACACCGCGATCTCCTCACTGCTGTACACACTACGGACCCGTCATCCTGTCAGATCCGATGGATGTTGATCAGCCCCGTCGGGGCGAGTTCATCTGCTTGTGGCCCGCGGGCCGGGGTGCGACCGCACCCCCCGCGCGCCGGAGCGCATCACTCAGTGATGGCATGCCCAGGGCGCCTTGGCGAGGGTGTTCCCCGCCTTCTCCCGGAGCGCGGCGACCGCGGCGGCCGGATCGCTCGCCCCGTACACCGCCGAGCCGGCGACAAAGACATCGGCGCCCGCCTCGGCGCACTGCTCGATCGTGGCGTCGGAGACCCCTCCGTCCACCTGAAGCCACAGCTCAAGGCCGTGCTTGGCGATCAGCGCCCGGGTCCGGCGGATCTTCGGCAGCATGATGTCGAGGAACGCCTGGCCGCCGAAGCCCGGCTCCACGGTCATGATCAGCAGCATGTCGAGCTCGGGGAGGAGATCCTCGTACGGCTCGATGGGCGTGGCCGGCTTCAGCGCCATGGACGCGCGGGCGCCCTTGGCCCGGATCTCCCGTGCCAGCCGCACGGGGGCGGCGGCGGCCTCGACATGGAAAGTGACGGATCCGGCCCCCGCTTCGACGTACCGCGGAGCCCACCGATCGGGGTCGGCGATCATCAGATGGCAGTCCAGCGGGGTCTCCGTCGCCCGGCTGAGGGATTCCACGATCGGCACGCCCAGCGTCAGATTGGGCACGAAGTGATTGTCCATCACGTCGACATGGAGCCAGTCGGCGCCCTCCACGGCCCTGGCCTCTTCCGCGAGGCGGGAGAAGTCTGCGGAGAGAATGCTGGGGTTGATCTGTACGGCCATGGCCCAAGCCTGCCATGCTCCGGGGCACTTCCCCGCCCCGGAGGCACTTCCGGTACAGACCAATACGGTTCAGCCAACGATCGGATCACCCAAAACGGTTCATTCCGGTCAGCGTTGAAGCCGTCGGGGGCGGAATCCGGCCGGACCGCGGACTGTACGGGTCCGGGCGGGAGCGCCCGGACCCGCCGGCCGGCGGTGGATCAGGCCGTGCGCCGGAGCAGCGCGAGATACATCGCGTCCGTGCCGTGCAGATGCGGCCAGAGCTGGATGTCCGGCCCGTGGCCGAGCGCGGGCACGTCCACGAGCAGCGGCCGGGCGTCGATCCACTCGGCCTCGACGGGCGCGCCGCCGCGTCCGCGCAGCACGTCGTCGACCACCACCCGGGTCTCGGCGAGATGGGGCGAGCAGGTCGCGTAGCCGACCACTCCCCCGACCCGCACGGCCTTCAGCGCCTCGCGCAGCAGCGAACGCTGGAGCGGGGCGAAACCCTCCAGATCCTCCGGACGGCGGCGCCAGCGGGCCTCGGGGCGGCGGCGCAGGGCGCCGAGGCCGGTGCACGGCACATCCACGAGGACCCGGTCGAAGGTGCCCTCCAGCCAGGGCGGGCGGGTGCCGTCGGCGGTGACCACCTGGTACGGGCCCGGGTTGCCGGCGAGGGCGCGGTCGACCAGCCGGGCGCGGTGCGGCTGCTTCTCGGCGGCCAGCAGCGAGGCGCCGCGGCCGGCCGCCATCGCCGCGAGCAGGGCGGCCTTGCCGCCGGGACCGGCGCAGGCGTCGAGCCAGCGGGTGTCGGAACCCTCCAGCGGAGCGTTGGCCAGCGCGATGGCGACCAGCTGGCTGCCCTCGTCCTGGACCCCGGCCCGGCCCTCCCGCACGGCCTCCACCGCACCGGGCTCGCCGCCCTCGCTCAGCCGGACGGCATAGGGCGACCAGCGGCCGGGCAGTGCGGACTCCTCGCCCAGCGAGCCGAGCAGCTCATCGGCGGTGGAGCGGCCCGGGCGGGCGACAAGGGTCACCTCGGGGCGTTCGTTGTCGGCCTCCAGCAGATCCTCGATCCCGGCACGGCCGCCGCCGAGCGAGTCCCAGAGCGCGGCGACGACCCAGCGGGGGTGCGAGTGGACCACCGCGAGATGGTCCTCGGCGTCCTCGTCGTAGGGCGGCGCGACCTGTTCGAGCCAGGCGTCGAGATCCTGTCGCGAGATCTTGCGCAGTACGGCGTTGACGAACTTGGCCCGGCCGTCGCCGAGGACCACCCGCGCCAGGTCCACACTGGCCGAGACGGCCGCGTGGGTGGGGATCCGGGTCCCCAGCAGCTGGTGGGCGCCGAGTGCCAGCACATCGAGGACCGGGGGGTCGACCTCGCGCAGCGGCCGGTCGACACAGGCCGCGATGATCGCGTCATAGGTGCCCTGCCTGCGCAGCGTGCCGTAGACCAGCTCGGTGGCGAGGGCCGCGTCCCGTGCGTCGAAGCCCTCCTGCTCCCGGGCCTTGCGGAGCAGCGGGGGCAGTACGAGGTTGGCGTAGGCGTCCCGCTCGTCGACGGCCCGCAGCGCCTCGAAGGCCAGGAACCGTACGGGGTCCTTCTGCGGGCGGCGGTACGGCTTCTGGGGTCGGCGGGCCTTGGCGGCACGTGCCTGGTCGTTCAAAGGTGCTCCGGGGTCAATGGGGTCCGAACCCTGCCAGGGTAGTCCCTCCGGCCCCGCCGCTCCCCGCACGGCGGTCCGGCCGGGGCGGGGGAGCAGGCGGGCGTACGGGGGCGGTCCGCACCCGGCCCGGGACGGCCGGAACCGGCCCCCTCACCGGGAGCCGGGGACCCGGCGCGGGCGCCGCGCGGCCTCCCCGGCGCGCAACGGGGCCGGTACCGGCCCCGAGCTATCCGCGGGTGCCGAGGTGTTCGCCCGCCGCGATGCGCACCCCGCGCGCCCAGTCCGCGGCGCGCATCGGCTTCTTGCCCTGGGGCTGCACCCAGAGGAGTTCGACGGCGTGCGAGCCGGTGCCGACATGGACGTCGTTCTTGGCCGGGGCGAGCTCGCCGGGGGCCAGGTGACGCTCCGGGGCCGGGCGGACCGCCACCAGCTTCAGGCGCTCGCCGCGGAATTCGGTCCACGCGCCGGGGGCGGGTGTGCAGGCGCGGACGAGACGGTCGACGCGGAGCGCGGGGGCGGCCCAGTCGACCCGGGCGTCCTCCACGGAGATCTTCGGGGCGAGGGTGACCCCCTCGGCCGGCTGCGGCACCGCGTGCAGTGTGCCGTCCTCGATGCCGTCCATGGTGGCGGCGAGCAGCCCCGCGCCGGCGAAGGCGAGCCGGGTGAGCAGATCGCCGCTGGTGTCGGTGGGCCGGACATGCTCCGTGAGCACCCCGTACACCGGGCCCGAGTCCAGGCCCTCCTCGATCAGGAAGGTCGACGCCCCGGTGATCTCGTCACCCGCGAGGACGGCATGCTGCACCGGCGCGGCGCCGCGCCAGGCCGGCAGCAGCGAGAAGTGGAGATTGACCCAGCCCCGGGCGGGGACATTGAGGGCGACCTTGGGCAGCAGCGCGCCATAGGCGACGACCGGGCAGCAGTCGGGGTCGATCTCGCGCAGCCGGGCGAGGAAGTCCTCGTCGCGCGGGCGGGCGGGCTTGAGCACCTCGATGCCGGCCTCCTCGGCACGCTGCGCGACCGGGCTGGCGACCAGGCGCCGTCCCCGTCCGGCGGGTGCGTCGGGGCGGGTGACGACGGCGGCCACCTCGTGGCGGTCCGAGGCGATCAGGGCGTCCAGGGCGGGTACGGCGACCTCGGGGGTGCCGGCGAAGACGAGCTTCATCGGGTGCTGACTGCCTCTCGGGCCGAATGCAGGTGGTGGGACGGGCGAAGCGTGCGATATCCAGCGGCGCACCAGTCTATGGGGGACGCCCCCAGGGGGCGTACGGAAGCCTTCGCGCCCTGCGCATATGCGCTTACGCCCCCAGAAGCGTGACCAGATCGCCGGGTGGCGCGTTGGTCAAGAGAGATTGACCCAAGCAGGCCGCCCGAACGCGGCCCACTCCCTTTCCAACGCCGGTTCGAGAGGCTTCCCAATGGCCGACCACGCAACCCACGACGCCCAAGCCCGGGCCAGTCTGCACTTGTTGGTGCGGGATATCGAGCGGGTCCGCCGACAGGTGGACGCACTGCGCACCCTCACCGCCCAACTGGGCAATGTCTACCGTCCGCGCCGCTCCGGCCCCGCCACCGGCTTCGTCGTCTACGGCAGGGCCCCCGCCCCCACCGTCCGGCTCGCCCAGGAGCTCCGGGACAGTGTCGAGACCCTGGTGACGGCGGCGGTGGACTTCGACCGCTCGCTCGGATTCTCCTGGGACGCGGTCGGTTCCGCGCTCGGGGTCACCAAGCAGGCGGTGCACCGGCGCTACGGCGCGCGCCGGGCGGCGCAGCAGGCGATGCCGGCGGACGAGCCGAGGCACCAGCCCGGCCCCGATCCGGTCCGGCCGATGTCCGGTTCCCCCGTCATGCCGGCGGCGGTGCCCGCGGCGCGGGCGATGCCGCCGCAGCCCGCCATCGGCGGACAGACTCTCCGCGAGGAGGTCCGCCCGAACGCCTTCCCCGGCCCGCGGAACGGTTGACGCCGCCACACCCCGGCCGCCGACGGGCCCGTCCCCCTCCGGGGCCCGTCGGCCGGTGTCCGGTACCGGACACAGCCGTACCCGCCGGGTCCGGCGACCGGGTGACACCGGGCCGGAGCGATACCGCCCCGGTCCGCGACACGGCGCGCGCCCACCCGATACCGATCGATCGGTGTCGGGCCCGGCGGCCCGGCCCGTCAGCCGATGTCCAGCGGGTCGATTCTGATCCGGACCTGGTCCGGGCCACCGCGGGCCAGCCGGGTGGCCTGGGCCGATTTCAACGCGGCGGCGAGGGCCGCGCCGCTGCCCGGCGGCACCCGGAGCAGCACCCGCTCCCAGGTCTCCCCCACCGGCGGGTCCCCCGGCCGGCGCGGCCGGCCGGGCGGGGGCACCGGCAGCGGGACCGGGCCCAGGATCTCCACGTCGTCCGGCAGGCCGGCCGCCGCGACGAACGCGGCCACCACCTCCGCCCGGCCGGTCACCGAGGCCATCCGGGAGACCGGCGGAAAGCCCAGCTCGGCCCGCTCCGCGAGCTCCCGCCGGGCATATCCTGCGGGATCCCAGCGGACCAGGGCCTGCACCGGGCGCTGGGTCGGCTCGGCCACGATCACCACGGTGCCGCCGTCGCGCTGCCCCCGCACCAGCGCGGCGGCGTCCATCCAGCGGCGCAGCGCGTCCTCGCCCGCCCGGAGATCGGGCCTGCCGAGCATCGCCCAGCCGTCGAGCAGCAGGGCCGCCGCATAACCGCCCTCGGCGACGGGCTCGGCGCCCGGGGTGCTCACCACCAGCGCGGGCCGCCCCGGCACCGTGTCCAGCACATGGTCCCGGCCGGAGGTGCGCACCGGAACCGCCGGGAAGGCCCGGCCCAGCTCCTCCGCGGTGCGCCGCGCCCCCACGATCCGGGCCCGCAGCCGGGTGCCCCCGCACTCGGAGCAGTGCCAGCCGGTCGCTCCCCGCCCGCACCAGCGGCAGGTCAGATCGCGCTCGTCGGGCGCCTCCAGCGGCCCGGAGCAGTGCCGGCAGCGCGCGGGGGCCCGGCAGCGCTCACAGGCGAGCCGGGGTGCGTAACCGCGCCGGGGGACCTGGACCAGCACCGGACCGGTGCGCAGGCCCTCCCGGACCGCCTGCCAGGCGATGCTGGGCAGCCGGGCGGCGCGGGCGGCCTCGTCGCGCGCGAGATCCTGGTCGCCGACCGTGCGGACCAGCGGCGCCGCGGCGCGCACCTGGTCCCGGTCCGCGGTCAGCGGGGCCGCCCAGCCGCTCTCCACGAGCTGGGCCGCCTCCACGGTGCAGCCGGTGGAGCCCAGCAGAAAGGCGCACCGGTCGATGGCGGCCCGCAGTTCGAGGACTTCCCGGACATGGGGGAAGGGGGCGCGTTCATCGCTGTGGCTGGAGTCGCCGTCGTCCCAGACCGCGACCAGGCCGAGATCACGGACCGGCGCGAACATCGCGGCCCGGGTGCCGATCACGGCCCGCACCGAGCCCCGGCTCACCGCCAGCCACTCGCGGTACCGCTTCTCCGGGCCGGAGTCGGCGGTGAGCACGGCATGGCGCCCGGCGCCGAGGAGAGCGGTCAGCGCGGCGTCGACCCGGGCGGCGCGGCGGCCGTCCGGGACCACCACGAGGGCACCCCGGCCGGAGGCCAGGGTGGCCGCGACGGCGCGGGCCAGCTCCTCGGGCCAGCCGGGACCCGGCAGCGCGGTCCACACGGCGCGGGGTGCTCCGCCGCCGGCGAGCGCGTCGAGAAAGGCCGGGCCCCGGGCGTACCGCCGCCAGCTCCCGGGCTCGGGCGGCGGCGGGGGCGGCAGGGGCTCCGGGGAGGGCTTGGACTCGGCGCGGCCGTTTCTCGGGGGGATGGCGAGCTGGATCACATCGGCGAGCGATCCGGCGTACCGGTCGGCGACGGCCCGGGTCAGGGCCAGCATCCCCGGGTCGAGGACGCGCTCCGGCGAGACCACATAGGCGAGGGCGGCCAGCGCACCGCCGTAATCCGAGTCGGCGCGCCGCTCGATGAGGAATCCGTCGATCAGCCCGCCGCCCTCGCGGCGCCCGTCGCGCACCCGGTGCGCCCCGGCGCCGAACCGGACCCGGACCCGGACCCCGGGCTGTGCCTCGGCGTCCAGCTCCTCCGGCACCGCGTAGTCGAAGTACTGATCGAGGTGGAGCACGCCTTTGTTGACCAGCACGCGGGCCACCGGGAGCTCCCGGGCCAGCGCCGCCCCCCGCCAGGTGCGGGGCTTCGCCTTGGGCACCTTGGCCCGGCGGACGGTCTCCCTGATCAGCGCAAGCTGCTCGGGCCCGCCGGCGGCGGTCTCCTCTGGCTGCTCGTCGTCGCTGCTCACAGCCAAATTCCTACCAGATGACACTGACATCGCCCGCGGGCCGCCGGAGCACCGGGAACACCACGGGCGCCGTCACCGGCCGCCCCACGCCGGAAGCCGATGGATTCCGGTCACCGGGATCGGATCTCGGCTCACGCGTCTCACCGGCACCACCCCGGCCGGGTCCGAGCTGCCGGGACCACTCTGGCGGATGCCCGGCACCCGGCCCGGACTCATCCCGCGCGATCCGGCCGGGCCTGTTTCCCCCGGATCGCCGATGAGCCGCCGGAGTACGCCTGATCGCCGCGACGGGACGGGCGGGCCGGAGCGCGGATACGCGGTCCGCGCCGGGCCGGATGTCCGGGTGCGGCACCCGCTCGGGGAGTGCGGCGCCGGCGCGCGGAGCGCCCGGGACATGCCGGAGCCCCGGTCCCCGCCGTGTGCGGCGGGGACCGGGGCCCGGACGGAAGATCTAGAGACCGGCCGCCGTGCGGAGCGCGTCCACGCGGTCGGTGCGCTCCCAGGTGAAGTCCGGCAGCTCACGGCCGAAGTGGCCGTACGCCGCGGTCTGGGCATAGATCGGGCGGAGCAGTTCCAGGTCGCGGATGATCGCGGCCGGGCGCAGGTCGAAGACGTCGGAGATCGCCTGCTCGATCTTCTCCACCTCGACGGTGGCGGTGCCGAAGGTCTCCACGAAGAGACCGACCGGCTCGGCCTTGCCGATGGCGTACGCCACCTGCACCTCGCAGCGGGCCGCCAGACCCGCCGCGACCACGTTCTTCGCCACCCAGCGCGTGGCGTACGCCGCGGAGCGGTCGACCTTCGACGGGTCCTTGCCCGAGAAGGCGCCGCCGCCGTGCCGGGCCATGCCGCCATAGGTGTCGATGATGATCTTGCGGCCGGTGAGGCCCGCGTCACCCATCGGACCGCCGATCTCGAAGCGGCCGGTCGGGTTCACCAGCAGGCGGTAGCCCTCGGTGTCGAGCTTGATGCCGTCCTCGACCAGCTGCGCCAGTACGTGCTCCACCACGAACTCGCGGATGTCGGGAGCGAGCAGCGATTCGAGGTCGATGTCCGAGGCGTGCTGCGAGGAGACGACCACGGTGTCCAGGCGGACCGCCTTGTCACCGTCGTACTCGATGGTGACCTGGGTCTTCCCGTCCGGGCGGAGGTAGGGGATGGTGCCGTTCTTCCGGACCTCGCTCAGCCGGCGGGAGAGCCGGTGCGCCAGGTGGATCGGGAGCGGCATCAGCTCGGGCGTCTCGTCGCAGGCGTAGCCGAACATCAGGCCCTGGTCGCCGGCGCCCTGCTTGTCCAGCTCGTCGTCTTCACCGGACGCGGCACCCTCGACCCGCTTCTCGTAGGCGGTGTCGACTCCCTGGGCGATGTCCGGGGACTGCGCCCCGATGGAGACCGAGACGCCGCAGGAGGCCCCGTCGAAACCCTTCTTCGACGAGTCGTACCCGATTTCGAGGATCTTGTTGCGCACGAGGGTGGGGATGTCGGCGTAAGCCTTGGTGGTCACCTCACCGGCGACATGCACCAGGCCGGTGGTGATCAAGGTCTCCACGGCGACCCGGGAGGCCGGGTCCTCGCGCAGAAGCGCATCGAGAATGGTGTCGCTGATCTGGTCGGCGATCTTGTCGGGGTGACCCTCGGTCACGGACTCCGAGGTGAAGAGACGGCGGGACACATCGCTCCCTGGGGTTGCAGCGGCTGCTGGCTGATCATTGGCGGACCGGCAGGGGGCTGCGCCCCGCGACGTTCCATGACCAGTTTATCCGTCACCCTCCGGCGGCGAACCACCCGTCTCGCTCCGTGGGAGATCGGCGGGAGCGCTCCCACCTGCGGCCGAAGGGTTTCGAGAAGGACATTAGGCCGAAAATGACGGGCGGAATGCGGGCTCCGCCCCTGTTTCACCCATCCGCCCCCACTCGCTCCCCCGGCACCGGATCCCGGCCATCCGGCGGCCGTCCGTCACGGAGAATTCACGGAAGCCGGAGTGTCACGAGATCCCACACCGTGTCCGCCAGGGCCTCCTTGGGACCGTACGGCACGGGTGTCTCGGCCCCGTCCGAGGCCAGGATCACGGCCTCGTTCGCTTCCGAGCCGAAGGTTTTCCGCTCGCCCACCTCATTGACGACCAGCAGGTCGCAGCCTTTGCGCCGGAGCTTGTCCCGGCCGTTGGCGAGGACGTCGTCGGTCTCAGCGGCGAAGCCGACGATCACCTGGCCGGCCCGCGGCCGTTCGGCCGAGATCTCCGCCAGGATGTCGGGGTTGCGGACCAGCACAATGGGCGCCGGCTCCTGTCCGTCCTTCTTCTTGATTTTGCCGGTGGCGTAATCAGACGGTCGGAAGTCGGCCACCGCAGCGGCCATAACGACCGCATCAGCGTCCCCAGCGGCCTCGATCACGGCCGTTCTGAGCTGTTTTGCCGTTTCCACCCGGACTACATCGACGCCCGCGGGATCCGGCAGGGAGGCGTTCGCCGTGACGAGTGTCACCCTCGCACCGCGCGCCGCGGCGGTGCGGGCAAGCGCGTACCCCTGCTTTCCGGAGGACCGGTTGCCGAGATAGCGGACCGGGTCGAGCGGTTCTCGAGTGCCGCCCGCGCTGACCACGACATGGCGTCCGGTGAGATCCGGCTCCGCGGCACCCCGGGCGAGGATCCGGCGGCACACCTCGAAGATCTCGGCGGGGTCGGGGAGCCGCCCCTTTCCGGTGTCGGCTCCGGTGAGCCGGCCGCTGGCGGGCTCGATCACCACGGCGCCACGGCTACGGAGCGTGGCCACATTGGCGCGGGTGGCGGGGTGCTCCCACATCTCGGTGTGCATCGCGGGGGCGAAGACCACCGGGCAGCGCGCGGTGAGGAGGGTGTTGGTCAGCAGATCGGGGGCGAGACCGTGGGCGGCCCGGGCCAGCAGATCGGCGGTGGCGGGGGCGACGACCACCAGATCGGCGCTCTGGCCGATCCGTACATGGGGCACCTCGTGGACATCGGACCAGACCTCGGAGGCGACCGGATGCCCGGAGAGCGCGGACCAGGTGGCGGCGCCGACGAAATTCAGGGCCGAGGCGGTCGGGACGACCCGGACGTCATGGCCCGATTCGGTGAGTCTGCGCAGCAGCTCGCATGCCTTGTACGCGGCGATGCCGCCGCTGACGCCGAGTACGACCCTGGGCTTGCCCCCGCCGTCCGCCGCACCCGCCACCGTCTCTCCCGTCTCCACCGCGTCCACCGTCGTCTCTCCCCGCACTCGTGTCACTCCGCCGGCCGGCTCTCTCCCCTATGACACACCACAGGCCCGGCGGACGGACCGCCGGGCCTGGGATGGGAAACGTACCGCTGGACTACTGGGCCGGGCCCTCGATGGCCTCGGAGGTCAGCAGACCGGCGTTGATCTCCCGCAGGGCGATCGACAGCGGCTTCTCGTGGACATGGGTGTCAACGAGCGGGCCGACGTACTCCAGCAGGCCCTCACCGAGCTGGGAGTAGTACGCGTTGATCTGACGCGCGCGCTTCGCCGCGTAGATCACCAGGCTGTACTTCGAGTCCGTGGCCTCGAGCAGCTCGTCGATCGGCGGGTTGATGATGCCCTCGGGCGCAGTGATGGAAGAGGACACGCTCTACCTTCCGGAGAATGGAAAAAGATCGAACAGTGCGCGGCTCCGGGGACAGACCCGGAGCACCCGGGAGGTTGCTCCCCGATACCGACACGGCCGTACGACCTGCGTGGTCGTACCGGCACTGTCGTACCGCAATATTCTTGCCGCAGCGGTTGTGCCGCAAGATCCAGGGTTCAGTCCCCGGAAGACACCAACATCAAGGCTAGCAGCTCACGGGCGACATCCTCGACGGAGGTGTTGACCAGGGTGGTGTCGAACTCCGCCTCGGCGGCGAGTTCGACCTTGGCGGCGGCCAGCCGGCGTTCGATCACCTCGGCCGATTCGGTGCCCCGCCCGGTGAGGCGGCGGACCAGCTCGTCCCAGCTCGGCGGGGCGAGAAAGACCAGCTGGGAGTCCGCCATCGACTCCTTGACCTGCCGGGCACCCTGGAGATCAATCTCCAGCAGCACAGGCACACCCGACTCCAGGTGCTCCAGTACCGCGCCCCGGGGCGTGCCGTACCGGTTGCCCGCGAATTCCGCCCATTCCAACAGCTCGCCATTGGCGATCAGCTTGTCGAATTCATCGTCCGAGACGAAGAAGTACTGAACGCCGTGGCGCTCGCCGGGTCGGGGTTTTCTTGTCGTGGCCGACACCGAGAGCCATGCCTCGGGGTGGACCTTGCGCATATGCGCGACGACCGTGCTCTTGCCGACCCCTGAGGGGCCGGAGAGCACGGTCAGCCGCGGACGTACCTCTGCTGCCATGCAGCGATTATCCAGCTTCCCGGGGGTGCCCGGGAACGTCGGGCGGCCTTGCCGCCGGACTTCAGGCGGCCTTGCCGCCGAACTCGCGCTCCAGGGACGCGATCTGGTTGGAGCCGAGACCGCGCACCCGGCGGCTCTCGGAAATGCCGAGCCGCTCCATGATCTGCTTGGCACGGACCTTGCCCACGCCGGGCAGGGACTCAAGGAGGGCGGAGACCTTCATCTTGCCGATGACGTCGTTCTCCTGACCCTGCTTGATGACCTCCTGAAGGGAGGCGCCGGAGTGCTTCAGTCGATTCTTGACCTCGGCCCGCTCCCGGCGAGCCGCGGCGGCCTTTTCGAGCGCGGCTGCGCGCTGTTCAGGGGTAAGGGGCGGAAGAGCCACGCCTACGTCACCTCGGATGTCGAACTGTCGGATACGGACCGGTGAGGAACCTAGTCGCCCCACACCAGGGGAGCAACGAGCAACGCTCGTACACATTCGCTGCGCGTTCGCTCTTCGACGGAGACTAGCGGCCATCACCGCTTCAGTCAGCGAGAACAGACGAAAAGTCCTGGTCAGCATCTGCTCACCAGGACTTTTCAGACAAAACAGTCGGGATTTTCGTCAAGTTTGCGTCAAGCGGGGAGGGGCACCTGATTCCCGGGGCGGGTCAGCCCCCCGAAACAGCGGCTCTGACCTCGTCCGCGAACCGCTCCGCCGCACTCCGCAGCGCCGCCGGGTCCGGTCCCAGGCGCAGTACGCCCCGGCTGACGCTCGGCACCACATTGCCGACCGAGGCGCCGAAAACCTGCGGCAGATCCGCCGGCGTGGCGCCCTGCGCGCCGATGCCGGGGGCGAGCAGCGGGCCGTTGACTGCGAGATCGGCACCCGCGTCGGCCAGGGTCGCCCCGACCACCGCGCCGGCCGAGCCGAGCGGCGTGGCGCCGGCGTTCTCCTCGGCCAGATGGCCGAGCATCACCTGGGCGAGGGAGCGTCCGTCGGCGGCGGTGGCGCGCTGGACCTCGGCACCCTCCGGGTTGGAGGTGAGCGCGAGGACGAAGACTCCGCAGCCGGAGGCGGCGGCCAGGTCCAGGGCCGGGCGGAGGGAGCCGAAGCCGAGGTACGGGGAGACCGTCACCGCGTCCGAGAAGAGCGGCGACCGCGGGTCCAGATAGGTGGCGGCGTAGGCGGCCATCGTGGAGCCGATGTCACCGCGCTTGGCGTCCATCAGCACCAGCGCACCGGCCTCGCGGGCCTCGGCGACGGCCCTCTCCAGGACGGCGACGCCGCGCGAGCCGAACCGCTCGAAGAACGCGGACTGCGGCTTGAGCACGGCGACCTCGCCGGCCAGCGCCTCGACGACGGTGCGGGTGAACCGCTCCAGGCCCGCGACATCGTCGTTCAGTCCCCAGTCGGCCAGCAGGGAGGCATGCGGGTCGATGCCGACACAGAGCGGGCCGCGGGTGTCCATGGCGGCCCGCAGCCGGGCGCCGAAGGGGGTCGGGCTGCTCATGCGGCGGCCTGCTTTCCGTCGGTGCCGGTGCCGGGGGCGTCCGCGCGGACACCTGCGCCGACGGCCTCGGCGAGGGTGGCGTACGGGCTGTTCGCGAGCCGTGCGGCGAGTCCCCTGTGGATCGCCCGGCTCCAGAACGGGCCCTCGTAGACGAAGGCGCTGTATCCCTGGACCAGGGTGGCCCCGGCGAGGATGCGCTGCCAGGCGTCCTCGGCGGTCTCGATGCCGCCGACACCCACCAGGGTGATGCGGTCCCCCACCCGGGCGTACAGCCGGCTCAGCACGGCGAGGGAGCGCTCCTTGAGGGGCGCCCCGGAGAGTCCGCCGGTCTCCTCCGTCAGCTCGGGGCCGGAGCGGAGTCCGTCCCGGCCGATGGTGGTGTTGGTGGCGATGATGCCGTCCAGGCCCAGCTCCACGGCGAGGTCGGCGACGGCGTCGATGTCCGCGTCGGCCAGATCGGGGGCGATCTTGACCAGCAGCGGGACCCGGCGGCCGGTGACGCTGCGGTCGGCGGCCTCGCGGACGGCGGTGAGCAGCGGGCGCAGCGATTCGGTGGCCTGGAGGTTGCGCAGCCCGGGCGTGTTGGGCGAGGAGACGTTGACCACGAGGTAGTCGGCGTGGCGGGCGAGCCGCTCGGTCGAGGTGACGTAGTCGGCCGCGGCTTCACTCTCGGGGACGATCTTGGTCTTGCCGATGTTGACGCCGACGACGGTCCGGAACGCGGCCCGGCGTTCGGCCAGCCGCTGGGCGACGGCGGCGGAGCCCTCGTTGTTGAAGCCCATGCGGTTGATCAGCGCCCGGTCGGCGACGAGCCGGAAGAGCCGCTGCTTCGGGTTGCCGGGCTGGGCCAGTGCGGTGACGGTGCCGATCTCGACATGGTCGAAGCCGAGCATGGCGAGCCCGTCGATCCCGGTGGCGTTCTTGTCGAAGCCGGCGGCGAGCCCGAAGGGGCCGTGCATCCGCAGCCCGAAGGCCTCGGTCCGCAGTTCCCGGTGGCGGGGCGCGAGCGCGGCGGCCACGAAGGTGCGGAGCACGGGGACGGACGCGGTGCGCCGGATCCAGCCGAAGGCCAGGTGGTGGGCGCGCTCCGGGTCCATCCGCTTGAAGAGGAGGTTGAAGAAGAGCTTGTACATGCGTGGGGTCCTCGGGGGCCTCATGGGAGGGGGGACACCGTTTCCGGTGTCCCCCCTGGTCCAGTCACTAGTCGCGGGCGGCGGTCAGATGGCGGGCGTGTTCCTGGAGGGAACGGACGCCGACATCGCCCCGGCCGAGCGCGTCGATGCCCTGGACGGCGGCGGCGAGCGCCTGGACGGTGGTCAGACAGGGTACGGAGCGGGCGACCGCGGCCGTACGGATGTCGTAGCCGTCGAGCCGGCCGCCGGTGCCGTACGGCGTGTTGACGATGAGGTCGACCTCGCCGTCGTGGATGAGCTGGACGATCGTCCGCTCGCCGTTCGGGCCCTCGCCCTCGCTCTGCTTGCGCACCACGGTGGCGTTGATGCCGTTGCGCTTGAGGACCTCGGCGGTGCCGGAGGTGGCCATCAGCTCGAAGCCGTGGGCGACCAGCTCGCGCGCCGGGAAGATCATCGAGCGCTTGTCGCGGTTGGCGACGGAGATGAAGGCGCGGCCACTGGTGGGCAGCGGGCCGTACGCGCCCGCCTGCGACTTGGCGTACGCCGTGCCGAAGAGGGAGTCGATGCCCATGACCTCGCCGGTGGAGCGCATCTCCGGGCCGAGGATGGTGTCCACCCCGCGGCCGTGGATGTCGCGGAAGCGCGACCACGGCATCACGGCCTCCTTGACGGAGATCGGGGCGTCCAGCGGGAGGGTGCCGCCGTCGCCGGAGCCGGGCAGCAGGCCCTCGGCCCGCAGTTCCGCGACAGTGGCGCCGAGCGAGATCCGGGCGGCGGCCTTCGCCAGCGGCACGGCGGTCGCCTTGGAGGTGAAGGGCACGGTCCGGGAGGCGCGCGGGTTGGCTTCGAGGACGTAGAGGATGTCCCCGGCCAGCGCGAACTGGATGTTGATCAGTCCGCGGACGCCCACACCGCGGGCGATGGCCTCGGTGGAGATCCGCAGCCGCTTGATGTCGTGCGCGCCGAGGGTGATCGGGGGCAGGGCGCAGGCCGAGTCGCCGGAGTGGATGCCGGCCTCCTCGATGTGCTCCATGACGCCGCCGAGGTAGAGCTCGGTGCCGTCGTAGAGGGCGTCGACGTCGATCTCGATGGCGTCGTCGAGGAAGCGGTCGACCAGGACCGGCCGGGTGGGGCTGATCTCGGTGGACTCGGCGATGTAGGACTCCAGCCGGGCCTCCTCGTACACGATCTCCATACCGCGTCCGCCGAGGACGTAGGAGGGGCGCACGAGGACGGGGTAGCCGATCTCGTCGGCGATGGCCTTGGCCTCGTCGAAGGTGGTGGCGGTGCCGTGCTTGGGGGCGGGGAGTCCGGCCTCCTTGAGGACGCGGCCGAAGGCGCCGCGGTCCTCGGCGGCGTGAATGGCCTCCGGCGGGGTGCCGACGACCGGGACGCCGTTGTCCTTCAGGGCCTGGGCGAGACCGAGCGGGGTCTGGCCGCCGAGCTGGACGATGACTCCGGCGATCGGGCCGGCCAGCGATTCGGCGTGCACGATCTCCAGGACGTCCTCCAGGGTGAGCGGCTCGAAGTAGAGCCGGTCGGAGGTGTCGTAGTCGGTGGAGACGGTCTCGGGGTTGCAGTTGACCATCACGGTCTCGTAGCCGGCGTCGCTGAGCGCGAAGGAGGCGTGGACACAGGAGTAGTCGAATTCGATGCCCTGGCCGATGCGGTTGGGGCCCGAGCCGAGGATGATCACGGCGGGCTTCTCGCGCGGGGCGACCTCGCTCTCCTCGTCGTACGAGGAGTAGAAGTACGGGGTCCGCGCGGCGAACTCGGCGGCGCAGGTGTCGACGGTCTTGTAGACCGGGCGGATGCCGAGCGCGTGCCGGACCTCCCGGACGACGTCCTCGCGCAGTCCGCGGATGTCCGCGATCTGGGCGTCGGAGAAGCCGTGGCGCTTGGCCTCGGCGAGGAGCTCGGGGTGGAGCTTGTCGGCGGCGGCCAGCTCGTCCGCGTACTCCTTGATCAGGAAGAGCTGGTCCACGAACCAGGGGTCGATCCGGGTGGCGTCGAAGACCTCCTCCGGCGTGGCTCCGGCGCGGATGGCGGCCATCACGGTGTTGATGCGGCCGTCGGTGGGGCGGACGGATTCGCGCAGCAGCCCGGCCTTGTCGCCGACCGGGGAGACGAAGTCGAACTGGCTGCCCTTCTTCTCCAGGGAGCGCAGGGCCTTCTGGAGCGCCTCGGTGAAGTTGCGGCCGATCGCCATGGCCTCGCCCACCGACTTCATGGTGGTGGTGAGGGTGGCGTCGGCGGAGGGGAACTTCTCGAAGGCGAAGCGCGGGGCCTTGACGACGACATAGTCGAGGGTCGGCTCGAAGGAGGCCGGGGTCTTCTCGGTGATGTCGTTGGGGATCTCGTCCAGCGTGTAGCCGACGGCGAGCTTGGCCGCGATCTTGGCGATCGGGAAGCCGGTGGCCTTGGAGGCGAGCGCCGAGGAGCGGGAGACGCGGGGGTTCATCTCGATGACGATGATCCGGCCGTCGGCGGGGTCGATGGCGAACTGGATGTTGCAGCCGCCGGTGTCGACGCCGACCTCGCGGATGATGGCGATGCCGATGTCGCGGAGCCGCTGGTACTCACGGTCGGTGAGGGTCATCGCGGGGGCGACGGTGATGGAGTCGCCGGTGTGGACGCCCATGGGGTCGAAGTTCTCGATGGAGCAGACGACCACGACATTGTCGTGCTTGTCGCGCATCAGCTCCAGCTCGTACTCCTTCCAGCCGAGGATGGACTCCTCCAGGAGGACCTCGGTGGTGGGCGAGAGGGTCAGGCCCTGGCCGGCGATCCGGCGGAGCTCGTCCTCGTCGTGGGCGAAGCCGGAGCCGGCGCCGCCCATGGTGAAGGAGGGGCGGACGACGACGGGGTAGCCGCCGAGGGTGTCGACGCCGGCGATGACGTCGTCCATGGAGTGGCAGATGACCGAGCGGGCGGACTCGCCGTGGCCGATCTTCTCCCGCACCGCGTCGACGACGCCCTTGAAGAGATCGCGGTCCTCGCCCTTGTTGATCGCCTCGACATTGGCGCCGATCAGCTCGACGCCGTACTTCTCCAGCACACCCTGCTCGTGCATGGAGATGGCGGTGTTGAGCGCGGTCTGGCCGCCGAGGGTGGGCAGCAGCGCGTCGGGGCGCTCCTTGGCGATGATCTTCTCGACGAACTCGGGGGTGATCGGCTCGACGTAGGTGGCGTCGGCGATCTCCGGGTCGGTCATGATCGTGGCCGGGTTGGAGTTGACCAGGATGACGCGCAGGCCCTCGGCCTTGAGGACGCGGCAGGCCTGGGTGCCGGAGTAGTCGAATTCGGCGGCCTGACCGATGACGATCGGGCCGGATCCGATGACCAGGACGGACTGGATGTCGGTGCGCTTAGGCACGCTGGCCCTCCATCAGGGTGACGAAACGATCGAAGAGGTACGCGGCGTCGTGCGGGCCCGCGGCGGCTTCGGGGTGGTACTGGACGCTGAAGGCGGGCCGGTCGAGCAGCCGGAGTCCTTCCACCACGTTGTCGTTGAGACAGACGTGGGAGACCTCGGCGCGGCCGTAGGGGGTGTCGGAGACCTTGTCGAGCGGGGCGTCGACGGCGAATCCGTGGTTGTGGGCGGTGACCTCGACCTTGCCGGTGGAGCGGTCCTGGACGGGCTGGTTGATGCCCCGGTGGCCGTACTTCAGCTTGTAGGTGCCGAAGCCGAGCGCGCGGCCGAGGAGCTGGTTGCCGAAGCAGATCCCGAAGAGCGGGGTGCCGCGCTCCAGGACGGCCCTGACGGTGGTGAGGTCGGCGGTGGCGGGGTCGCCGGGGCCGTTGGAGAGGAAGACTCCGTCGGGTGCGACGGCGTAGACGTCATCGGCGGTGGCCGTGGCGGGCAGGACGTGCACCTCGATGCCGCGTTCGGCCATCCGGTGCGGGGTCATGCCCTTGATGCCGAGGTCGATGGCGGCGACGGTGAAGCGCTTGGTGCCGATCGCGGGGACCACATAGGTCTCGGCGGTGGCGACCTCGGCGGAGAGGTCGGCGCCGGTCATCGGGGGCGCGTCCTGGACGCGGGCGAGCAGGGCGCGCTCGCCGGCCTCCAGCGCGGGGCCGGAGAAGATGCCGACGCGCATGGCGCCGCGCTCGCGGAGGTGGCGGGTGAGGGCGCGGGTGTCGATGCCGCTGATGCCGACGACGCCCTGGGTGGTGAGCTCCTCGTCCAGGGAGCGCCGGGAGCGCCAGTTGGAGGGGACCCGGGCGGGGTCGCGCACGACATAGCCGGCGACCCAGATGCGCCTCGACTCGTCGTCCTCGTCGTTGACGCCGGTGTTGCCCACGTGGGGGGCGGTCATGACGACCACCTGGCGGTGGTAGGAGGGGTCGGTCAGGGTCTCCTGGTAGCCGGTCATACCGGTGTTGAACACGGCTTCGCCGAAGGTCTCCCCCACGGCCCCGTAGGCACGGCCGCGGAAGGTGCGGCCGTCCTCCAGGACGAGTACGGCGGGAGCCGGAGCCTGCTTCCGGTCTCCCCGGGTGGAGGTGGTCATCGTGCGCCTTCCGTCGTGGTGATCTGGTCCTGCGTGGTGGTGGGCACCGCGTTGTTGACGGCGGTGACCCAGTCGTTGTGGCCGGCCGCGGTGTCGGAGCGGAAGCCGGAGTCGATCAGGGTGCCGCCGTGTTCCCAGGTGAGGACGAGGAGTCCGCCCTCGGCGAGGACCTTTCCGGCGATGCCCTTGTCGAGCCTGGCCTCGCGCAGCGCGGCGGCGGGGATGAAGAAGTCGGCCGCGCCGGGGCGCTCGACCCGCACGCCCTCGGCGGTGAGGGTGAGCTCGGCCCGGCTGCGCACGCCGAGGCCGTGGGCCACGATCCGGTCGAGCCAGTGCCCGGCGGTGGTGGAGCCGTGGTAGCGGCCGGTCATCGCGAGCAGCGGCTCGCCCGGTGCCTCCGGGGCCTGCGGGAGCTCCGGCAGCCCCGACTGGAGCCCGGCGCGCCACTTCCAGCCCTGGCGCATCAGCCAGTAGACGAGGGCGATGAAGAGGAGCAGCCCGACGACCCAGCCGATGCGGGCGGCCCAGTCGGTCACCTCGGCGGACTTCTTCTCCGCTGCGAGCTGGACTGCGATATGGGTGAGAGATGTCACGCGAGTTTCCCGTCGACGACCGTTGCCCGGCCCCGCAGGAAGGTGTGGGTGACGCGTCCCGGCAGCTCACGGCCCTCGTAGGGGGTGTTGCGGCTGCGGGAGGCGAAGCCCGCGGGGTCCACCGCTCCACGGTATGCCGGATCCACCAGCGTGAGGTTGGCGGGCTCACCCGGCGAGACCGGACGGCCGTGTCCGGCGAGCCGGCCGATGACCGCCGGGCGGAAGGACATGCGGTCGGCGACGCCCGCCCAGTCGAGGAGTCCGGTGTCGACCATCGTCTGCTGGACGACGGAGAGCGCGGTCTCCAGGCCCACCATGCCCATGGCGGCGGCGCCCCACTCGCAGTCCTTGTCCTCGTGGGGGTGCGGGGCGTGGTCGGTGGCGACGCAGTCGATGGTGCCGTCGGCGAGCGCCTCGCGCAGGGCCAGTACGTCGGCCTCGGTGCGGAGCGGCGGGTTCACCTTGTAGACGGGGTTGTAGCTGCGCACCAGCTCGTCGGTGAGGAGCAGGTGGTGCGGGGTGACCTCGGCGGTGACGTCCCAGCCCTTGGACTTGGCCCAGCGGATGATCTCGACGGAGCCGGCGGTGGAGAGGTGGCAGATGTGCACCCGGGAGCCGACATGGGCGGCGAGCAGCACATCGCGGGCGATGATCGACTCCTCGGCGACGGCGGGCCAGCCGGCCAGGCCGAGCTCGGCGGAGACGACGCCCTCGTTCATCTGGGCGCCCTCGGTGAGCCGGGGCTCCTGGGCGTGCTGGGCGATGACGCCGTCGAACGCCTTCACGTACTCCAGGGCGCGCCGCATGATCACCGCGTCGTCCACGCACTTGCCGTCGTCGGAGAAGACCTTCACCCCGGCGGCGGAGTCGTGCATGGCGCCGAGCTCGGCGAGCTGCTTGCCCTCCAGGCCGACGGTGACCGCGCCGACGGGCTGGACGTCGCAGTAGCCGGACTCCCGGCCGAGGCGCCAGACCTGCTCGACCACACCGGCGGTGTCGGCGACCGGGAAGGTGTTGGCCATGGCGTGGACGGCGGTGTATCCGCCGACGGCGGCGGCGCGGGTGCCGGTGAGGACGGTCTCGGAGTCCTCGCGGCCGGGCTCGCGCAGATGGGTGTGGAGGTCGACGAGGCCGGGCAGCAGGATCTTCCCGGCCGCCTCGATCACGGTCGCGTCGCCGGCCTCGATGGCGGGGCCGACCTCGGCGATGGTCTCGCCGTCGATCAGGACGTGCTGCGGTTCGCCGCCCAGCACCTGCGCGCCGCGGATCAGGATCTTGCTCATGGTTACTTGTTCTCCTCGGTGCGCGACGGGGCGGCGGCGGCTGACTCATTGCCGCCGAGCAGCAGATACAGGACGGCCATGCGGATGGAGACGCCGTTGGCGACCTGCTCGACGACCGTGCAGCGGTCGGAGTCGGCGACCTCGGCGGTGATCTCCATGCCGCGGTTCATCGGGCCGGGGTGCATGACGATGGCGTGCTCGGGCATCTTGGCCATGCGGTCGCCGTCGAGTCCGTAACGGCGTGAGTACTCGCGCTCGGTGGGGAAGAAGGCGTCCTTCATCCGCTCGCGCTGCACCCGGAGCATCATCACCGCGTCGGACTTGGGCAGTACCGCGTCGAGGTCGTAGCTGACCTCGCAGGGCCAGCTCCCGACGCCGACCGGGACCAGGGTGGGCGGGGCGACCAGGGTGACCTCGGCGCCGAGGGTGTGGAGCAGCAGCACATTGGAGCGGGCCACCCGGCTGTGGAGCACATCGCCGACGACGGTGATCCGGCGCCCGGCGAGGTCGCGGCCGAGGCCGGCGTCCCGGCCGACGAGGCGGCGGCGCATGGTGAAGGCGTCGAGCAGGGCCTGGGTGGGGTGCTCGTGGGTGCCGTCACCGGCGTTGACGACGGCGCCGTCGATCCAGCCGGAGTTGGCCAGCCGGTAGGGGGCGCCGGAGGCGTGGTGGCGGATGACGACGGCGTCCGCGCCCATCGCCTCCAGGGTCAGCGCGGTGTCCTTGAGGGATTCGCCCTTGGAGACCGAGGAGCCCTTGGCGGAGAAGTTGATGACATCGGCGGAGAGCCGCTTGGCGGCGGCCTCGAAGGAGATCCGGGTGCGGGTCGAGTCCTCGAAGAAGAGGTTGACGACGGTACGGCCGCGGAGGGTGGGCAGCTTCTTGATCGGCCGGTCGGCGACGCGGGCCATTTCCTCGGCGGTGTCGAGGATGAGGACGGCGTCGTCACGGGTGAGATCGGCGGCCGAGATGAGGTGATGCTTCATCGGAGGGCTCCGGTGGGGTGGTGGGCGAGGGCTCGCGTGGTCGGCCGGCGCCGTCCGGTCGGGGCGGCGGGCGGCGCGGTCGCACGGGGGGCATGCGGGCGCACGGGACGTGCGGGCGCGTCCGTGCGGGAGGGGCGTGCGGGCGGGTGCTACCGCTCGGCGGCCGGGGCGCTCTCGCGCACCCCGAGCAGCACGGTGTCGCGGCCGTCCTCCTCGGCGAGCTGCACCTTGACCGTCTCGCGCAGCGAGGTGGGCAGGTTCTTGCCCACGTAGTCGGCGCGGATGGGCAGCTCGCGGTGGCCCCGGTCGACCAGGACGGCGAGCTGTACGGCGCGGGGGCGGCCGATGTCGCCGAGGGCGTCGAGCGCGGCGCGGATGGTGCGGCCGGAGAAGAGGACGTCGTCCACCAGGACGACGAGCCGGCCGTCGATGCCCTCGCCGGGGATCTCGGTGC
Source organism: Streptomyces sp. CAU 1734 (assembly GCF_039888735.1). NCBI lineage: Bacteria > Bacillati > Actinomycetota > Actinomycetes > Kitasatosporales > Streptomycetaceae > Streptomyces > Streptomyces sp. CAU 1734. The sequence goes on from NZ_JBDQQP010000007.1 coordinate 106,704, forward strand.
GGCCGATCGCGCGGGCGGGCCGCAGCCGCAGATCGTCGCGGTACATGGTGATGTCGAGGGCGCCGACCGGAATGGTCCGGCCGGTGATCTCCTGGAGCTTCCCGGCGAGCCTGCGGGCGAGAAAGACGCCGCGGGTGGGAATGCCGAGGAGGACCACGTCGTCGGCGCCCTTGGCGCGTTCGACGATCTCGTGGGCGATGCGGGTCAGTACCCGCGCGATGTCGGGCGCCTCGAGCACGGGGCGGGCCACATCGGAGCTCTGCGTGTCCATATGAAACGGACCTCCTTCTCCGCCTCACGGGACGGACCTTAAAGGACGTCGGATTTGCGCCACCCACCGTACCAGGGCCCCGCCGGGCCGCGACTCCGGACCCCTGACACAATTCCCGGCAACGGAACGGTCCGGATCATGACAACAGACCGTCCGGACCCATTCGGCTTGACGCATCCAAGTAACTCTGCGTAACCTCACAGTGAGTTACCAGACTTCGTCCGGGGAGCTATATGTCCAGCGAATACGCAAAGCAGCTCGGGGCCAAGCTCCGCGCCATCCGCACCCAGCAGGGGCTGTCCCTCCACGGCGTGGAAGAGAAGTCCCAGGGCCGCTGGAAGGCCGTGGTGGTCGGTTCGTACGAGCGCGGCGACCGTGCCGTGACCGTGCAGCGCCTGGCCGAGCTGGCGGATTTCTACGGCGTTCCGGTGCAGGAGCTGCTTCCGGGCACCACGCCGGGCGGTGCCGCCGAGCCGCCGCCGAAGCTCGTTCTGGATCTGGAGCGGCTGGCCCATGTCCCGGCCGAGAAGGCGGGCCCGCTCCAGCGGTACGCCGCCACGATCCAGTCCCAGCGCGGTGACTACAACGGCAAGGTGCTGTCGATCCGCCAGGACGACCTGCGCACCCTGGCCGTGATCTACGACCAGTCGCCCTCGGTGCTGACCGAGCAGCTGATCAGCTGGGGTGTGCTGGACGCGGACGCGCGCCGCGCCGTCAGCCACGAGGAGAACTGAGCCCGTTCACGGGCCGGGTCACCCCTCGGGAGATGCGTCACACGCCCGGGGGAGCCTGAGGAGAAACGTCACGCCCGGGGGCGGGCCCGGAGTGCCGGGTCCGCCTTCAGGTGTCATGCGACCGCGCCGGTACCGGCCGGTGGCCGGGACCGGCGCGTACGGGCGCTCGAGCCGCGGACCGGCGCGTACGGGACCGGTCCGCCGGCGGACCGGCGCGTACGGGTGCCCAGCCACCGCGGGCCGGGACGTACGGCGCCTCCGGCGGTCACCCGCCGCAGGCGGGCTCCCGGCAGGCCCGGGAGCACCGGTGGACCCTCTTTCACGCGGCTGAGCGGCCCCGGCGTCACTCGGCTCGCCCGGCAACCGGGACCGCGGCGTCCCGCAGGGCCCGCAGCCGGTCCTCGGTGAGGTCGTAGCGGGCCAGCAGGGGCAGGCTGATCAGCAGCAGCAAGGCGGGCAGCGCGCCGAAGCCGATGACGATGGCCGTCAGCGCGGAATCGGGCTGGACCACCCGCTCGGCCCCATCGGACGAGATGAATCCGCCGAGGGCCAGCAGCAGCCCGAGAAGCCCGGGCCCGATCGCCATGCCCAGAGTCTCCCCCGCCGCCCAGACCCCGGTGAAGACCCCGGCCCTGCGCCGCCCGGAGAGATGGGCGTCGGCCGCCACCGTGTCCCCCATCATCGCCAGCGGCAGCATCTGCATCCCGGCGTACCCCACCCCCGCGAGGGCCACGGCCGCGTACACCCCCGCCTCCGGCAGTGCACGGGCGAAGGCGAGCGCGGAAGTGCCCGCCAGGAAGAAGGCGGAGGCGCCGAGCGCCGCGCGTTTCTTGCCCAGCCGCCGCCCGGACGCCGTCCACAGCGGCATCGCGAGCAGCGAGGGAACGATCAGACAGGCGAAGAGCACGGTGGTGGCGCTCGGGCGCTCCAGCACATGGGTCGCGAAGTACTGCACCCCCGCCAGCATCAGCCCGGTGGCGAGCGACTGCACGGTGTTGGCGGCGAGGAGCACGCCGAAGGACCGGTTGCCGCGGACCGCCCGCAGCAGGGCGCCCGGGCCGGCCTCGCGGGCGGTCCTCACCACGACGGGGCTGCGCGCGGTGGCCAGCAGCACACTGACCATCCCGGCGGCGATGAGCACCGCGACGACCACACCCATCAGCCGGTAGCCGCCCCGGGTGCCGGCCGTGCCGTCGCCCGCCCCGGTGAGCATCGGCGCGAGGACACCGGAGAGCAGGATCGCGGCGCCGAGGAAGACCACCCGCCAGGAGCTGATCCGGGCGCGTTCGTCGGGCTCGGCGGTGAGTTCCGCGGCGAGCGCCACATAGGGGACCTGGAAGCAGGCGTAGCCGACGGCGGAGAGCAGGAAGAGCAGGGCCACATAACCCGCTGCCCAGCCGCCGCCCAGTCCCGGCGGTGCGGCGAAGATGCCGGCGAAACAGAGCGGCAGCAGGACCGCGCCGGAGACCATCCAGGGGCGGCGGGGGCCCCAGCGGTGGACGGTGCGGTCCGAGAGGCCGCCTATCCACGGATTGAGCAGCAGATCCCACGCCTTGGGCAGGAAGACGAGCAGCCCGGCCACTCCGGCCGCGACCCCCAGGACATCGGTGAGGTAGTAGAGCAGCAGGAGCCCGGGAACGGTGGTGAAGGTGCCGGTGCTGATGGAGCCCAGCGCGTATCCGATGCGGACCCGGGAGGACAGCGCGTGGGTATCGGGCATGGGGGGCATGCTGGATCAGTCCCCGGACGCACACCAGGCCCGAAGCGGACTTTCGTTCGCTTCGGGCCCGGTACGGCCGGTTGTCGCCGTCGGTGACGCCCGGCGGATGCGGCGGAGCGCCGTCAGGGCCTCTCGTCCGGATCCCGCCGGGGCTCGCATGCCCCGGCCCGATCCGGACGAACGGCCCTACGCGCGGCGCAGACTCGGCTTGAGCTCCTTGAAGCGGCCGAGCAGGCCGTTCACGAATGCGGGCGAGTCGTCGGTGGAGAATTCCTTCGCCAGCTCCACCGCCTCGTCGATCGCCACCGCGTCGGGGGTGCCATCGGCCCAGACCAGCTCATAGGCACCGAGCCGGATGATGTTCCGGTCGACGACCGGCATCCGGTCGAGATCCCAGCCCTCGGCATAGGTGGCGATCAGCTCGTCGATGCGGGTCGCGTAACCGGCGTACCCCTCGACCAGCTCCATCGTGAACTCGGAGACCGGGGGCTGCCGGGTGTCGGTCCGTGCGTGCCGGATCCAGTCGGCGAGCACCGTCTGCACGGACGCCCCGCGCTGATCGGCCTCGAAGAGAATCTGGAAGGCGCGCTTACGGGCCTTGTTGCGAGCGGCCACGGTTAGCTGTTCACCCGGCTGAGGTAGTCACCGGAGCGGGTGTCGACCTTGATCTTCTCACCGGTGGTGATGAAGAGCGGGACCTGGACGGTGAAACCGGTCTCCAGGGTGGCGGGCTTGGTGCCACCGGTGGAGCGGTCGCCCTGGACGCCGGGCTCGGTCTCCTGGATGACCAGCTCGACGGCGGCCGGCAGCTCGACGTAGAGCACCTCGCCCTCGTGCGTGGCCACGGTCGCCTTGAAGCCCTCGATGAGGAAGTTCGCCGAGTCGCCGACGGCGGCGCGCGAAACATGCAGCTGGTCGTAGGTCTGCATGTCCATGAAGACGAAGTACTCGCCGTCCATGTACGAGAACTCCATGTCGCGGCGGTCGACGGTGGCCGTCTCGACCTTCACGCCGGCGTTGAACGTCTTGTCGACGATCTTGCCGGAGAGCACGTTCCTGAGCTTGGTGCGCACAAACGCCGGGCCCTTGCCGGGCTTGACGTGCTGGAACTCGACGACGGACCACAGCTGGTCGTTGTCGAGCTTGAGCACCATGCCGTTCTTGAGGTCGTTCGTGGAAGCCACGGTTGCGGAATCTCCTGGACTGACGCGGTGGACGACCGGGCACTGCCGTGCGCTCAGAGCGCGAGCAGTTCCTTGGTCGTGATGGTGAGTAGCTCGGGGCCGCCGTCCGCCTCCTGGCGGACGACGAGCGTGTCATCGATCCGGACCCCGCCCCGGCCCGGGAGGTGGACCCCCGGTTCGACGGTGACCGGCACGCAAGCGTCCAGTTTACCCATGGCCGCCGGGGCCAACTGCGGGTCCTCTTCGATTTCGAGCCCCACACCGTGCCCGGTGTGGGCCGCGAGACCCTCACCATGGCCCGCCGCGGTCAGAATCTGACGCGCGGCGAAGTCGATGTCACGGTAGGCCGCACCGGGCACAAGAGCCTCACGCGCTCCCCGCTGAGCGGCGAAGACGAGGTCGTACAGCTCGATCTGCCAGTCCGCGGGACTGGTCCCGATGACAAAGGTCCGGCCGATCTCACAGCGGTAGCCGCGGTAGTCGGCTCCCACCTGGACACAGAGGAAATCGCCCTCCTCGACACGCCGGTCGGTGGGCCGGTGACCGGGACGGCCGGAATTGGGTCCGGTCGCGACGGAGGTGGGGAAGGCGGGCCCCTCGGCGCCGTGGTCGATGAGGCGGCGCTCCAGCTCCAGGGCGAGATGCCGCTCGGTCCGGCCGACCAGAATCGATTCGAGGAGTTCCCCGAGGGCCTGATCGGTGATCTCGGCGGCGATGCGGAGGCAGGCGATCTCCTCCTCGTCCTTGACGACCCGCTGCTGCTCCACGGCGAGGGAGAGATCGGCGAGACGCAGCCGGGGCGCGACGGAGCGGATGGCGCGGTGCCGGGCGACGGCGAGATGGTGCTCCTCGATGGCGAGCGAGGTCACGCCGGCGGCCCGTGCCAGCTCGGTCGCCGCGACGGCCGGATCGCCGGAGGCGCTGGGCAGGACGGCGAGGCGGAGCTGTTCGTCGGGGCGGCCCTCGGCGGAGTCGCCGGTGGGGGCGACGGGGCAGAGCAGCACGTCCTCGGCGGGTCCGAGGAGGAGTACGGCGCCGGGAGGCGCGCCGCCGGCGAGATAGCGCACATTGGCGGGCCGCGAGACGAGGGCCCCGGTACTGCCGGTGGCGGCGCACCGCTCACGCAGCCGGCCGCGGCGGACCGCATACACCTCAGACATGCGTCCACCGTACGAGCGGCCCCGGGGAACGGCCCGGCCAGCGCGTCCGACCGGGGGTCCCGGAAGCGGGCGCCGACACGTGCACGGCCGTCGCACGGCCGGGAGGTGCGGGCCCGGCCGCGTACGGCGGGGGCGCGGAAGCGGGCACCGTCCGTCGCACGCGCCGACAGGTGCCGGCCGGCCGCGTACGGCGGGGGCGCGGAAATGCCCTCCGGCGGGGGTGGGAGCCGTCGGCGGGCGGGCCGCCCGGTGCCCGGAGACCCGCTCGACGGGGATACGGGCGGGGCCGCGCGGCCCGGCGCCTCGGGGCCGCGGAGTGTCACCGGCCCGCGGCTGGTCCCGGGTGCCGCGGCCGGTCGGGAGGGACCGCGGCGAGGGAGACGGGGACGGTGCCGGAGGGCGCGGCGGTACGCGCTTGCGGGCACCGCGGCCCAGAAGCGCGTGTTACCAGCTCGGGGGGCTGGCGATGGCGCGGGCCAGGGCGTCGTCCAGGACTCGGGCGGTGGTCTCGACGTCGTAACCGGAATTGTCGATGATCGGCAGGCCCGATCCATACCAGCCGGCCATCCGGCCGTGGATGGTGGCGACCTCCTCGTCGGAGAGCCGGCGGTTGCCGCGCCGCTGGGCATTGCGCTCCAGGACGGTGTCCAGTCCGGGCAGGAGGACGACGGGGAGCAGCCCGGGGCCGACATGGCGCTTCCAGCCGCCGAGGCCCACGACGGGGCGGTCCGGGAAGACGGCGTCGTCGAGGATGCAGGAGATGCCGTTCGCCAGGAAATTGCGGGCGGCGAAGCCGCAGGTGCGGCGGGCGAGGCGGTACTGGGCCTCGGAGTGGTCGTTCCATCCGGACTGGGGGTCCGCGAAACCGGAGCGGACCCACTCGCGGACGTCGTCCAGACTGATGTGGGCGGTGGCGGCCCGGCGCCGGCCGGCCCAGTGGCGCGCCACCGTGGTCTTGCCCGCGCCGGCGGGGCCGATCAGCAGCACGGCGAGGGTGGCGGCGCCGGTGCCGCCGGTGCCGGGGGCGGGTATGGGGAGCGGGACGGGGGCGCCCGGCGGGAGCCGCACATGCCCGGTGGCCCCGGCTCCGTCGGGCCGGGGAGGCGCCGCCGGGGCGGGCGGTCCGGGCGGGAGCGGAGGACCGGGCGGCGCGGACGCCGGTGGTATGGGCGGGGGCCCGGGCGGCGGGCCCTGCGGCGGATGCGGGGGCGGGCCGGCCGGGGGCGGCGGGCCCGGGTGCGCACCCGGCGGCGGGCCGGGGTGCCGGGCGCCGGGCGCCCATCCGGCCGGTCCCTGCCCCGCTTCCCGGGGCGGCGGGAGCGGAGCCCCACCTGCGTACTGCATCCCGTGCCACTCCGTCTCGTACAGCCGCCGCGCGGCGGGCGGCTGGGCTCTTCTGCCGTCGAACGGTACCCGCGGCCGCGACCCGCGGCCTGCTCAATCCCCGGTCCTTCATGGGGAGAACGGCCGGGGACCGCTCGAAGTGCCCTGTTCAGCAGGGCGATTCCGGCCAATGGCCGAGAGCGCGGGACCGGGGATCCGTCCGGGCCCCGCGCGGGGCCGGGACGGCCGGGTCAGGCGGAGATCTCCTCGGCCAGCGCGCGCAGCGCCAGCCGGTACGAGCCGATTCCGAAGCCCGCGATCGTGCCGCTCGCGACGGCCGCGACCACCGAGGTGTGCCGGAACGTCTCGCGGGTGTACGGGTTGGAGATGTGCACCTCGATCAGCGGCGCGGTGCGCTGGGCCGCCGCGTCCCGCATCCCGTAGGAGTAGTGGGTGAAGGCCCCGGGGTTGAGCACCACCGGAATCGACCCGTCCGCCGCCTCGTGGAGCCAGCGGATCATCTCGCCCTCGTCATTGGTCTCCCGGACCTCCACCGCGAAGCCCAGCTCCCGGCCGAGCTCCCGGCAGGTGTCGACGAGACCGGCGTAGGAGGTCGCCCCGTACACATCGGGCTCCCGGGAGCCGAGCCGGCCCAGATTGGGGCCGTTCAGGACCAGGACCGGGCGGCTCACGCGGAGACCTCGCCGTACGCGGCGAGCAGTACGGCCGGATCCGGTCCCTCCAGCACGGTGGGCTTGGCGAGACCGTCCAGGACGATGAAGCGGAGCAGATTGCCCCGGGACTTCTTGTCGACCTTCATGGTCTCCAGGAGCTTGGCCCACTGGTCGCCCCGGTAGGTGAGCGGCAGTCCGACGGACTCCAGGATCGCCCGGTGGCGGTCGGCGGTGGCGTCGTCCAGCCGTCCGGCGAGCCGGCCGAGCTCGGCGGCGAAGACCATGCCCACGGAGACCGCGGCCCCGTGGCGCCACTTGTAGCGCTCGTTCTTCTCGATCGCGTGGGCGAGGGTGTGCCCGTAGTTGAGGATCTCCCGGCGGCCGGACTCCCGCAGATCGCCCGAGACGACCTCCGCCTTGACCCGGATGGAGCGTTCGATCAGCTCCGAGGTGTGCGGCCCGGAAGGGCTGCGCGCGCCCTCGGGGTCGGCCTCCACCAGATCGAGGATGACCGGGTCGGCGATGAAGCCGGCCTTGATGATCTCGGCCATCCCGCTGACGTAGTCGTGCACCGGCAGCGAGTCCAGCGCGGCCAGATCACAGAGCACCCCGGCGGGCGGGTGGAAGGCGCCGACGAGGTTCTTGCCCTCGGCGGTGTTGATGCCGGTCTTGCCGCCGACCGCCGCGTCCACCATGCCGAGCACGGTCGTGGGCACCGCGATCCAGCGCACCCCGCGCAGCCAGGTCGCGGCGACGAACCCCGCGAGGTCGGTGGTGGCGCCGCCGCCGACCCCGATGATGACATCGGTACGGGTGAAGCCGGTCTGGCCGAGCGCCTTCCAGCAGTACGCCGCGACCTCGACGGTCTTGGACTCCTCGGCGTTGGGCAGCTGGACGGCGATGGCCTCGTACCCCTGGGCGGCCAGATCCTCACGGATCGCCTCGCCGGTCCCGGCGAGCGCCTCGGGGTGCAGCACCGCCACCCGCTGGGCATTCCCGATCAGCCCGGGGAGCTCGCCGAGAAGCTGCCGCCCCACCAGGACCTCATAGGGAGCAGAACCCTCCTCCGGCCCGGCTCCACCGACCTGGATACGGGTCACTGCCTGCTCGGTCATGCGTCTTTCAGCTCCAATGCGTCAAGGACCGCCTGGGCGACCTCGTCGGGGGTGCGTTCATCGGTCGCCACGGTGATCCGGGCGACCTCGGTGTACAGATGGCGGCGGGCGTCCATCAGCTCCCGCCACTGGCGGCGCGGATTGACGGCGAGCAGCGGCCGGGCCTGGTTGAGCCCGGTGCGGCGGACCGCCTCCTCCACGTCGAGGGAGAGATAGACGACCGGCAGCCCGGCCAGCAGCGCGCGGGTGGACGCGTCGAGGATCGCGCCGCCGCCGAGGGAGAGCACGCCGGTGTGCCCGGCGACCGCCTCCCGTACCGCAGCGCGCTCCAGCTCGCGGAAGTGCGCCTCGCCGTCGGTGACGAAGATGTCGGCGATCTCCCGGCCCTGGGCGGCGACGATGTCGGCGTCGGTGTCCCGGTAGGGCGCGCCCAGCCGGCGGGCGAGCAGCTCACCGACGGTCGACTTGCCCGATCCCATCGGCCCGACCAGGACCACCAGCGGCCCGGGGGCGGGCTGCCGCCCGCTCACCGGATCTGCAGATTGTCGAGGTAGGACCGGACATTGCGGCGGGTCTCGGTGACGCTGTCGCCGCCGAACTTCTCCGCCACCGCGTCCGCCAGGACCAGTGCCACCATCGCCTCGGCGACGATGCCGGCGGCCGGAACCGCGGCGACGTCGGAGCGCTGGTGGTGGGCGGCGGCGGCCTCGCCGGTGGTGATGTCCACGGTGGCCAGCGCCTTGGGCACGGTCGCGATCGGCTTCATCGCGGCGCGGACCCGCAGCAGCTCGCCCGTGGACATGCCGCCCTCGGTCCCGCCGGACCGGCCGGAGGTGCGGCGCAGCCCCTCGTCGGTGGCGACGATCTCGTCATGCGCCTGGGAGCCGGGGACCCGGGCGAGCTCGAAGCCGTCGCCGAGCTCCACGCCCTTGATGGCCTGGATGCCCATCAAGGCGCCGGCGAGCCGGGCGTCGAGACGCCGGTCCCAGTGGGTGTACGAGCCGAGCCCGACCGGGACGCCGTAGGCCAGCACCTCGACGACGCCGCCGAGGGTGTCGCCGTCCTTGTGGGCCTGGTCGATCTCCGCGACCATCGCCTTGGAGGCGTCCGCGTCCAGGCAGCGCACCGGGTCCGCGTCCAGCTTCTCGACATCGGCGGGTGTGGGGTAGACGCCTCGGGGCGCCTTGGCGCCGGCGAACTCCACCACATGGGAGACGATCTCGATGCCGGCCGTCTCCTTGAGGTAGGAGCGGGCGATGGCACCGAGCGCGACACGGGCGGCGGTCTCCCGGGCGCTGGCGCGCTCCAGGACCGGCCGGGCCTCGTCCAGCGAGTACTTCTGCATCCCGGCGAGGTCGGCGTGCCCGGGGCGGGGGCGGGTCAGCGGGGCGTTGCGCGCGAGGCCGGCGAGGATCTCGGGATCCACCGGATCGGCCGACATCACCTGCTCCCACTTCGGCCACTCCGTGTTCCCCACCATCACCGCGACCGGCGACCCCATGGTCAGGCCGTGGCGGACGCCGCCCAGGAAGGTCACCTCGTCGAGCTCGAACTTCATCCGCGCCCCGCGTCCGTACCCCAGACGCCGGCGGGCGAGGTGGTCGGCCACCATCGCGGTCGTGATCGGCACACCGGCGGGAAGACCCTCCAGCGTCGCCACCAGTGCGGGGCCGTGCGACTCCCCCGCCGTCAGCCAACGCAACCTGCTCAACGGTGCTCCTCCTGCTCGCGCCTGAAACTGCTGATGGCGCGGCCGGGTGCGCGGCCCTGGCCCGCCTGATCCGATCCTCCCACGCCCGCGGGTGTGTCCAGGCCCCCGGTCCAGCAGACGGACGCCTCCGGGGGCGGTGTCCCGGTACGGGAGCGGGTGGGGCGGGGCGCCGGGCGGGGGCCTGGTCAGGGGGTGCGGGGGGATGCCGGCGCGGATCCCGCGGGGCCGGGGGTACGGGGGCGGGGGCGCGGGCCCCCGGTTCCAGGGGCGGCCGAGTGCGGGCCGAGCCCGCCGAGAGCGGCGGGCTCCGGCGGGGGCTCCGGTGGGGGCTCCGGCGGAGGGCTCTTCCCCTTCCCGTAACCGGGGCACCGCCCCGGACCCCGCGCCGCGAACGCCGCCGAGGCCTTCTCGGCGGCTCAGCGGCCCGCGAGTACCTGTTCGCCCGCCTTGCGCATGACATCGAGCGGGGCGGCGGGGACTCCGGTCATCTGCTCGACCTGGAGCACCGCCTGGTGCACGAGGAGGTCCAGGCCGCCGAGTACATCGCCGCCGCGGGCGGACCAGCGTGCCGCGAGGGCCGTGGGCCAGGGGTCGTAGAGCACGTCGAAGAGGGTGCAGGGCCGGTCGGGCACCTCGGCGGCGAGCTCGTCCGTCGCCCCGGCCGGGGTGGTGGCGATCACCAGCGGGGCCCGCAGGGCCTCGGCGGCGTCCGCCCAGTCGGCGGTGCGCACCTCCACACCCAGCCGCTCCCCCCAGCCGCGCATCTCGGCGGCCCGGGCGGGGCCGCGCACATAGGCGGTCACCGGGCCGGTGCAGACGCGGGCCAGGGCGGCGAGGGCCGAGGAGGCGGTCGCGCCCGCGCCCAGGACCGCGGCGGATCCGACCGAGTCGACGCCCCGCTCCCGCAGCGCGGCGATCAGTCCGGGAATATCGGTGTTGTCACCGATCCGGCGGCCGTCGGGGGTGAGGACGACGGTGTTCACCGCCTCGACCGATGCCGCGGTCGCGGACATCTCGTCGAGCAGCGGGATGACCGCCCGCTTCAGCGGCATGGTGAGCGAGAGGCCCGCCCAGGACGGGTCGAGCCGCTCGATGAAGGCCGGCAGGGTGTCCTCGGTCACCTCGAAGCGGTCGTAGGACCATGCGCGGAGACCGAGCGCCGCATAGGCGGCGCGGTGCAGTACCGGGGAGAGCGAATGCTCGATCGGTGATCCGAGGACCGCCGCCCGGCGTTCCTCACTGGACACCGGACTCATTGAATTTGTCCTTCAGTCTCAGGAAGTGATCGTAGGTCTTCGCAAATTCCGTCTTTTCGAGACCGTCGGTCGCGACGAAGTAGAGCCAGCCGTCCTTGGTGGGATCGAGGGTGGCGCTCAGCGCGGTCAGACCCGGGTTGCCGATGGGGCCGGGGGTCAGGCCGGGGTACTTGTACGTGTTGTACGGGTCCGGGTTGGAGTGCGCCTCGGCCTCGGTGATCCTGATCTCGCTCTGGCCCTTCAGATAGTTCAGGGCCGAGTCGAACTGAAGCTTCTGGTTGATGTCCGGATTGGGCTTGAGCCGGTTGTAGATGACCTCGGCCATCTTCCGGAAGTCGTCGGACGTCTTCCCCTCGGCCTGCACCAGACTGGCCGCGGTGAGCAGCTCCCACGGGCCCTCCAGGTCGAACTTCCGGGCCTGGCCCGCCAGATCGAGCTTGTTGTACTCCTTGTTGGCGCGGGTCACCATCTGCTTCAGGACCGCCTCGGGCTTGACCCCCTTGGCGACCGGATAGCTGGCCGGGAAGAGGAATCCCTCCAGCGGATCCTTCACCTTGTCGTGGCCCTTCGCCCACTGCGGAAGTCCGAGGCTGTCCGCCTGCTCCCTGGCGACCGCCTTGGTGGTGCCGTCGTCCAGCTTGAGCTGGTCGTCGATCATCTTGTAGATGGCGGCGTTCCGCGTGCCCTCGGGGATGATCAGATTGCTGCGGCTCTTCGGGTTGAGCATGGCCTCGACCGCCTTCGCGGCGGACATCTGCTTGCTCAGGGTGTAGACGCCGGCCTGGATCTTGTTGCCCTCGGGGTTCGCCTTCTGCGCGGCGACGAAGGCGTCGACGCTCTTCACCACGCCGTGCTTCTTGAGGACCTGGCCGATGACATAGCCGAGGGCGCCCTCGGGGATCTCGACCTGGACGGTGCCGGAGCCGGCGCCGGAGTAGTCGGGGGCCGGGCCGAACTTCCCCTGCCAGAACTGATAGCCGAAGTAGCCGACGCCGCCGAGGCCGCCGACCAGCACCGCCGAGACGACCAGGCAGGCGATGCCGCTGCGGCTCTTCTTCTGCTTCTTGCCGGACCGCCCGCCGCCGCGGCCGTCACCGCCGCCCCGGCCCGCGCGCCCGCCGCCGCGCCGGGAGCCCGCGGGCTCGGCGTCCTCGTCGTCGTGGCCGTCGCCGGCACCGGTGAAGAAGGGGTGCGACTCCTCCTCCGCCTCGGGCTCCGCCCGCGGCTCGGGCTCGGGTGCCCGGCGGCCGGGGGGCTCCGGCGGGGGGTACGCCTCGGGGGTGCCGTAGAGGTCGGGGGTCTCGGCCGAGTACGGCACGGCCTGCGCCGGGTCGTAGGGGATCCCGGCCTGCTGCTGCGCGGCGTCCCAGCCGGCGGCGGCGTACTGCTGCTCGCCGGTGTACTGCTGCTCGGGGGCCTGGGGGGCGGCGTACTGCTGCCCGCCGCCGTAGGACTGGCCGGCCTGCTGGTTCAGCCCGTCGCCGGGGTGGCCGCCGGGGTACGGCTGATCGCCGTACCCCGGCTCCGGGTATCCCTGGCCGCCGTACTGCTGCTGGGGCTGCTGCTGGTACTGGGGAGTGTCGTACTGCTGCCCGCCGGCGGCGTACTGGGCCTGCTGGTCGCCGTACTGCTGCTGATAGGGGTCCTGATGGCCCATGCCGTACTGCTGCTGCGGTCCGCCGTCCCCGTACGTGCCCTGTCCGGCCGCCGGGTCCTGCTGACCTGACCATCCCTGGTCCCCGTACAACGGGTCCTCCGGATGCCACGGTGCGGAGCCGCTGCCCCGTCCATATTCAGTCATCGTTCCCCAAACAGCCGCGAGGGGGCCGGTCGGTCCGCCTCTACGTTGTGCGGCAGGTGTTCGAACATCGCCGCATCGCGCGGAACGTTACCGTATCGCGATCAGACAACCACTTCGACTGACTCGCCGGGTGCCGCCCCTGACGCCCGTTCGGACTCCAGAGCGTTCTGAAGGATCACCACAGCGGCCGCCTGATCGATGACAGAACGGCCCTTTTTGGACTTCACTCCCGAGGCCCGGAGACCCTGGGTGGCGGTCACTGTGGACATCCTCTCGTCCACCAGCCGCACCGGCACCGGGGCGATCCCCGCAGCCAGCACCTGAGCGAAGGCACGGATCTTGACGGCCGCCGGGCCCTCCCCGCCGCTGAGCGAGCGGGGAAGGCCGACCACGACCTCAATCGGTTCGTACTCCTCGACGATCAGTTTCAGCCGCCGGTGGGCGGCCGGGACATCGCGCCCCGGCACGGTCTCCACCGGTGTGGCGAGGATCCCGTCGGGGTCGCAGGAAGCGACCCCGATCCTGGCGTCCCCGACATCGATCGCGAGCCGGCGTCCACGCCTCACGAGGCTCCGGCCACCAGTCGTTCGACAGCGGTGACGGCCTCGCCGACGGCGTCCGGGTTCTGGCCGCCGCCCTGGGCGACGTCCGGCTTGCCGCCACCGCCGCCGCCGAGGGTCTTGGCGGCGGTACGGACCAGGTCACCGGCCTTGAGCCCGCGCTCGCGCGCGGCCTCATTGGTGGCGATCACGGTCAGCGGGCGGCCGTTGGCGACGGTGAAGAGCGCGACGACGGCCGGGCGGTCACCCGGGATGCGGCCCCGGACGTCGAGCACCAGCTTGCGCAGATCATCGGCGGAGACACCGTCGGCGACCTGTCCGGTGACCAGCGCGACACCGCGGACGTCCTGGGCACCGGCGGCGAGCCCGGCGGCGGCCTGGAGGACCTTCTCCGCGCGGAACCGCTCGATCTCCTTCTCGGCGTCCTTCAGCTTGGCGAGCATGCCGGAGATCTTCTCCGGCAGCTCCTCGGGACGGCCCTTGACCAGCTCCTGGAGCTGGGCGACCACCGTGTGCTCCCTGGCGAGGAAGTTGTACGCGTCGGCGCCGACGAGGGCCTCGATCCGGCGCACACCGGAGCCGATCGAGGACTCGCCGAGCAGCTTCACCAGGCCGAGCTGGGCGGTGTTGCCGACATGCGTACCGCCGCAGAGCTCCTTGGAGAAGTCACCGATGGTGACCACGCGCACCCGCTCGCCGTACTTCTCGCCGAACTCGGCGATGGCACCCTGCTTCTTGGCGTCCTCCAGGCTCATGACCTCGGCCTGGACCTCCAGCTCGCCGGAGAGCACCTCATTGATCCGCTGCTCGACATCGGTCAGGACCGAGCCGGGTACGGCGGCGGGCGAGCCGAAGTCGAAGCGGAAGCGGCCCGGGGAGTTCTCCGAGCCGGCCTGGGCGGCCGTGGGGCCCAGCGCGTCGCGCAGCGCCTGGTGGGTCAGATGGGTGGCGCTGTGGGCGCGGGCGATGGCCCGGCGGCGCTTGACGTCGATGGCGGCATAGGCGGAGGCACCGACGGTGACCTCGCCGACCTGCACCGATCCCTTGTGCACGGAGACACCGGGAACCGGCTGCTGGACATCGCGGACCTCGATCACGGCGCCGGAGTGGAGCCGGATCCGGCCCTGGTCGGCGAGCTGGCCGCCGCCCTCGGCGTAGAACGGGGTGCGGTCGAGCACGATCTCGATCTCGTCGCCCTCGGAGGCGGCGGGCGACGGCACGCCGTCGACCAGCAGGCCGACGACGGTCGACTCGCCCTCGGTGGAGAGATAGCCGGTGAACTCGGTGGCTCCGGCGGTGTCGGCGACCTCGCGGTAGGCGGAGAGATCGGCGTGGCCGGTCTTCTTGGCCCGGGCGTCGGCCTTGGCCTTCTCCCGCTGCTCCTTCATCAGGCGGCGGAAGCCGTCCTCGTCCACCGAGAGGCCCTGCTCGGCGGCGATCTCCAGGGTGAGATCGATCGGGAAGCCCCAGGTGTCGTGGAGCAGGAACGCCTTCTCGCCGGCGAGCACCCTGCCGCCGCCGGAGCGGGTCTCGGTGATGGCGGTGTCGAGCACATTGGTGCCGGCGTTGAGCGTCTTGAGGAAGCGGGCCTCCTCGGCGAGGGCCACGGCCTCGATGCGCTTGCGGTCGGTGACCAGCTCGGGGTACTGCTCGCCCATCGTCGTGATGACGACATCGGCGAGCTCGGCGACGACCGGGCCGCCGGCACCCATCAGCCGCATGTTGCGGATGGCGCGGCGCATGATGCGGCGCAGCACATAGCCGCGCCCCTCATTGCCGGGGGTGACTCCGTCGCCGATCAGCATGACCGAGGTGCGGATGTGGTCGGCGACCACCCGGAGCGAGACATCGGTGCCGTGCGCGGCGCCGTACCGGACACCGGTGAGCTCGGTGGCCTTGTCCATGACGACGCGCAGGGTGTCGGTCTCGTACATGTTCCGCACGCCCTGGAGGATCATGGCGAGACGTTCGAGGCCGAGACCGGTGTCGATGTTCTTGGAGGGCAGGTCCCCGAGGATCGGGAAGTCCTCCTTGCCCTCGCCGGCGCCGCGCTCGTACTGCATGAAGACCAGGTTCCAGATCTCCACATAGCGCTCGTCGTTGACGGCCGGGCCGCCCTCCTCGCCGAACTCGGGGCCCCGGTCGTAGTTGATCTCGGAGCAGGGGCCGCAGGGGCCGGGGACGCCCATGGACCAGAAGTTGGGGCCCATGCCGAGGCGCTGGATGCGCTCGGCGGGCACGCCGATGACATCGCGCCAGATGCGCTCGGCCTCGTCGTCCTCCTGGTAGACGGTGATCCACAGGCGCTCGGGGTCGAGGCCGTAACCGCCGTCGGCGACGGAGCCGGTGAGCAGCTCCCAGGCCAGCTTGATGGCCCCTTCCTTGAAGTAGTCGCCGAAGGAGAAGTTGCCGCACATCTGGAAGAAGGTGCCGTGGCGGGTGGTCTTGCCGACCTCTTCGATGTCCGGGGTGCGGACACACTTCTGCACGCTGGTGATGCGCGGGGCCGGCGGCTTGGTCTCACCCAGGAAGTAGGGCTTGAAGGGGACCATGCCGGCGGGGACGAGCAGCAGAGTCGGGTCGTCCGCGATGAGCGACGCCGAAGGGACGACGGTGTGCCCGCGCTCCTCGAAGAAGCTCAGCCAGCGGCGGCGGATTTCAGCCGACTCCATCAGTGGTCCTCATTCCGGTTGTACGACTTGTACGAGTGTGTGTCGGGGGCCCGCATGCCCGGGCGCGCGAGGGCGGGGCGGTGACGCTGTGCGGGCAGTTCGGGGTCGGGCGGAGTGTTCGTACCGAGCACTTCTCCCAACTCCTCCTCGCGCTGGAGCATTCCGGCGCGGACGTCGAGTGCGAAGTCCTTGAGCCGGTGGCCGGTGTCGATCGCCTTGTTGGCGGCCTGCGCGGCGAGGCTCTCGGGGGTCAGCTGCTTCAGCTTGCGGTTGACCTTGGCGGTGGCCCAGACCCCGGCGGCGGCGCCCGCGGTGAACCAGAAGGTACGGCGGAACATGGTGTGTCAGCCCTTCCCGCCCCATCGGGCGCTCTTGTCCCGGGCGGCCGGCACCCTGCGCCCGGGGATCACCTTGGTGCGGGGCTTCGTCCGGGGGGCCGCGGCCTCGTCGGGGCGGCGGCTCATGGCCCGGCGCACGCCGTAGCCGAAGGCGGCGACCTTGACCAGGGGGCCGCCGAAGGTGGAGGCGACGGTGGTGGAGAGCGCGGAGGCGTTGGAGGTGACTTCCTGGACGTCGGTCGCGATGGCGTCGACGCGGTCGAGCTGGGTCTGTGCGGAACGCACCGTCGCGGAGGCGTCCGAGAGCAGCGGTACGGCCTGCTCGGTCACCTCCGTCACCAGCCGGGTGGTCGCCCTGAGCGTCTGGGCCAGCCTCGCCAGCACCACGGCGAGGAAGGAGACCAGGATCGCCCAGAAGACGGCCACCAGGATCCCGGCAACCTCTCCACCGGTCACACCGCACCGCTCTCTGCTTGTCGCTGATACCTCGGAAATTCGTCTGCCGAGCCTATCGCGCCCGGCATCGCGCGCCGTACCGGATTGCCGGGCGCCCGGCGGGGGCATCCGTCCCGGCGTCCCCGGGAACGCGAGAGCCCGCCGGCCCCCCGCCACGAGGACGGGGGACGGCGGGCCCAAACGCGGTGTCGTACCGCGCCCGGATCAGCGGGCGTAGTACTCGACGACGAGCTGCTCGTCGCAGATAACGGGGACTTCCTTGCGCTGCGGGTCGCGGTCCAGGCGGAAGGCCAGGGCCTTCAGGTTCACCTGGAGGTAGCGCGGGGTCTCACCGTCGGCGGCGAAGCCACCCTCGCGGGCGACCTGGAAGAGGCTCTTGTCACGCGAGCGCTCGCGGACCATCACGACGTCGTCGGGACGGATCCGGAAGGACGGCTTGTCGACCTTGCCGCCGTTGACCTCGATGTGGCCGTGGACGACCATCTGGCGGGCCTGGTAGATGGTGCGGGCGATGCCCGAACGCAGAACCAGGGCGTCGAGGCGGCGCTCCAGCTCGATGACCAGGGCCTCGCCCGTCTTGCCCTCGGCCTTGCGGGCGCGGTCGTAGGCGCGGGCCATCTGGCGCTCGCTGATGTCGTACTGCGCACGCAGCCGCTGCTTCTCCAGCAGACGGACCTTGTAGTCCGAGTTCTGCTTGCGGCCACGGCCGTGCTCGCCCGGCGGGTAGGGGCGGGCCTCGAAGTACTTGACAGCCTTCGGGGTCAGCGCGATACCGAGCGCACGAGACTTCTTGACCTTGGGACGCGACTGGTTAGGCACGTTCTCCAGACCTCCGTTGTAGGTTAGGTTAGGCTCACCTTACTCAAGGAGATCGCATGTCTCGCCCAGGAAATACCAAACGCGTCACGGACAGCACAAAGAACGTCGACGCTGCTCAGAAGAGCGCCGAAGCGACGGAGGTCCGATCAGCTCATGGTCAGCCGCATCCCAGCGGGCTTGAAATCGATCGGATGCCGTCAGCAGCCGAACGCACACGAACTCTCGTACAGAGTACATGCTCCGCGGTGCTCCTCGTCCCCGGCATCGAGGGGACCCGTCCGGATCAGCTGACTCCGCAGGCCAGGGTGGTGGGACCGGACGGTGAGGTGTTCCTGCTCTTCAGGGCCGACTCCCCGGCCGTACGGGCCGCCACGCACGCGCAGGACGACGAGCTCTCCGCCGTACTGGAGATCACCGATGTGGCGCCGGTCTCCGTCCCCCACCGCATCCGCGGCCGTGCCTGGGTCTCCGGCTGGCTCACCTGCGCTCCCGGCCTCGCCGAGCCCGGCTTCATGATGCTCCGCCTCGAAGTGGGCGAGATCGCCGTGGACGACCTCTGGGGCGCCTCCGACGTGGAGCCCGAGGAGTTCGCGCGGGCCGCGGTCGACCCGGTGACGGCGCACGAGACGGAACTGCTCCAGCACCTGCACTCCGCGCACGGGGAGCAGCTCCAGGAACTGTGCCGGCTGCTGGGCGACCGGGCACAGGACACGGTCGGCGCCGACGGCCGGCAGCCGCGGGCGGTACCGCTGGCGCTGGACCGGTTCGGGCTGCGGGTGCGGTTCGTGGGCGAGCGCTCCTTCGACGCGCGCTTCGACTTTCCCGAGCCGGTGCGGGACATCACGGAACTCCGCCGGGCCATGCACATCCTCTTCGAGGCCGCCGCGCACTGAGCGGGACGCCGGGTCACTCCCCGCGCAGCCGCTCCCGGACCTTCTCCACCACATCCGCGTACCGCGCCTCCGCGCCATAGCGGGTGGGTTCGTAATACCGCTTGCCGTGCACCTTGTCCGGGGCGTACTGCTGGGCGGCGATGGCACCGGGCACATCATGCGGATAGACATAGCCCCGGGCGTGACCGAGCTTCGCCGCGCCCTTGTAGTGGCCGTCGCGCAGATGCGCGGGGACCGGGCCCGCCAGTCCGGCCCGCACATCGGCGAGCGCGGCCCCGATCGCCGTGGTCGCGGTGTTCGACTTCGGGGCGAGCGCCAGCGCGATGGTGACATGGCTGAGGGTGAGCGCCGCCTCCGGGAACCCGATCATCGCCACCGCCTGAGCGGCGGCGACGGCTATCGGCAGCGCCCCGGGATCGGCGAGCCCGATGTCCTCGCTCGCGGAGATCATCAGCCGCCGGGCGATGAACCTCGGGTCCTCGCCCGCCTCGATCATCCGGGCCAGATAGTGCAGGGCCGCGTCCACGTCCGAGCCCCGGATGGACTTGATCAGGGCACTCGCCACGTCATAGTGCTGATCGCCGTCGCGGTCGTACTTCACCGCCGCGCGGTCGACGGTCTCCTCCACCGTCAGCAGCGAGATCTCCGGCTCCCCCTTGTCCAGCGCCGCGCCGGCCGCCGCCTCCAGGGCGGTGAGCGCGCGGCGGGCGTCGCCGCCGGCGATCCGCAGCAGATGCGCCTCGGCGTCCTCCGGCAGGGTGACCGCGCCGCCCAGACCGCGCTCCTCGGCGAGCGCGCGGTGCAGCAGTGCGGTGAGATCGGCGTCGGTCAGCGGTTCGAGGGTGAGCAGCAGGGAGCGCGAGAGCAGCGGGGAGATCACCGAGAAGTACGGATTCTCCGTGGTGGCCGCGATCAGGGTCACCCAGCGGTTCTCCACGGCGGGGAGCAGGGAGTCCTGCTGGGCCTTGGAGAAACGGTGGATCTCGTCGAGGAAGAGGACGGTCTCCTTGCCGAAGCCGCCGACGGCCCGGCGGGCGCCGTCGATGACGGCGCGGACCTCCTTCACGCCGGCGGTGATCGCGGACAGCTCCACGAAGCGTTTGTCGGTCGCCCGGGAGACCACATGGGCGAGGGTGGTCTTACCGGTGCCCGGCGGACCCCAGAGGACCACGGAGGAGGGTCCGGCCGCGCTGCTTCCGCTCCCCTTGCCGCTCTCGCCGACGAGACGGCGGAGGGGGGAGCCCGGTTTGAGCAGATGCTGCTGGCCGACGACCTCGTCGAGGGTACGGGGGCGCATCCGGACGGCCAGGGGGGTGCTGGACGGGTCCTTCTCCTGGCGGTCTTCGGCGGCGGCGGTAAAGAGGTCGGGCTCCACGCGTGAAGCCTATGCCAGCGCACTGACAACGGGGCCCGCGGCCGCGCGCCCGGCTTTCCGGGGGTGGGCCCGGGGCGGGCCTGCCCGTGCCCCGGGTGCGGGTGGGGTGCCCCTGCGGGGGGCGGTTTCCCCACCCCGCCCATGCCGTAACCCGGGCCCCCCCCCCGCCCCCCCGCCTCGAACGCCGGCGGGGCTGAGTTCTGGTCACTCCGACCCGGTGTTGCCGCGCCTCGAACTCCCCCGGAGCGTCGCCCGGAAGGTACCCCCGGCGAGGACGGGTTCGCTCACCCGGCCCCGGGGTACCGCGCCGCCTCGATCGCCGGCGGGGCTGACATGCGCGCTCCGGTGCGCGGGGACGGGGCGGGACATCTTCGGACGGGTGACGAATCGAGCCCCGCCGGCGGTTGAGGCGCCGGGGCCGGGGAGGAGCCCCGGGAAGGCACCCGCACCCGCACCCCCACCCCAACGGCCTCAGCTCGTCCAGAAGTCCCACCAGCGGGTCAGGATCAGCATGCCGATGATCCCGATCCACAGCACCGGCGGCGCCCAGTGGAACTCCAGCAGCGCGCTCCGGACGCCCTCCGGGACCTTGATGATCCGGTGGCGGATGTTGTGGACGGTGACGTAGCAGAACATCACGATCGTGGCGACCCACGCCAGCGAGCACCAGAGGCAGAGCGAGGCGATGTTGTACAGCGACTGGTACATCAGCCACATGCAGAATCCGGCGCCGAAGGCGGAGCCGGCGTTGAGGCCGAGCCAGAACCAGGGCTTGTAGCGGGCGCCGGCCAGGACGCCGGCGCCGATGGCGATGACCATGCCGTAGGTGACCAGACCCAGCATGGGGTTGGGGAAACCGAAGACGGACGCCTGGTCGCTCTTCATGATGTTGCCGCAGGAGACCACCGGGTTCAGGCTGCATCCGGGGGTGAAGGAGGGGTCCTCCAGCAGTTTGAACTTGTCGATCGTGATGACCCACGCGGCCAGCAGCCCGGCCGCGCCGGTGATCACCAGCAGCCAGGCGAGACCGCGGCCGGCGCCGATACCGGCGGCTCCGTCGCCGTTCGCCCGCTCGCCGGAGGACACGTCGTCTACCGCTGCTGTCGTCATTTCCGCCTATCCGCCGTTCCATCACTCGGTGACCTGCCGGGCACGGTCATTCTGCCGCACGGGCCCCGGTCGCCGGCGTTCGCGGAGCACAGGGGCGGGCGCCTCGCGGGACCCGGAGACGGTGGTGGTGCGGGGCGGCGGCCGGAATGTGATGCCCGGGGGCCGGAAGTGATGTCGCCCGGTGGTGGGACACCGGCGGGGCGGATTGACGGCTGTTCCGGCCCGGGGTGTGGGACACCCCGGGCCGGGCGGGTCAGGTGAGCCGGGACTCCAGCTCGGCGACCACATCGGCCAGCGGTACGGGGGTCTGCTCGCCGGACTCCATGTCCTTGAGCTGGACCAGGCCCTCGGCGAGGTCCCGCTCACCGGCGACGATCGCGTACCGCGCACCGCTCCGGTTGGCGACCTTCATCGCGCCCTTGAGGCCCCGGCCGCCGTAGGAGAAGTCCGTGGCGACGCCCGCCCGGCGGAGCCGGGTGACGACGCCGAAGAGGACCCGGCGGGCCTCCTCGCCGAGCGGGACGGCGTAGACGCTGGTGGCGGGCGGGAGGGTGAGCTCCACGCCCTCCGCCTCCAGGGCCAGGACCGTGCGGTCGACGCCGAGCGCCCAGCCGACCGACGGCAGGGCCGGGCCGCCGAGCATCTCGGAGAGGCCGTCGTACCGGCCGCCGCCGCCGACCGCGGACTGGGAGCCCAGGCCGTCGTGGACGAACTCGAAGGTGGTGCGGGTGTAGTAGTCGAGGCCGCGCACCAGCTTCTCGTCGTCCTCGAAGACGACCCCCTCGGCGATCAGCAGCTCGCGGACCTCCTTGTGGTACGCCCGGCAGCCGTCGCACAGGTAGTCGCGGAGCAGCGGGGCGCCGGTGAGCTGCCGGCGGACCTCGGTCCGCTTGTCGTCGAGGACCCGGAGCGGGTTGATCTCGACCCGGCGGCGGGTCTCCTCGTCCAGGTCGAGTCCGCGCAGAAAGCCCTGGAGGGCCTCGCGGTAGACGGGGCGGCACTCGGCGTCACCGAGCGAGTTGAGCAGGATGCGGAAGTTCCGCAGGCCCAGCGAGCGGTACGCCTGGTCGGCCAGGATGATCAGCTCGGCGTCCAGCGCCGGGTCCTCGGCGCCGATCGCCTCGGCGCCGACCTGGGAGAAGTGGCGGTAGCGGCCCTTCTGCGGCTTCTCGTAGCGGTAGTACGAGCCCGAGTACCAGAGCTTGACGGGCAGCACACCGGACTTGTGGAGGTTGGCCTCCAGGGCCGCGCGCAGCACCGACGCGGTGCCCTCGGGGCGCAGCGCGAGGCGGTCGCCGCCCTTGGTCTCGAAGGCGTACATCTCCTTGCTCACGATGTCGGTGGACTCACCGACGCCGCGGGCGAAGAGCTCGACATTCTCGAAGCCGGGGGTCTCCACATAGCCGTATCCGGAATTCCGCAGCGGCTCGGCGATGGCCTCGCGGACCGCCAGGTACTTCGCGGAGTCGGGGGGCAGCAGGTCATAGGTGCCCCGGGGGGCCTGAAAGGTGCTCACGAAGTCCTTCGTCACATTCCTCGTCGGGGAGCGTCCGCGCTCCCGGGACCGGCGGCCACGTCCCTGAGGTAGGGGTTGGTGGCGCGTTCCCGGCCGATGGTGGTCTGGGGGCCGTGTCCGGAGAGCACCACGGTCGAGTCGTCCAGCGGAAGGCACACACGGGCCAGCGACTGAAGCATCTCGGCGTGGTCGCCACCGGGCAGATCGGTGCGTCCGATGGAGCCGGCGAAGAGCAGATCGCCCGAGAAGAAGACCGGGGGGACCTCCGCGGTCTCGGGCATTCCGAACGTCACCGACCCCTTGGTATGGCCGGGCGCGTGCGACACGGTCAGTTCCAGACCGGCGAGGCGCAGCCGGGCGCCGTCGGTCAGCTCGTGCACATCGGAGGGCTCGCCCACGGTCAGCTCGCCCATCAGCCGGGTGCCGAGCGAGCGGCCGAGCGCCTTCTCCGGGTCGCTCATCATGTAGCGGTCGGCGGGATGGATCCAGGCGGGTACGTCGTGCGCGCCGCAGACCGGGACGACCGAGGCCACATGATCGATGTGGCCATGGGTGAGGACGACGGCGACGGGCTTGAGCCGGTGTTTGCGCACGGCTTCGGCGACACCCTCGGCGGCCTGGTGACCAGGGTCGATGATCACGCACTCCTCACCCGCGGCAGGGGCGACCAGATAACAATTGGTCCCCCAGGCCCCGGCGGGGAACCCGGCAATAAGCACGATCGTCCTCGAAGTGGTTGCGGAGAGTGCGCGGCGTGGCCGCCACTGTGGCGAATTGCAGCAGTTCAGAGCCTACCGGCGCTGCTCCCCCCACAGCCAACCCGTATACGGTACGGGCACACGCGTACGGTACGGGCGCGGACGACAGACGGTTACCGAGGAATGAGGGAGAGACCCGGTGGTCAGCAGCGATCAGCGGCGGCGGCAGCTCGCCAGGGAGAAGTTCGAGCGCCAGCAGGCGCGCCGGCGGCAGTCCCGCCGGAAAAAGCAGCGGAATGCCGTCATCGCCGCGGTGGTCGCTGTCGTGGTGATCGCCGGCGCCGCCGCCTTCGCCTCGATGGACTTCGACGACAAGGACAGCTCGGCGAAGAAGCCCGCGGAGGCCGGCGCGTCCCCCGATCCCACGCCGTCGGAGGCCAAGAGCCCCGAGCCCGCCCTGTCGGTCGACAAGGCGGCGAAGTACACGATGACGCTCACCACCAGCCAGGGTGAGATCGGCATCGCGATGGACGCGGCGAAGACCCCGCGCACCGTCAATTCCTTCAAGGCGCTCGCCGACAAGGGCTACTTCGACAAGACGAAGTGCCACCGGCTCACCACCCAGGGCATCTTCGTGCTCCAGTGCGGCGACCCGAAGGGCGACGGCACCGGCGGTCCCGGCTACAACATCCCGGACGAGAATCTGAAGGCGCTGGGCAAGGCCGGCACCGACGGCACCGTGACCTATCCGCCGGGGACCGTGGCCATGGCCAATACCGGGCAGCCGAATTCGGGCGGCAGCCAGTTCTTCCTCGTCTACAAGGAGACAAAGCTCCCGCCCACGTACACACCCTTCGGCACGATGAACGCGGCGGGCCTCAAGGCCGTGGAGAAGGTGGCGAAGGCGGGCGTCGCGGGCGGAGCCGGTGACGGGGCGCCGAAGAGTGCGGTGACCGTCGAGAAGGCGGCTGTCGCCAAGGGATGACCGCGAGCGGCGGGGCCGGGGAATTTCGGCCGCGCTGAGTGCGGACAGGCGGGCGACCGGTCGCCTAGATTGGCGTTGTGCAGGGCGGGCGAAGCCCGCCCCCAGGAAACTGTGGACGATGCCCGGGGCGGGAGCCCTTGCGGGCATCAGGTGGAGGAGGCGCTGTGAGCAGCGACCCGTGGGGCCGTGTCGATGAGACGGGCACCGTGTACGTGCGTACAGCCGACGGCGAGAAGGTCGTCGGATCGTGGCAGGCCGGCACTCCCGAGGAGGCACTGGCCTATTTCGAGCGCAAGTACGAGGGCTTGGTGGTCGAAATCGGCCTCCTCGAACGGCGGGTGAAGACCACCGACCTTTCGGCGAAGGACGCCCAGACCGCGATCGACCATCTGCGGGTGCAGGTGGACGAGCATCACGCCGTGGGCGATCTCGAAGCGCTGGGGAAGCGGCTGGACGCGCTGGTCGCGACGGTCGACAAGCGCCGCGAGGAGCGCAAGGCCCAGCGGGCGAAGCAGCACGACGAGGCCCGCAGGGCCAAGGAGGAGCTGGTCGCCGAGGCGGAGGAGCTGGCGCAGAGCGAGCAGTGGCGTTCGGCCGGTGAGCGGCTGCGGGCGCTGGTGGACACCTGGAAGGGTCTCCCCCGGCTGGACCGCAAGTCCGACGACGAGCTGTGGCACCGCTTCTCCCACGCCCGGTCGGCGTTCTCCAAGCGGCGCAAGGCGCACTTCGCGTCGCTGGACGCGCAGCGCGAGGACGCCCGCAAGGCCAAGGAGAAGCTGGTCGCCGAGGCCGAGTCGCTCGCCAAGTCGACGGACTGGGGCACCACGGCAGCCCGTTACCGCGAGCTGATGGCGGAGTGGAAGGCCGCGGGCCGGGCCCAGCGCGAGGCCGAGGACGATCTGTGGAACCGCTTCCGGGGTGCGCAGGACGTCTTCTTCGCCGCGCGCAGCGGTGTCTTCGCCGAGCGTGACGCCGAGCAGGCGGAGAATCTGACGCTCAAGGAAGAGCTGGCGACCGAGGCCGAGAAGCTGGTGCCGGTGACGGATCTGAAGGCCGCCCGCGCCGCCTTCCGGGCCCTGAACGAGCGCTGGGAGGCCATCGGCCATGTGCCCCGGGACGCCCGTCCCCGGGTGGAGGGCCGGATGCACGCCGTGGAGCGCGCTCTCCAGGAGACCGAGGAGAACGAGTGGCGCCGGACGAACCCGGAGGCGCGGGCGCGTGCCGCGGGTCTGACGGGTCAGCTCCAGGCGGCCGTGGACAAGCTGCGCGGCCAGATCGACGCCGCGCGGGCCTCGGGCAACAACTCCAGGGCGGACAAGCTCGCCAAGGAGCTGGAGGGCCGCCAGGCGCTGCTGGACCAGGCGCTGAAGGGCCTGGAGGAGTTCGGCGGCTGAGCCGGGCCGCTCTCCCCTGATCGCGCGAACGGGCCTCCCGCACGGTGTGCCGTGTGGGAGGCCCTTCGCGTGCCGCGAGCTCCCCCGCACACTCGGCCCCTCCGGCGATTGAGGAGTGGGGTTCGGGGCAGCGCCCCGCCGGCGACCTGCGGTCGGGCTCCGGCGGGACACCGTGCGGGTCTCTTCCCGGGGCTCCGCCCCGGACCCCGCGCCGCACGGCTACGGGCGGCGGGCCGAGGTCACCCGGTAGACGTCGTAGACGCCCTCCACGCCGCGTACCGCCTTCAGGACATGGCCCAGGTGCTTGGGGTCGCCCATCTCGAAGGTGAAGCGCGAGGTGGCCACCCGGTCGCGGGAGGTCTGGACGGCCGCCGAGAGGATGTTCACATGCTGGTCGGAGAGGACACGGGTGACGTCCGACAGCAGACGGGACCGGTCCAGGGCCTCCACCTGTATGGCGACCAGGAAGACCGACGACTGGGTCGGGGCCCACTCGACGTCCAGGATCCGCTCGGGCTGCTGCGAGAGCGAGTCGACATTGACGCAGTCCGCGCGGTGCACCGACACCCCGCTGCCGCGGGTGACGAA
The DNA here is from genome assembly GCF_039888735.1 of Streptomyces sp. CAU 1734. NCBI lineage: Bacteria > Bacillati > Actinomycetota > Actinomycetes > Kitasatosporales > Streptomycetaceae > Streptomyces > Streptomyces sp. CAU 1734. The sequence continues at coordinate 133,057 of NZ_JBDQQP010000007.1, forward strand.
GCCGATGATCGGGTCGCCCGGCACCGGTGTGCAGCAGCGGGCCAGCTTGACCCAGACGTCCTCCACGCCCTTGCAGACCACACCGGGGTCGGCGTTGGAGCGGCGCTTCTTGCGGCTGCGGGACGGCGGGGTGGTCTCGGCGATGTCCTCATTGGCGGCCTCTTCGCCGCCGAGGGCCTGGACCAGCTTCTGCACCACGCCCTGCGCGGCCACATGGCCCTCGCCGATCGCCGCGTAGAGCGAGGAGATGTCGGGGTAGCGCATCTCATGGGCGAGGGTCACCAGTGAATCGCCGGTGAGGATCCGCTGAATCGGCAGATTCTGCTTGCGCATGGCGCGGACGATGGCGTCCTTGCCCTGCTCGATCGCCTCGTCGCGGCGCTCCTTGGAGAACCAGGCCCGGATCTTGTTGCGGGCGCGGGGCGATTTGACGAAGCCGAGCCAGTCGCGGGAGGGGCCCGCGTTCTCGGCCTTGGAGGTGAAGACCTCCACCAGGTCGCCGTTGTCCAGGGTGGACTCCAGCGGCACCAGCCGGCCGTTGACCCGGGCTCCTATCGTGCGGTGGCCCACCTCGGTGTGGACGGCGTAGGCGAAGTCGACCGGGGTCGCGCCCGCCGGGAGCGCTATCACATCGCCCTTGGGCGTGAAGACGAAGACCTCATTGCGCGAGAGGTCGAAGCGGAGCGACTCCAGGAACTCCGAGGGGTCCTCGGTCTCCTTCTGCCAGTCCAGCAGCTGGCGCAGCCACGCCATGTCGTTGATGTGGTCGTCCTTGCCGGACCGCTTCGGCACATCGGTGCGCACCTTGGAGGCGCCGGCCACCGCCTCCTGCTTGTACTTCCAGTGGGCGGCGATGCCGTACTCGGCGCGGCGGTGCATGTCGAAGGTGCGGATCTGGAGCTCGACCGGCTTGCCGTTGGGTCCGATGACCGTCGTGTGCAGCGACTGGTACATGTTGAACTTCGGCATCGCGATGTAGTCCTTGAACCGGCCGGGGACCGGGTTCCAGCGCGCGTGGACGGTGCCGAGGGCGGCGTAGCAGTCGCGCACGGACTCGACCAGGACCCGGATGCCGACCAGGTCGTAGATCTCGGCGAAGTCGCGGCCCCGGACGATCATCTTCTGGTAGACGCTGTAGTAGTGCTTCGGGCGTCCGGTGACGGTGGCCTTGATCCGGGCGGCGCGCAGATCGGACTGGACCTCGTCGGTCACTATGGCGAGGTACTCGTCGCGCTTGGGGGCGCGCTCGGCGACCAGCCGCACGATCTCGTCGTACATCTTGGGGTAGAGGATCGCGAAGGCGAGATCCTCCAGCTCCCACTTGATGGTGTTCATGCCCAGCCGGTGGGCCAGCGGGGCGTAGATCTCCAGCGTCTCGCGGGCCTTCTTCTCCTGCTTCTCCCGCTTGAGGTAGCGCATGGTGCGCATGTTGTGGAGCCGGTCGGCGAGCTTGATGACCAGGACCCGGGGGTCCTTGGCCATGGCGACGACCATCTTGCGCACGGTCTCGGCCTGCGCGGCCTCGCCGAACTTGACCTTGTCGAGCTTGGTGACGCCGTCGACCAGCAGCGCGACCTGGTCGCCGAAGTCGCGGCGGAGGGTGTCCAGGCCGTACTCGGTGTCCTCGACGGTGTCGTGGAGCAGGCCCGCCATCAGGGTCGCCGGGTCCATGCCCAGCTCGGCGAGGATGGTGGTGACGGCGAGCGGGTGGGTGATGTACGGGTCGCCGCTCTTGCGCTTCTGGCCGCGGTGCCAGCGCTCGGCGACCTGGTAGGAGCGCTCGATCTGGCGGAGTGTGGCGGTCTCGATCTTGGGGTCGTTGCCGCGGACGATCCGCAGCAGCGGCTCCAGGACCGGGTTGTACGGGGACGAGCGCTGGACGCCGAGGCGGGCGAGACGGGCGCGCACCCGGTTGGAGGAGCCCGCGGAGGCGGAGCGGGACTTGACGGCCGGGACCGGCGAGGCGCCGGCGGGCTTCACGGCGGGCGGGGAACCGGCAGGGTTCACCGCGCCGGCCGTCCGGCCCGCGGCGGCGGACTTGCCGCCCGCCGCGGCCGGGGGCGCGGCGGCGGTCACGGCGGGGACACCGGCGGGGCGGGGCCGGTCGGCCGGATTCTTGTCGCGCGCGCCAGGGGCCGCCGCAGCCTTGCCGGTCTTCGGGTCGGGCTGCGCGGCGGTGGCGGGACGGGCCTCGTCTGGCAAGTGCGCTCCTCGTACGGGTCCGGAGGTCCGGAGAAGCCATGGTATCGACCTCACCGTTCTGCTGCCCCAGAGGCTGAAACAGACCCCTGGGGTCCCGGAATTCCCGGGACCCCAGGGGTCTGGTGCACGAGTGCCGCCGCGGCGGTTCCGGAGCGTGTCCACAGGATCGCTCAGGGTCCGCGGCCGTCGCTCAGAGGGTGAGCAGCGCCTCCAGGGGCGCCCCCAGCAGGGCGGGCTCCAGCCTGGCCCGGCCGCCGAGGAACCCGAGCTCCATCAGGACCGCGACGCCCGCGATCTCGGCACCGCCCCGGCGGATCAGTTCGGCTGCGGCTCCGGCGGTGCCGCCGGTGGCGAGGACATCGTCGATGACCATCACCCGGTCGTCCGGGCCGAGGTCCTCGGCGTGCACCTCGATCTCGGCGGTGCCGTACTCCAGGGCGTACGCCTGGGAGAGCGTCGCCCCGGGGAGCTTGCCCGCCTTCCGGACCGGGATGAAGCCCAGTCCGGCCCGGACCGCGACCGGCGCGCCCAGGATGAAGCCGCGGGCCTCCAGGCCGACGATCTTCGTGGCGCCGTGCCGGACGGCGACCTCGGCGAGCGCCTCGGTGAGGACGCCGAAGGCGACCGGGTCAGCCAGCAGCGGGGTGATGTCCTTGAACATCACGCCCTGCTGCGGGTAGTCGGGGACGTCCCGGATCCGGCTGAGCAGGAGCTCGCTGGGCGGTGTGGTCATCGGCGCCGCTCCGAGGAGCGGCCCCGGCCGCGCCCGCCCCGGGGGGCGGTGACGACGGGGGCACCGGCCGTCGCGACGGCACCGGGGACCGGTCCGTCGTCGTCGGCGTCGTCCTCGGCCGAGTACCGCTGCTCCGGGCCGTCGTCCTCCGGGGACTCGCCCCGGGCGGCGGCCGCCGCGCGCTTGGCGAGCACCCGCTTCTTCAGGGCCTTCATCTGCGGGTCGCGTTCCTTGAGGTCCGCGACGAGCGGGGTGGCGATGAAGATGGAGGAGTACGCGCCGGCGGCGAGGCCGACGAAGAGCGACAGCGAGATGTCGTTGAGCATGCCCGCGCCGAGGAAACCGCCGCCGATGAAGAGCAGGCCGGCGACCGGCAGCAGGGCGACGATGGTGGTGTTGATGGAGCGCACCAGGGTGGCGTTGAGGCTGCGGTTGGCGATCTCGCTGTAGGTGAAGCGGGTCTGCTTGGTGATCCCCGCGGAACCCTCCTTGAGACCGTCGAAGACGACGACGGTGTCGTAGAGGGAGTAACCGAGGATGGTGAGCAGACCGATCACGGTGCCCGGGGTGACCTCGAAGCCGACGAGTGCGTACACACCGACGGTGATGGTGAGGTCGTGGATGAGGGCGATGAGCGCGGCGACGGCCATCCGCCACTCGAAGGCGATGGCGAGATAGACCACCACCAGGACCATGAAGATCCCCAGACCGGTCCAGGCCTTGTTGGCGATCTGCGCGCCCCAGCTGGGCCCGACCAGCTCGGCGTCGAGCTGGGCCGCGGGCATGTTCAGGTCCTTGGCCAGCTTGTTCTTGACCTCGGTGGCCTGGGCCGTGTCCAGCTCGCTGACCTGGATGCGCAGGGTGTCATTGCCCAGCTTCTGGACAATCGCGGGGTGGCCGGACGCCTCCTCCGCGTACTCCTGTGCCTGGGGGGCGGAGATGGAGGTCTTCGGGGTGTTGAAGACCGCGCCGCCCTTGAACTCGATGCCCATGTTCAGGCCGCTGACCGCCAGGCCGACGATGGCCGTGATGGTGATCAGGATCGAGACGCCGTACCAGAACTTCCGCTTGGCGACGAAGTCGTAGCCGATCTCACCGTTGTAGAGCTTGGCGCCAATACTGCCGAGACGCGACATCTCACGCCTCCTTCGGGTCGGTGGGGACGACGGAGGTGCGGCGGGAGCGGCGCAGCGGCGGCTTGGCACCGAGACGCTGCGGGTCGAGCCCGGACCACGGGTGACCGCTGGCGAAGAACTTGGTGCGGGCCAGCAGGGTCATGAGCGGCTTGGTGAAGAAGAACACCACGACGACGTCGAGCAGGGTGGTCAGACCGAGGGTGAAGGCGAAGCCCTGGACCTTGCCGACGGTGACGAAGAAGAGCACCGCCGCGGCGAGGAACGACACGAAGTCGGAGACCAGGATGGTGCGCCGGGCCCGCGGCCAGGCGCGCTCGACGGCCGGACGCAGGGTGCGGCCCTCGCGGATCTCGTCCCTTATGCGCTCGAAGTACACGATGAACGAGTCCGCGGTGATACCGATGGCGACGATGGCGCCACAGACCGCGGGCAGGTTCAGCGCGAAGCCGATGGCCGGGCCGAGCAGGGCCATCAGGCTGTAGGTGAGAGCGGCGGAGACGAAGAGGCTGAGGATCGCGATCAGGGCGAGACCGCGGTAGTAGACCACCAGATAGACGATGACCAGCGCGAGGCCGATGGCGCCCGCGATGAGGCCCGCCTGGAGCTGGTCGCCGCCGAGGGCGGCGCTGACGGTGGTGACGCTCTGCTCATTGAAGGTGAGCGGAAGGGCACCGTACGACAGGATGTTGCCGAGGTCCTGAGCGGACTCCTGGTTGAAGTCGCCGGAGATCTCCGCGTTGGAGCTGAGCACCTGGTTGACCTGCGGGGCCGAGACGACCTCGCCGTCCAGGACGATCGCGAACTGGTTCTGCGGGGACTGCTGCTGGGTCAGCTTCGCGGTGATCTTCTGGAACTTCTTGGAGCCGTCCTTGGTGAAGTCCATCGTGACGATCCACATGCCGCGCTGGGGGTCCAGCTGGCCCTTGGCGTCGTCGACGTCCTTGCCGTCCACCTCGGACGGGCCGAGGATGTACTTCTCCCAGGCGCCCGCGCTGTTCTTGCCGCAGGCGATCGTGGAGTCCTCCGGCTTGACGCCCTTGCCGGCCGCGACGCGGGCCTTCTGGTCCTCGCAGTTGAGGGCCGCGAACTTGGCGTCCAGGGCGGTGGCGGCAGGGTCGGCGGGGGGAGGCGTGCCGTCGGCGGGCTTGCCGGAGTCGGAGGGCTTGGGCTCGCCCGACTCCTTCGGGTCGCCGGTGGCGGCGGGCGGGGTGGTCGCGGCGGGCGCCGCGGGCGCCTTCAGGCCATCGGTGACGGCGCGGCCCTGAGCGCTGGGGTCGCCGCTCGGCTCACCCGCCTTCGGGGTCTCGCCCGCGTCGCCGGCCTTCTCGTCCTTCTTGCCGTCCGTCGCCTTCTCGGCTTCTTCGGCCTTGGGGGACTCGGAGCCGCTCGGGGCGGGCTGCTGCGGGGTCGTGCTCCCCGGGGCGACGGCCAGTACCGGGCGGAAGTAGAGCTGGGCGGTGGTACCGACCTGCTTACGGGCCTGCTCGGAATTGGTGCCCTTGGGGATGTTCACGATGATGTTCTCGCGGCCCTGGGTCTGAACCTCGGCCTCCGAGACACCGAGACCATTGACACGGCGTTCGATGATTCCGACCGCTGTGTTCATATTGGTCTCATTGACCGCGCTCTCCTTGCCGGGCTCAGCCTCGGCCTGGAGCGTGATCGTCGTACCGCCGGCGAGGTCGATGCCCAGCCGGGGTGTGGTGTGCCCGGACCAGAACATGCCGCCGGCCAGCGCGACCATGGCGATCAGGATCAGAACCAGGACGCGCCCCGGCTTCCCCTGAGCCCCCGCGGGCCTTCGGCCCCTTTTAGGTGCTGCCACCTTCTCGTTCTCCCTGTCCAACCGCCCCGCGCCGGGTGTGCGCCGGGGCGGCCACTAAGTGTTGTGGGGACCTGCCCCCGCAGAAGTCAACACGACGAGGGGACCGCAGGCACCGGCCGGTGCCATCGCGGTCCCCGAAGATGGCTACTTCTCGCCGTCGGCCTTGCCGTCCTTGGGCTCCGCGGCATCGGCGTCCTTCGCCGTGTCGGCGTCGGCCTCGGGCTTCTTGCCCAGGTCGACCCGGGTCTCGTCGGTGGTCGCGGCATCCGTGTCCCCGGTCAGCGAGGACGCGTCGTCGGGAACGACCGGCGTCTCCTCGGCGGGGTCGTCGCCGTGCACGATCCGGTTGTACTCCGCGTCGTCGAGAACGGCACCGATGGCGTTCTTGGCATAGACGGCGTGGACGCCGGGAGCGACCTCAAGGAGCACGGTGTCGTCGTGAACCTCCTTGACGGTGGCATACATGCCCCCGATGGTGCGCACGCCGGTGCCGGTCTGCATCGAGTCACGCATCTGCGCGGCCTGCTGCTGCTTCTTCTTGGCGGACCGGGTCATCAGGAACATGGCCCCGATGAGCACGATGAAGGGGAGAAGGGTCACGAGACTCACGGGAAGAAACTTCCTTCACACGACCGCGCTGATGGGGCGGCCTATCTACGGGGGTGGGCACGCCGACCCGGAAGGTCGGCATCGGCGGAGTCTAAGCGAGTCCGCATCATTGGAACAACGCCCAGCATCGCACTCTGGTTCCTGCCCCATGGAATCCCCGCGCCGTCAAGCCCTGAAGAGGCCCGATTGTCCGCTTGCGCCCGGATTCCCCTGCTGGGGGGTGAGGCCCAGGTGTGCCCAGGCCGCGGGGGTCGCCACCCGGCCCCTCGGGGTCCTGGCCAGCAGTCCTTCCCTCACGAGGAAGGGTTCGGCGACCTCCTCCACGGTCTCCCGCTCCTCCCCCACGGCCACGGCCAGGGTGGAGAGCCCCACCGGGCCGCCGCCGAAGAGCTTGAGCAGGGCCGTGAGCACCGCCCGGTCGAGCCGGTCGAGCCCGCGGGCGTCGACCTCGTACACCGCCAGGGCGGCCGACGCGACCTCCCGGGTGATCACGCCGTCCACCTTGACCTGGGCGTAGTCCCGGACCCGGCGGAGCAGCCGGTTGGCGATCCGGGGGGTGCCGCGGGAGCGTCCGGCGATCTCGGCGGCCCCGGCGGTGTCGATCTCCACGTCGAGCAGCTGTGCGGAGCGGTGGATCACGCGTTCCAGCTCGGCGGGGTCGTAGAACTCCATGTGGCCGGTGAAACCGAACCGGTCCCGGAGCGGGGGCGGCAGCAGTCCGGCCCTGGTCGTGGCCCCGACCAGGGTGAAGGGCGGGAGCTCCAGCGGAATGGCGGTGGCGCCGGGGCCCTTGCCGACGATGACGTCGACCCGGAAGTCCTCCATCGCCATGTAGAGCATCTCCTCGGCGGGCCGGGACATCCGGTGGATCTCGTCCAGGAAGAGAACTTCACCCTCCTGGAGGGAGGAGAGAATCGCCGCGAGGTCACCGGCGTGCTGGATGGCGGGGCCCGAGGTGATCCGGATCGGCGCCTTCATCTCCGCCGCGATGATCATGGACAGGGTGGTCTTGCCCAGCCCGGGCGCCCCGGAGAGCAGTACATGATCGGCCGTCGCGCCCCGGGCGAGGGCGGCCCGCAGGACCAGATCGAGCTGTTCCCTGACCCGCTCCTGCCCCACGAACTCGTCCAGCGACTTCGGCCGCAGCGCGGCCTCGACGGCCTGGTCCTCCCCGTCGGCGACGGGGCCGACGAGCCGGGCGTCGACGGCGAGGGCCTCGTCATCGGCCCGGGCGGAGGTGGTGTCGTCCCAGTTCACTGCGTGTGCCTCATGTGGTCGGGCGGACGGGGCCGCAGGGCGGAGGGGTGGGGATGTCTCTGACCGGGCGGCGGCTCGGCACGTGAAGCACTCACGCGGCTCGGGCCCCCGGGCCCGGCGCACGGGCCCGCGTGAATCGACTCACGCGACTCCGGCTGCCCCGGGCGGTCACCCGGGAAACGCCACGCGAGTCGACTGACGCGGCTCCGGCGGCCGGCGGACGGCGGACGGGCCGCGCATGCGCCGGTGCGGGGCGCGTGGCCGCCGGCTCCCGGCCGCCGGGCCGGCCGCTCGTCACCTGGTGCGGTTGAGGCTCTGGAGGGCGGCCTTGAGCAGGGCGCCCACCTGGGGGGTGCCCTGGGACGCCTCCGCCTGGGGGGCGACCGCCGCGACCGCGTCATCGGCCTCGCGGGCGGCGTAACCGAGACCGATCAGGGCGGCATGGAGCTGATCGCGCCAGGCCGCGCCGGCGGCACCGCCCGCGGGGCGGTGGGTGCCGGGGGCGCCGACCGGGTCGCCGAGCCGGTCCTTCAGTTCGAGGAGCAGCTTCTGGGCCCCCTTCTTGCCGATGCCGGGCACGGCCATCAGCGCCTTCTCGTCGCCCGAGGCGACCGCGATCCGCAGAGCGTCGGGGGTGTGCACCGCCAGCATCGCCTGGGCCAGCCGGGGGCCGACACCGCTGGCGGTCTGGAGCAGCTCGAAGATCTGCCGCTCGTCGTCGTCGGCGAAGCCGTAGAGGGTGAGGGAGTCCTCCCGGACCACCAGGGAGGTGGCGAGCTTGGCCGGCTCGCCGAGCCGCAGGCCGGAGAGGGTGTTCGGGGTGCACTGGACCGCCATGCCGACACCGCCCACCTCGATGACCGCGGTGGTGGGGGCGAGGGCGGCGACCTGTCCGCTCACGGAGGCGATCATGCGGTACGGCCTTTCGCTGTGTGCTGGGCCACGGCCCGCTGGAGGCGGTTCTGCGCGGGGGCCCGCCAGATGTGGCAGATGGCGAGGGCGAGGGCGTCGGCGGCGTCGGCGGGCTTCGGCGGGGCGTCGAGCCGGAGCAGCCGGGTCACCATGGCGCCCACCTGCGCTTTGTCCGCGCGGCCGCTGCCGGTGACGGCGGCCTTGACCTCGCTGGGGGTGTGCAGGGCGACGGGGATGCCGCGCCGGGCCGCGCAGAGCATGGCGACCGCGCTGGCCTGGGCGGTGCCCATCACCGTACGGACATTGTGCTGGCTGAAGACCCGCTCCACGGCGACGAATCCGGGGCGGTGTTCGTCGAGCCACTGCTCGACGCCCCGCTCGATCGCGACCAGCCGGTCGCCGAGCTCGGCATCGGCGGGGGTGCGCACCACACCGACGCCGATCATGGTGAGCGGGCGGCCGGCGACCCCCTCGACCACGCCGACACCGCACCGGGTCAGCCCCGGGTCGACCCCCAGTACACGCACGCCACCCCTCCTTCGTTCATCTGTTTGTGCAGGCTATCCGCTCGCACTGACAACTCGTGCGGAACGGGCCCGATGAACGGAAGAGGGGTGTGCGGGGTGGTGCCGTGTCAGGCGTCGACCTTGGCCATGACCTCGTCGGACACATCGAAGTTGGCGAAGACGTTCTGCACGTCGTCGCTGTCCTCCAGCGCGTCGATCAGCTTGAAGATCTTGCGCGCGCCCTCTTCGTCCAGCTCGACCTGCATGGTCGGGACGAAGTTGGCCTCGGCGGAGTCGTAGTCGATGCCCTGGGCCTGGAGCGCGGTGCGCACCGCGACGAGGTCGGTGGCCTCGCTCAGCACCTCGAAGGACTCACCGAGGTCGTTGACCTCCTCGGCACCGGCGTCGAGCACCGCGTCGAGGACGTCGTCCTCGGTCAGTCCGCCCTTGGGGACGATCACGACGCCCTTGCGGTTGAAGAGGTACGAGACCGAGCCCGGGTCGGCCATCGAGCCGCCGTTGCGGGTCATGGCGACGCGTACGTCGGAGGCGGCGCGGTTGCGGTTGTCGGTGAGGCACTCGATGAGCACCGCGACACCGTTCGGGCCGTAACCCTCGTACATGATCGTCTCGTAGTCGGCACCGCCGGCCTCCAGGCCGGCCCCGCGCTTGAGCGCCGAGTCGATGTTCTTGTTCGGAACCGACTGCTTCTTCGCCTTCTGAATGGCGTCGAAGAGGGTCGGGTTGCCGTCGACGTCGGCGCCGCCCGTGCGCGCCGCGACCTCGATGTTCTTGATCAGCTTCGCGAAGAGCTTGCCGCGCTTGGCATCGATCACGGCCTTCTTGTGCTTCGTCGTAGCCCATTTAGAGTGGCCGGACATCTGCCTTCTCCTTCGCGTTACCCAGTGCTGCTGTGTTCGGCAGCGATCCTACCGGGAGCGGGTCACCGTGCGTCGCGCACCATGTCCGCGAAGAGACCGTGCATCCGGTGATCGCCGGTGAGCTCGGGGTGGAAGGACGTCGCCAGGGCACTGCCCTGCCGGACCGCGACGACATGGCCGTTGTACTCGGCGAGCACCTCGGTCCGGGCGCCGACCGATTCCACCCAGGGCGCGCGGATGAAGACGCCCTCCACCGGGCCGCCCTCGACCCCGGCCACTTCCACGGCCGCCTCGAACGACTCGTTCTGGCGGCCGAAGGCGTTGCGGCGCACGATCATGTCGATGCCGCCGATGGTCTCCTGGCCCGAGCGCGGGTCGAGGATCTTGTCGGCGAGCATGATCAGGCCGGCGCAGGTGCCGTAGACCGGCATTCCGGAGCGGACCCGCTCGCGCAGGGGCTCCATCATGCCGAAGAGATGGGCGAGTTTGGACATGGTGGTGGACTCGCCGCCGGGGATCACCAGGCCGTCGACCCCGGCGAGCTCCTCGGGCCGCCGGACCGGCCTGGCCGCGGCGTCCGCCGCGGCCAGTGCGGTCAGGTGCTCCCGTACATCGCCCTGGAGGGCGAGAACCCCGATCACCGGGTTCCCGGGAGCGGTCATCACCAGCCCCGGTTGGCGTAGCGCTCGGCCTCGGGCAGGGTGTCGCAGTTGATGCCGACCATGGCCTCGCCGAGGTTGCGGGAGGCGTCCGCGATGATCTTGGGGTCGTCGAAGAAGGTGGTGGCCTTGACGATCGCGGCGGCGCGCTTGGCCGGGTCGCCGGACTTGAAGATCCCGGAGCCGACGAAGACGCCCTCGGCGCCGAGCTGGCGCATCAGCGCCGCGTCGGCGGGGGTGGCCACGCCGCCGGCCGAGAAGAGGACCACCGGCAGCTTGCCCAGCTCGGCGACCTCCTTGACCAGCTCGTACGGGGCACGGAGGTCCTTCGCGGCGGCGTACAGCTCGTTGTTGTCGTAGCCGCGCAGCCGGGCGATCTCGTTCTTGATCTGGCGGAGGTGGCGGACCGCCTCCACGACATTGCCGGTGCCGGCCTCGCCCTTGGAGCGGATCATGGCGGCGCCCTCGGCTATCCGGCGCAGGGCCTCGCCGAGGTTGGTGGCGCCGCAGACGAAGGGGGTGGTGAAGGCGAACTTGTCGGAGTGGTTGACCTCGTCGGCCGGGGTCAGCACCTCGGACTCGTCGATGTAGTCGACGCCGAGGGACTGGAGCACCTGGGCCTCGACGAAGTGGCCGATACGGGACTTGGCCATGACGGGGATGGAGACCGCCTCGATGATCTCCTCGATCATGTTGGGGTCGGACATCCGGGCCACTCCGCCGTCCTTGCGGATGTCGGCGGGCACCCGCTCCAGGGCCATCACGGCCACGGCGCCCGCGTCCTCGGCGATCTTCGCCTGCTCGGCGTTGACCACGTCCATGATGACGCCGCCCTTGAGCTGCTCGGCCATGCCGCGCTTGACGCGGGCGGTGCCGGTCGCCGGGGCGGCGGAGTTCGGGGTGGTGGGGGTGGTGGACACAGAGGACCTCACTCGGGAAGACGTGATGACTTTTTCCGGCCGGTGCCGGGGTGCTGCCGGGAGCGTCTCCCGGCGGCACGGTGCGTCAACGATGGAACCTCCGTGAAGCAGTCCACTGCAAGGGCCAATGAATAGGCGGTGGATCGTTTTCCGGCGGTGCGCGGGGGCGGTCCGGCGGGTTCGCGGAATCCGGTGAGGTGTTGGTCAGATCTGTGTCAGGGCAGGTCAGGGCGGTGTGAGGGGTGCGTGCCGGGTGGACGCGGAGGGGGCGGCGAGTGGATCTTCGTGTGGGGTACGGAGGTGTCGGCCGGGCCGTCTCGCGGCCTCTCGCAGTCTGTTGGGGGTCAGGTTCCCGGGCGGTCCGCGAGGGCCGTCGGCGGCTCGTCGTCCATCTCGAAGGCGAGCGGGAAGGGGGCATGGCCGGCCAGCCGGAACCAGCGGACCTTGCGGTGCCGGCGCAGTGCGCGGGCGGCGCGCACCGCGTCGTTGTGGAATCGCCTCGCCATGGGGACCCGGCGCACGGCCTGGGCCAGTTCGAGCGCGGCCTCCTCGCCGCCGGGGACCTCGCGGACCGCCTCCAGCTGGGCGCTCTCGCCGAAGACCACCCGCAGGGCGGCGCTCAGTTCGCTCTCGGCGACCTCGCGCTGCTCCTCCTCGGCCTGGCGGGCGGCGTGGGCGGCCTCGTACAGCACGATCGAGGCGGCGGGGTCGAGCACCTTGGAGGTGGCGAGTTCCTGCGTGACCGAGGCGCGGCGCAGCAGTTGGGCGTCGAGGGCGGCGCGGGCGGCGTCGATACGGGTGTGGAGGCGGTCGAGCCGGCCGGCGGTCCAGCTGAGGTACATACCGATGGCGATGACGCCGAGCAGAATCCAGATGAGCGTTGCGGTCACGGGCGGCAAGGTTACCGGGCGGGCGGAAGCGGGTGGGGGTGTCCTCGCCCGGAGGCGAGGGTCCGTCCTCAGTCGCCGGACCGGCTCGGATGCCCCCGGGGTCGAGGGTACGTCCTCAAACGCCGGGATGCTCCCGGGAGTACGGGCTCCCCTGCCCCCGGGAGTACGGGCCCGAACGCTCCCGGGGGGACGGGCCTCGAAATCGCCCGCCCCCGGAAGGTCAGCTGCGGGCCAGGCCGAAGCGTTCGCGCAGGCCGGGGCGCTCGTCCGCGGCGACCGAGGCGGCGCCGTCGGTGACCGTCTCGTACACCGAGAGAATGTCCGCGCCGACCGTGGACCAGTCGAAGCGGCGCACATGAGCGCTGCCCCTCGCCCGCAGCTGCGCCCGCCGGTCCGGGTCGGCCAGCAGGGAGTTGGCCGCGCGGGCCAGTGCCGCCGCGTCCTCGTTGGCGAAGAGCTCGCCGGCCTCGCCCTGGTCCAGGACCTGGGCGAAGGCGTCGAGATCGCTCGCCAGCACCGGCGCGCCCGCCGACATCGCCTCGACCAGGATGATGCCGAAACTCTCGCCGCCCGTGTTGGGCGCGACATACACATCGACACTGCGCAGCAGCCGCGCCTTGTCCTCGTCACTGACCATGCCGAGGAACTCCACGCTGCCGCGCATCTCGGCGGGGAGCGAGGCGACCGCCTCCTCCTCGTCCCCCCGGCCCGCGACCAGCAGCCGGGTGCCGGGGTGGGCGGCGAGGATCGTCGGGAGGGCCCTCATCAGGACGGGGAGCCCCTTGCGCGGTTCGTCGATCCGGCCGATGAAGCCGATCGTGCCGCCCTGCCACTCCTTCTTCGGGGCGGCCTTCTCGAAGAACCCGACATCGACGCCGTTGGGGATGACCACGGCGTCCCCGCCCAGATGCTCGACCAGGGTGCGCCGGGCGTACTCGCTGACCGCGATCCGGGCGCTGATCTTCTCCAGCGCGGGCTGGAGGATCGGATACGCCGCGATCATGGCCCGGGAGCGGGGGTTGGAGGTGTGGAAGGTCGCCACGATCGGCCCCTGCGCCGCCCAGCAGGCCAGCAGGCCCAGCGACGGCGAGGTGGGCTCATGGATGTGGATGACGTCGAAGGTGCCGTCGTGGAGCCAGCGGCGCACCCGCGCGGCGGAGAGGAAGCCGAAGTTGAGCCGGGCGACGGAGCCGTTGTACGGGACGGGCACGGCCCGCCCCGCCGAGACGACGAACGGCGGCAGCGGGGTGTCGTCGTCCGCCGGCGCCAGTACGGAGACCTCGTGGCCGAGCCGGATGAGATGGTCCGCCAGGTCCCTGATGTGGAACTGGACTCCGCCCGGCACATCCCAGGAGTACGGGCAGACGATGCCGATCCTCACCGGGCGCTCTCCTCGGGCCGGATCTCCAGGTCGTCCAGCCAGAGCCGCTGAAGCATGTGCCAGTCCTCCGGGTGCTCGGCGATGCCCGCGGCGTAGGCGTCCGCCAGGGCCTGTGTCATCACAGACGTCTTCTCGGCCCTGGTACCTGTCACGGGGACCTCCACCGGGGGGTGGATCAGGCCGTGCATGGCCGGTTCGGGGCCGTACCAGAGGTTCACGGGCAGCAGCAGCGCCCCGGTCTGCTGGGCGAGCAGTGCCGGGCCGGCGGGCATCCGGGCCCGGGCGCCGAAGTAGTCGACCTCGACCCCGGAGGAGGAGAGATCCCGGTCGGCGACCAGACAGACGAGCCCGCCCTCGCGCAGCCGCCGGGCCAGGGTGCCGAAGGCGGAGCCGCCCGCGTGGGGCAGCACCTCCATGCCGAGGCTCTCCCGGTAGGCGACGAAGCGGTCGTACAGCGATTCGGGCTTCAGCCGTTCGGCGACGGTGGTGAAGGGTATGCCGAGGGTCCGGGTGACCCAGACCCCCGCGAGGTCCCAGTTGGCCAGGTGCGGCAGGGCGAGGACCACACCGCGGCCGGCGTCGAGGGCGTCCGTCATATGGTGCGCGTCCTTGATCGACACGCTCTCCGCGACGCGTTCCGCGCTCCAGGACGGCAGCCGGAAGGACTCCATCCAGTACCGCATGTACGAGCGCATCCCGGCCTTCGACAGCTCGGCGAGGCGCTCGGGGCCGGCGTCGGGCACGACCCGGGCGAGGTTGGACTCCAGCCGGAGCACCCCCTTGCCGCGCCGCTTCCAGGCGGTGTCGGCGATGGTCCGGCCGAGCGACGAGGCCACCGGGTCGGGCAGCTTGCGCACCGCGCTCCAGCCCAGTCCGTACAGCCCGTCGGTGAGACGGTCCCGGATCATGTCGCGTCCGCCTCGTTCCGCGCGGCGGCGTCGGCCTCGGCCGACTCCCGGCGCACCGTGACGACACGCTGCCCCAGGGTGACCGCGCTGCCGAGGGCCACGATCCAGAGCGCGATCGGCAGCAGGACGTCGACACCGGGCACACCGAAGGCGTGCAGACCGGCGAGGCCCGCGGCGACGAGGGAGATCACCAGGCGCTCGGCGCGCTCCACGAGGCCGTTGACGGCGACCGGGAGGCCGATCGCCTCGCCGCGGGCCTTGGTGTACGAGACGACCTGACCGCTGGCCAGGCAGAAGATGGAGACGGCACAGAGAATGTTGTCGTCGCCCCCGCCCGCGTACCAGAGGGCGAATCCGCCGAAGATGGCTCCGTCGGCCACCCGGTCGAGGGTGGAGTCGAGGAAGGCGCCCCAGCGGCTGGAGATGCCCGCCTGGCGGGCCATGTTGCCGTCGATCAGATCCGAGAAGACGAAGAGCGTGATGACGATCGTGCCCCAGAAGAACTCTCCCCTGGGGAAAAAGTAGAGGGCACCCGCCATCACTCCGGCCGTACCGATCAGCGTGACCGCGTCGGGGCTGACCCCGCGGCGGAGCAGAAATGCGGCGATCGGTGTGAGGACACGCGTGAAGAACGCACGCGCGTACTTGTTCAGCATGGCCTTCCCGAGGTTCGGTGGGCCGTGTGGCCCCATCGGCCACCGGCTGGCCCATCGTAGCCATCACTGGCGCCGGGCACCGCCGGGACCCGGCGCGACCGGGGGCCCGGCGGGGCGGAACCGGGCCCGCGGCGGGCCGCGCGGTGCCGCGCGGGGGATGGACGGGCCCCCACCGGAGTGGAAAGCTCGAAGGACGACCGGCGGCCGGGCCCCGGAGTCCCGGGTACCGGCCGCGCACCCGTCACCACGACCGCGGACACCGCCGGACTCTCCCCGGGCCCGGGCGGACACGGGTATCCCCCGGCTCCGCCCCCGCCGCATCGCGGGCCCGGCCCCCGCGGCCCATCTCCGCGCACCGCACCGTGCACTCGGTGCATTCGATCGGATCGATCGGGAGGCAGGCATCATGGGCGTCAAGGCGAACACACACCCCGGAGCCGCGGGCAGGGCGACAGCGGCCGGCCGGCCCTCATCCGTACGGAATGTGGTGCTCGTCGGCCACAGCGGCTCGGGAAAGACCACCCTGACCGAGGCCCTGGCGCTCACCGCGGGCGCGGTGAACCGGGCCGGGCGGGTGGAGGACGGTTCGACCGTCTCGGACTACGACGAGATCGAGCACCGCCGGCAGCGTTCCGTACAGCTCTCCCTCGTCCCCGTCGAATGGGGCGAGTACAAGATCAATCTGCTGGACACGCCCGGCTACGCCGATTTCGTCGGGGAGCTGAGGGCCGGTCTGCGCGCCGCGGACGCGGCCCTCTTCGTGGTCTCGGCGGCACAGGAGGCCGAGGCGGTCGCGAGCACCACCCGCGCGCTCTGGGAGGAGTGCGCCGCCGTGGGAATGCCGCGGGCGATCGTCGTCACCCATCTGGAGACCGCCCGGGTCGGGTACGAGGAGCTGGTCCGGATCTGCGCGGAGAACTTCGGCGGGGACGACCCCGACGCCGTGCTCCCCCTGTATCTGCCCCAGTACGGCACCCCCGGACCGGACGGTCACACCCCGGTCACCGGACTGCTCGGACTGCTCTCCGGGAAGATCTTCGACTACGCGGCCGGGGAGCGGAAGGAGACCGCGCCCGCCGCCGGGCAGGAGCCGCTGATCGAGGAGGCGCGGAACCGGCTGATCGAGGGGATCATCGCCGAGAGCGAGGACGAGACCCTGATGGACCGCTATCTCGCCGGTGCGGAGATCGACCTCGCCACACTCGTCGGGGATCTGGAGAAGGCGGTCGCCCGGGGGGTCTTCCATCCGGTGCTCGCCGCCGCGCCGGCCGCCGGGGGTGCCCGCCAGGGTCTCGGCACGGTCGAGCTGCTGGAGCTGATCACCGGCGGCTTCCCCACCCCGCTGGAACCGGAGTGCCCGGCCGTCACCACTCCGCAGGGCGCGCCGCGCCCCCGGGTCAGCTGTGATCCGGACGGTCCGCTGGTCGCCGAGGTGGTGAAGACCGCGTCCGACCCCTATGTCGGGCGGCTCTCGCTGGTACGGGTCTTCTCCGGCACCCTGCGCCCCGACGAGACGGTGCACGTCTCCGGGCACGGGCTGGCCGACCGGGGGCACGAGGACCACGATGTGGACGAGCGGGTGGGCGCGCTCTCGGTGCCCTTCGGCAAGCGGCAGCGCCCGCTCGACCGGGTCGTCGCCGGGGATCTGGCGTGTGTGGCCAAGCTCTCCCGCGCGGAGACCGGCGACACCCTCTCCTCGAAGGACGATCCGCTGCTGATGGCGGCCTGGGCGATGCCCGACCCGCTGCTGCCGCTGGCGATCCGGGCGCACGGCAAGGCGGACGAGGACAAGCTCTCCCAGGGGCTCTCCCGGCTGGCCGCCGAGGATCCGACGATGCGCCTGGAGCAGAACCGGGTCACCCGCCAGGTGGTGCTGTGGTGTCTGGGCGAGGCGCATGCCGATGTGGCGCTGGAGCGGCTGCGCAGCCGGTACGGCGTCCGGGTCGACGTGGTGCCGCACCGGGTGTCGCTGCGGGAGACCTTCGGCGGGCCGGCGGCCGGGCGCGGCCGGCATGTGAAGCAGTCCGGGGGGCACGGCCAGTACGCCGTCTGCGAGATCGAGGTGGAGCCGCTGGCGCCGGGCTCGGGGATCGAGTTCGTGGACAAGGTGGTGGGCGGCGCGGTGCCCCGGCAGTTCATCCCCTCCGTGGAGAAGGGGGTGCGCGCCCAGGCGGCGCGCGGTGTGGCCGCCGGCCATCCGCTGGTCGATGTGCGGATCACGCTGCGGG
This sequence comes from Streptomyces sp. CAU 1734, assembly GCF_039888735.1. Lineage (NCBI taxonomy): Bacteria > Bacillati > Actinomycetota > Actinomycetes > Kitasatosporales > Streptomycetaceae > Streptomyces > Streptomyces sp. CAU 1734. The sequence continues at coordinate 150,760 of NZ_JBDQQP010000007.1, forward strand.
ACGGCAAGGCGCATTCGGTGGACTCCTCCGACGCCGCCTTCCAGACCGCGGGGGCGCTGGCGCTGCGCGAGGCCGCCGCGGGGAGCCGGATCGAACTGCTGGAGCCGGTGGCCGAGGTGCGGGTGCTGATTCCGGACGAGTACGTGGGCCCGGTGATGAGCGATCTCTCGGGGCGGCGCGGACGGGTGGTCGGCACCGAGCAGTCGGCCGGATCGCGGACTCTGGTGCGGGCGGAGGTGCCGGAGATCGAGATCGGACGGTACGCGATCGATCTGCGCTCCCTCTCGCACGGCACCGGGCAGTTCAGCCGTTCATATCTCCGGCATGAGCCGATGCCGCCGCAGGTGGCCGAGAAGGTGTCCGAAAAGGTGGCCGAGAAGGCAGGTTAGCGGGGCGGAGCGCGCGGCGGGCGAGTGGTGCAGGGGCTGTTGACGGGGGATCTCCGCAGGCAGTCGCGGTGTCCCGGACCCCGGCCGATGTCCGCCGGCCGGCGCGGCCCCCTTCACGGGGGCGGTTTTTCCCCATCCCGCGGGCCGCCCCCGTGCCCAGGTCACCTGACGCAGAGGTCATCCCCCGGATACGCTGAGGTGCCCAGCTCAGCAGGTGTGCGGGGCGCCGTGGTCGGGAAACAGCCGCAGAGCGGACACAGAGCGGTGATGGGGGCGGTATGTGATGAGCGATTTCGACTTCAGTCCCGGAGCACAGATCCCGATCATGGGTTCCGCCGGGCAGACCGCGGCGACTCATATGCTCGCCTCGGCCGCGTACCGGGACAGCCCGGTCGCGGACATCCTCAAGGCCAACAACGACTGGCACAAGTCCGATGTGAAGCCGGGGAAGTTCTCGCTCTTCGAGCCGAATCTGGGGGAGGCGTTCTCCCGCGCGGTGCAGCTGAGGACCCTCGGCGGCGGGCGCGGCGCGCTGATCCAGTCCTTCGGTCTGGAGCCGCAGGTGGTGGTGGAGCACTGCCTCGACGCCCAGCGGATCCGCAAGGAGCGGGACACCAAACTCACCGCGATCACCGCGGTCTTCGGTCTGCTCTTCCTGCCGGGCATGCTGCTGTGGATGGGCGCGTTCCAGCTCCGCCGGACCATAGCGGGGGCGCAGAACAAGCGGGCCGGGACCCTGGGCACGCTGCTGCTGATCGGGCTGGGCGGTCTCGCGCTGCTGATGCTGATCCGGCTGCCCTTCACCGGCGTTCTGGGCTGGTATCTGCGCGGGATGATCGTCGCCCCGGTGGTCGGCTGGCTGCTGGCCACCCGGATCTGCGAGTCCACGGCCAAGGATCTGCGGGAGCGCTGGGACGGTCTGCTCTCGGGCGGCGGGGTGGGTGCCAAGATGCCCGGTGACCCCAATGACGCGCGGCGCGAGGCGCTCCGCCAGAGCCTGCAGAATCTCACCGCCGAGCAGCAGTCCAATTCGGCCTTCTACGCCGGTCCCAAGGGAATACTGGGCATGGGCACCCGGTGGGGCAGCTGGCAGATGGCGGAGGAGCTGGTCTCCAAGGATCCCGCCAAGGAGATCAATCAGTTCCGCAGCTGGGATGTCATAAGAGCGATCCACGACCGGCTGAAGCTGCTGGAGCGCGGCCCGCTGAACTCCGGTGGTTTCCCGACCCCTTCGGTGAAGCACTGGATCGTCTCCCCGGTCGGTGAGAACGCCGGCTCCGTCTCCCGGCCCGACGGCCAGGATGTGGAGGCGCACCAGGTCAAGGGCCACGAGATACAGCGCATCTGCAATCACCAGCAGTTCGGCAGCGGCAACCGGCACTATCTGGGCGTGCAGTTCACCCTCTGGGACGGCCAGTTGGTCATCACCATGATGATCACGGTGACCGTGCTGCACGAGACCCTGCGGGTGGAGGTCACCGGGCATGCGCTCGGCCCGGTCCACGGCCTCTTCAGCACCAAGTCCTCCCCCAAGACCGTCACCACCAGCAAGACCATCCGGTTCTGGGAGACCAAGACCCGGACGCTGCCGCTGGTGGACGCGCCGGAGGTGGTGCGTCTCGCCGTGCGGGCGCCGCTGACCTGGTATCCGCCGCTGCTGGAGTTCCTCGGCGGGAAGCTGGTGCTGCCGGAGCCGTTCGGGCTGCGGCATGCCTGGGCCGAGCAGCCCTGGCGGCACCGTTTCATGGCGGACGACGCGATGCGCGCGGCCACCCCGGTGCTGCGGGTGGCTCACGCGGCGGCGCTGAAGGTGCTCGCCGACAATGGTGTGGACACCGACCGCTTCACCGGCCGTTCGATGGCCGTGAGCGGCGCGGTCCAGGATCTGTCGCCGCGAAAGGCCGATCTGTACGACGCGTGATGAGGCCATGACGAGGCCCCGGGGACCTGAAGGGTCCCCGGGGCCTCGTCATGTGCCGGTCCGGCCGTACTACCCGGCGGCCCAGACCCCGGCCAGCATCGCCCGGGTGTCGGCGAGGAGCTGCGGCAGCACCTTGGTGTGGCCGACCACCGGCATGAAGTTGGTGTCCCCGCCCCACCTCGGCACGATGTGCTGATGCAGATGGGCGGCGATCCCCGCCCCGGCCGCCATCCCCTGGTTCATCCCGATGTTGAAGCCGTGCGCACCCGAGGCGGCGCGCAGCGCGCTCATCGCCCGCTTGGTGAAGAGGGCGAGTTCGGCGGTCTCGTCATCGGTCAGCTCGGTGTAGTCGGCGACATGCCGGAACGGCACCACCATCAGATGGCCGCCGTTGTACGGGTAGAGGTTGAGCACCGCGTACACATGCGAGCCGCGGGCGATCACCAGCCCGTCCTCGTCCGATTTGGCGGGGATGGAGCAGAAGGGGCAGCCGTCGCCGGCTTCGGGCCCGGTCGGCTTGTTCTCCCCCTGGATGTACGCCATCCGGTGTGGCGTCCACAAACGCTGGAACGCGTCGGGCGTTCCCACTCCGATCTGCTGCTCCGGCTCACTCGTCATGATGTGCAGCATATGGCTTCACCCGTGCGGGGCGTGTCGCCGGGGCCACCCCCGCGGCGGGGGCGCGATCCTGGGGCGATGAGCGACGAGAACGCCCTGTGGCGGTGGCGCACCCGCATGGAGGTCCCGCTCTTCGTGGCCTCGGGGCTCTTTCTGGCCTGCTACGCGGTACGGGTGCTGGCCGTCGATCTCGCGCCGGAGTGGCGGGACGCCGCGCTGGCCGTCACCTACGCGGCATGGGCCTTCTTCCTGCTGGACTTCGTGGTGCGGTGGCGGCTCAGCGGCGAGGGCCCCGGCTATCTGCGCCGGCATCCGCTGGATGTGATCGTGGTGGTGCTGCCGCTGCTGCGCCCGCTGCGGATCGTCCAGCTCTACGAGTCCGTCCAGCACCGGCACACCGGCCCCCGGCTGCCGCTGTACGCCCGGGTGATCACCTATGCCGGGATGTCGGCGGTGCTGCTGGGCTTCGCGGGCGCGCTGGCGGTGTACGCGCAGGAGCGCGGGGCGCCGGGCGCCACCATCCGCACCTTCGGGGACTCGGTGTGGTGGGCCTGCTCGACCCTGACCACGGTCGGCTACGGGGACGAGACCCCGGTGACCGCGCTGGGCCGGGTGATCGCGGTGGGGATGATGACGGGCGGCCTGGCGCTGCTGGGCGCGGTGACCGGGTCGTTCTCGTCCTGGCTGATCCAGACCTTCACGCTGGACGAGGACAGGGAGCCCCCGGGGAGGTGATCCTCCCCGGGGGCTCCCCATGAGCCGGGTGTCCGGCGCCGGTCAGACCTGTACGCGGTCCTCGACGACCTTCAGGAGCTTGGCCATGGCCTCGTCCTTCGGGATGCCGTTCTCCTGCGAGCCGTCCCGGTAGCGGAAGGAGACGGTGCCCGCGTTCATGTCCTCGTCACCGACGATGATCATGAAGGGGACCTTGAGCTTCTGCTGGGTGCGGATCTTCTTCTGCATCCGGTCCGACGAGGCGTCCACATCGACCCGCAGGCCCTTGCGCCGCGCCTCGGCGGCGAACTCCTGGAGGTACTCGACATGGGCGTCGCCGATCGGGATGCCGACCGCCTGCACGGGGGCCAGCCACGGCGGCATGTGGCCCGCGTAGTGCTCCAGGAGCACGGCGAAGAACCGCTCGATGGAACCGAAGAGCGCCCGGTGGATCATGACGGGACGCTGCCGTGAGCCGTCCGGCGCGGTGTACTCGAGGTTGAAGCGCTCGGGGAGGTTGAAGTCGAGCTGCACGGTCGACATCTGCCAGGTCCGGCCGATGGCGTCCCGGGCCTGGACGGAGACCTTGGGGCCGTAGAAGGCCGCGCCGCCCGGGTCGGGGGTGAGCGGCAGGCCCTGCTTCTCGGCCACCTCCCGCAGCACCCGGGTGGCCTCCTCCCACGCCTCGTCCGAGCCGACGAACTTCTCCGGGTCCTTGGTGGAGAGCTCCAGATAGAAGTCGGTCAGACCGTAGTCGCGCAGCAGATTGAGGACGAAGGTCAGCGCGCGGTCGAGCTCCTCGGCCATCTGCTCGCGGGTGCAGTAGATGTGCGCGTCGTCCTGGGTGAAGCCGCGGGCCCGGGTCAGGCCGTGGACGACTCCGGACTTCTCGTAGCGGTACACGGTGCCGAACTCGAACATGCGCAGCGGCAGCTCACGGTAGGAGCGTCCGCGCGCGTCGAAGATCAGATTGTGCATCGGGCAGTTCATGGGCTTGAGGTAGTAGTCCGTACCACCGTCGAGCTGCATGGGGGGGTACATGCCCTCCGCGTACCAGTCCAGGTGGCCGCTCTTCTCGAAGAGGTGCCCCTTGGTGGCGTGCGGGGTGTAGACGAATTCGTACCCCTCCTGCTCGTGCCGCTTGCGGGAGTAGTCCTCCATCACCCGGCGGGTGATACCGCCGCGCGGGTGGAAGACGGCGAGGCCGGAGCCGATCTCGTCGGGGATGGAGAAGAGGTCCAGCTCGGTGCCGAGCCGGCGGTGGTCGCGCTTCTCGGCCTCGGCGAGGAAGTCGAGGTGTGCCTTGAGCTCGTCCTTGGACGGCCAGGCGGTGCCGTAGATCCGCTGGAGCATCGGGTTCTTCTCGCTGCCGCGCCAGTAGGCGGCGGCGTTCCGCATCAGCTTGAAGGCCGGGATGTTCCGGGTGGTGGGCAGGTGCGGGCCCCGGCAGAGGTCCTTCCAGCACAGATCACCGGTCTTGGCGTCCAGATTGTCGTAGATCGTCAGTTCGCCGGCGCCGACCTCGACATCCGCGCCGTCGTCGCTGGAGGCGGAGCCCTTGATCCCGATCAGTTCGAGCTTGTACGGCTCGCCGGCCAGCTCCTCGCGGGCGGCCTCGTCGCTCACCACCCGGCGGGAGAAGCGCTGGCCGCGCTTCTGGATCTCCTGCATCTTCTTCTCGATGGCCTTGAGATCCTCGGGGGTGAACGGCTTCTCGACATCGAAGTCGTAGTAGAAGCCGTCCTTGACCGGCGGGCCGATACCGAGCTTGGCCTCGGGGAAGAGCTCCTGCACGGCCTGCGCCATGACATGCGCGGCGGAGTGGCGCAGGATGTCCAGACCGTCCGGGGAGGAGATCTCGACGGGCTCGACCTCCTCGCCGTCGCCGGGTGCGTACGACAGGTCCTTCAGCTCGCCCGCGACCCGGGCGGCGATGACGGTGCGCTCACCGGCGAAGAGATCCGCGGCCGTCGTGCCTGTGGTCACCACGCGCTCTTCCCGCTCGGAATCGCGATGGATGATCACACGGACGTCTGACACCGGTCTCTCCTGACTGATGGGGGGCCCGGCGGACACCGGGTCTGACTGAATCGTACCGAGCGCGGGGGGTGGGCCGCGAAAGGGTTCACCCGGGAGGAAGCCCCCGGGGCGGGCAGCGGGAACTCTCCCGGGCTCCGGAGGCCGGTGCCCGGGAGCCGGTGCCGGAGCGGGGGGCCGGGCCCGGTGGCGGGAGGGGGCTCGGCGGCGCGCGCCGGGAGGTGTTCCGAAGGGGGCTGCCCGGCGGGGCGGTTGCCGTGCGGTCGCATTTTCCCCGCACGCGGGCGCGCGTGCGGCCTTCCGGACCTTCGGCCCGTGCCCGCCCTGACGCGCTTGCCCGAGCGCGGGCGCGCGAGGACGCCGTACCGCCCGGGGCTCCGCCCGGCCCCGGCACACCCCCGCGCGCGGGTGCGCACGCGCCGGCGGACCCTGCCGCCATCTGTGTCGTCACCACCCCGCGTACGGCGCGAACAGCGCGGGTATCACCGTTCCGGGCAGGGCGACGGCGCCATCTGCCGGTCATGTGCGAGGAGTTCGGGGATGACGCACTGGTACGACGGCCCGCTGGCCGCGTTCGACACGGAGACGACCGGGGTCGATGTCGAGGAGGACCGCATCGTGTCGGCCGCGGTGGTGGTCCAGGATTCGGCGGGCGCGCGGCCGCGCGTCACCCGCTGGCTGGTGAATCCGGGGATCCCGGTGCCGGCGGAGGCCGTCGCGGTGCACGGCCTCACCGATGAGCACCTCCAGCACAACGGCCGCTGGCCGGCGCCGGTGATGGCGGAGGTGGCGAAGGCGCTGGCGGAGCAGTGCGCCGCGAACCGGCCGCTGGTGGTGATGAACGCGCCGTTCGATCTGACGATCCTCGACCGCGAGCTGCGCCGGCACCGGGCCTCCTCGCTCGGCGGCTGGCTGGAACAGCTGCCGCTCGCGGTCCTGGATCCGAGAGTGCTCGACAAACAGCTGGACCGGTACCGCAAGGGCCGCCGGACGCTGACCGATCTGTGCGAGCAGTACGAGGTGGTGCCGACGGGAGCGCACGACGCGGCGGCCGACGCGCTCGCGGCGCTGGAGGTGACCCGCGCGGTGGGCCGGCGCTTCGCCGGGCGGATGGAGCGGCTGACACCGGCCGAGCTGCACACACTCCAGGCGGTGTGGCACGCGGCTCAGGCACGCGGCCTCCAGGCGTGGTTCGCCCGCAGCGGTACGCCCGAGGTGGTGGATCCGTCCTGGCCGCTCCGGCCCGAACTGCGCACCGCGGCCTGACGGGCGGACGGCCGGGAACAGCGGAAAGCCGGTCCGTCGATGACGGACCGGCTCTTCCCGGTGGGCGATACTGGTTTCGAACCAGTGACCTCTTCGGTGTGAACGAAGCGCTCTCCCACTGAGCTAATCGCCCGGGAACGGACTGAACCATACAGGTCCGGGCGGCCCGTCTTCAAATCTCCCCGGGCCCCCGCTCCCCCGCCCCGGCGGGTCCGGACCGGCCGGGGCGCAGCCGGCCCTCCAGACCGCGCCGCCCGGCGCGCATCATGGCCGCGTGATTGGCCCGGAACAACGGGCGGCAGAGCGGCGCCAGCCGTCTCATCAGGGGCTTGCGCACCTCCACCGTCTGGTCGTACACGGCTCGGGCACCGCCCGAGCCCGCCGTGACGGTCCAGCGCACCCACCCCTCCAGATCGCCTCCCAGCCGGACTTCGAGGATCCCGGCGACCGGGTCGTGCCGCACGGCGCGGGCGGTGACCGTCAGCCCGACGGGGAGGAAGGAGCGGATCCGGGCGGTGCCGCGCTCCTCGTCGAGCTGGACGACGGAGCGGACCTGGGGCCACCAGAGGGGGTAGTCGACGGGGCGTTCCAGTGCCGCGAAGACCGCGTCCGGCGGGGCGGTGAGCTCCCAGACGGTGTGGAAGCGGTAGTGGTTCCAGTCCATGTCCGGCTCCGTTCTCCGCCCCCGGGCCCGCACGGCGGAGCCGTACTCAGACGGGATATGAGTATCCGCACCCATGCCCTGCGGTGTGGCGCCGGACACACTCCAACCATGAACAACCTTCCGCCACCGCCGCCGCCGGCCGAGGAGCTCGTCATCCTCGATCGCGAGCTGGTCCGACTGGACGCCCGGCGCGCCCAGTTGCTGGCGCGCCGCGCCTGGCTTCTCACCGTGCTCCAGCCGTCGGCGGGGACGGCTCCGCGCATGCGGGCCTCCGCGGCTTCCGCCGGCTCGCCTTCCGCCGGTCCCACCGGTCCCGCCGGTTCACGCGCCGCCGGGCCGAGTGCGCAGAATGTGCTGCTGGCGCTGGGCGGGCTGCTGCTCGCGGTGGCCGCCATCGCCTTCACCCTGGTCGGCTGGGGCAGGCTCGGGATCGCGGGGCGCTCCGCGGTGCTCGGCACGGTGACCCTGGCCGCGCTGGCGGCCCCGGTCCTCCTGCTGCGCCGCGGACTCACCTCCACGGCCGAGGCGCTCGGCGCGCTCGGCCTGGTGCTGCTGGTGCTGGACGCCTACGCCCTGCACCGGGTGGCCCTGCCGGGGGCGCACGGCGCGGCCTACGCGGCTTGGGCCTCGGCGGTTCTGGCGGTGCTGTGGGCGGGGTACGGGGCGGTGGTCCGGGAGCTGCGGATCCCCGGTCCGGCGGCGGTGACGGCGGCCCAACTGCCGCTGGTGCTCTGGGCGGCGGCGACGGCCGGCAGCGGTTTCGGGCCGTCGATCGAGTGGGCGCTGCTGGGAACGGCCGCCTTCGACGTACTGGTCGCGGGGGCCGTGCGGCGGCCGGTGGTGCGGGTGTTCGCCCTGGTGGGCGCCTCGGTCGCGGGTGGTCTGGCGCTGCTGGCCGGCGGGCTCGGCGCGCTGATCGCCGAGACCCCGGGCGCGGCGGCCGAGCCCGCGCTGCTGCTCGCGGCGGGCGCCGTACTCGCCCTGACCGCGGCCCGGCGGGCGCCGGCGACGGCCCTCGCGGGCGGCGCGGTGGCGGGTCTGGCCCTGATCACGGGAGCGGGCGGGCTGCTCCGCACGGTGGTTCCGGCGGGGTGGGCGATACCCGGGTATCTGCTCTGCGCGGCCGGCCTCCTGGCGCTCACCGCACTCCCCGCGGTACGCCGGAGGGCGTCCCGGCGCGAGCTGTCGGGCCTGTCCGGGGCCTCGGCCGCGGTGCACGTCCTGGCCCTGCTCTCGGTCGTCCCGATGGTCCTGATGACCCTCGCGGGCCCGGTCGCCCTGCTCGGGGACATCTGGCCGGAGCATCCCGCACAGGCCGTTCCGGGCCCGGAGACCGGCTCCCTGCCCGTGCCGGGCGCCGCCGCGGCACCGGTGGTGCTGCTGCTGGTGGCGGGTGTCCTGGCACTCCTGGCCCGCCGCGACCCGGCCGGTACGGCCACCGCGCCGGGGGTACGGGGGACGGCCGGGCCCGGTCCGGAAGCCGGGCCCGCCGGGGCCGGGGCATCGGACACCGGATCCGCCGCCGCCGAGGGCGCGGCGCCGGACTCGGCGCCATGGAGCTCCGCGCCCGGCACGGAAGCCGTGTCCGGGGCCGGGACCGCGGACGGTTCGGCGACGGATCACGGCGACGCGCCGGGCGGCGCGCGACAGGCCACCGGGGCGGACACCGGGGCGGGAGCCCGGGACACCGCGGGCGCGGAACCCCGGACCGCTCCGGCCGGGCACGCGGGCGGATTCGGACGGCGGCCCGAGGACCGGGCCGTGGCCCGGGGCGGCGCGCTCCTCCTCGGCTGGGCCGCGCTCTTCATGCTGCCCTCGGCGCTCTCCGCCGGACACCTCACCGCGCTGATCGCCCAGGTGCTGCTGACGGTCGCCGCGCTCGCGGCCGGCCTTCGCCCGCTCCCGGCGGCGCTGCCGCCCGTGGCACTCGTCTGCGGTCTCACCGGGGCCGTGAGCACGGCGCTGCTGTCGCTCGTGACCCGCCCGGCCACCTTCACCGTGCTCGGTGTCCTGTTCGCCGTGCTGACCGCCGTGACGGTGCGCTCCCGCGCCTCCCGGGCCGCACGGGCGAGCCTGGCCTGCGCGGCCGTCCTCCTCGGCACCGCGCTGCTGATCGCCGGCTGCCTCGCGGCGGAGGCACCGCCGCACCTGACCGCGCTGGTGCTGATCGCGGTGCCCGCCGCGGTGGCCCTGATCACCGCCCGGCCGGCCGCGCACCCGGTCGCGATCCCGCTGGAGTGCGCCGGCGCGGCGGTGGGGCTGCTCGCGGCCCTGCTCGCGGCGGCCGAGCCGCCGGTGCTGGCGCTGGTGCTCGCGCTGGGCGGGGTGATCGCCTCGGGCACCGCGCTCCGGCCGGAGCGGCGGCATGTCGCCGGCGCGGCCGGCGCGCTGCTCCTGGTGGCGGCGGCCTGGGTGCGGCTGGCGGCCTGGGACGTGGTGGCCCCCGAGGCGTACGCACTGCCGGTCGCGGTACCCGCGCTGGTGGTGGGGGCGGTGCGGCACCGCAGGGACCCCCGGACGTCCTCCTGGCAGGCGTACGGCCCCGGCCTGGCCGCGGCACTGCTGCCCAGCCTCGCGGCCGCGTGGGGCGAGGGGCCATGGCTCCGGCCGCTGCTGCTGGGCCTCACGGCACTGGCGGTCACCCTGCTGGGGGCGCGGCTGCGGCTCCAGGCACCGCTGGCGCTGGGCGGGGCGACGCTGGCCGCGGTCGCGCTGCACGAGCTGACGCCGCACGTGGTCCAGGTCGTGGACGCGCTGCCGCGCTGGCTGCCGCCCGCGCTGGCCGGTCTGCTGCTGCTGATGGTGGGCGCGACCTACGAGCAGCGGCTGAGGGAGGCTCGCAGGCTGCGGGAGACCGTGGGCCGGATGCGCTGAGCGCGACGGCCGCCGGGTGTGCGCACGGGTCCGGGGAACCGGGCCCGTGTACTCCGGTGTCATGGTCCGGTCGCGTGAACAGGGCTCCTCCGGTCCGGGGCCGTGCATCACCCCTTCGGCCCGCGGTGGCCGATCACCTGTCCGCGGATACGCCGATGGCCCCGGAGACTGGTCGGTCTCCGGGGCCATCTGTCCGGGTGGTGGGCGATACTGGTTTCGAACCAGTGACCTCTTCGGTGTGAACGAAGCGCTCTCCCACTGAGCTAATCGCCCGGGCGCACCGCAAACATTACCCCATGTCAGCGGGTCCCCCCGACCGGTTTCCGATCAGGATTCGATCTTCCACGGCAGGGCGATGCCGAACTTCCAGAGGTAGATCCCGGCGAGGACCGCGCAGATCACCACGCCGATGGTGGTGAGGATGAGATTCCGCCGCCGCACCCTGGGGTCGAGGGCGCGCTGAGCCGCCTCGCTGACCTTGCGCTTGGTCCAGCGCAGCACCAGCTGGGCCCAGACGAACTCGGTCGCCCAGATCGCCATGCCCCCGAAGATCACCACCCAGCCGGGGCCGGGCAGCACCAGCATGGCGACGCCCGCGGAGACCACCGCGAGGCCGACCACGAAGACACCGACCTGCCAGCTCAGGTGCAGGGTCCTGCGCGCCTGGACGTACGCCGGAGCGCGCGATCCCAGCGGCTTCTCGGGCGCCTTCTCCTTCGCCCCGGCCTCCTCCGCGCCCTCGGCGCCGGCCGCGCCCTCGGCGCTCCCGGCGATTCCGGTCCGGTCAGCGGACCGTGATTCCTCAGCCGCCACCATGACCTCCGTGCCGTTACTCCCCGTGTTCATAGCTGCAAATTTACCGGACGGAACGCACTACCCGGAATGCTCCCAGGGAACGAACAATCGATCCGCCGTTAGGGGTACCTAAACATACCCAAATCCCTCAGAGGGGTTTACAACGCCACCGTAGGTGGCATGTCGATTTCGCCGACGTGCGAATCCCCGAGCGCACACTGAGCGAAAGGCCCTGGCGCTTATGAACACCACGGTCAGCTGCGAGCTGCACCTGCGCCTCGTTGTATCGAGCGAGTCCTCACTGCCTGTACCCGCGGGCCTGCGGTATGACACGGCCGATCCCTATGCCGTGCACGCCACCTTCCACACCGGAGCCGAGGAGACGGTCGAATGGGTGTTCGCCCGCGACCTTCTCGCCGAGGGGCTGCACCGGCCCACCGGCACGGGCGACGTCCGAGTCTGGCCATCCCGCAGTCACGGCCAGGGCGTCGTGTGCATCGCGCTGAGTTCCCCGGAGGGCGAAGCCCTGCTGGAGGCCCCGGCGCGCGCCCTGGAGTCCTTCCTCAAGCGGACAGACGCGGCGGTGCCACCCGGCACCGAACACCGTCACTTCGATCTCGACACGGAGCTCTCGCACATCCTGGCCGAAAGCTGAGCCAGGCCGGGAGCCGCACGGCGCCGTCCAACTCGGGGAGACGGCGCCGCGCGGACAATCTCATACGGCACGGGTATCGGCGCCGTCACCGCGCATTCCAGCACGGTGACGGCGCCGATACGCTGTGACGTGAGCCGCTAGAGTTCAGCGCTATTCGCGGGTACCGGCCCGCGGCAGGCCAGGGAGCGAATCGTGCTGATCCCTCACGACACCAGATTTGCCCTCGACATGGTCGTCGATCTGGTGAACACCGCACCGGAGGGCGATCGGGGGGACGGGCTGTCGGATATCCCCGCACTCGACGAATTCGTCCGGCGCAACCGGATCAGCGATATCAGTGCGCTGGGCATACGGGACCTCAAGGCCGTGCGCGGGGTACGGCACCGGTTCGCCGAGATCTTCGCGGCGGCCGACCGGCGGACGGCCGCCGAGCTGATCAATGAGCTGGTCGCCTCCGCGGGCACCACTCCGCAGCTGACCGACCACGACGGCTACGACTGGCATGTCCACTACTTCGCGCCGGGCGCCTCGGTGGGCGACCACATCGCGGCCGACGGCGGCATGGCGCTGGCGTTCATCGTCGTGGCGGGCGAGCTGGAACGGCTCCGGCGGTGCGAGGCGCCGGACTGCGGGCGGGCCTTCGTCGACCTCTCCCGCAACCGCTCGCGGCGCTACTGCGACAGCCGTACCTGCGGCAACCGGCTCCATGTCGCCGCTTACCGGGCGCGCCGCAAGGAAGCGGCGGGCTGAGCGGCGGCACGGCCGCCGGACACGCCTCACAGGAGGAAGAGGTCGTGAATGGCGGCCCTGAGGAGCAGCACCCCGATCACGGCCAGAAAGATCATCAAAGGCGGCTGGGAGAGGGCGAAGAGGCAGCCTCGCGGCTCTTCCACGGGGGGAGGGACATCGCCCTGGGGGGTATCGAGCATCTCGGGGTGATGATGACGCAGCGCGCGCCGTCGGGATCGACCAACACACCCTGCGGCGGGGCGAGTTCGGCCACGCACGGCGTTCCCGCTGGTGAGCGGTGCGGGCGGAGTGGTTCCGCCGGTGCTGCGGAACCGGCCGTCTCACATGGCGGGCAGCCGGCACGCCCCTCGCGCCCGGACGGGGGTCATCGCGGGTGAACCGTCCGGTGCCGGGTGCCCCGGCCCCGGGCCGGGCGGCGGATCAGATGCCGTGCTTCTTGAGGATCGCCTCGATGTCGCTGAAGTCGTCGCCGCCGCCGGACTTCGCGGGCCGGGTGCCGGCCGCGCGCCCGGTGGTGCCGGCGGAGGTGCCCCGGCCGAGGGAGGGCGCGGACGCGGCGGGGGCGACGGCCTCGCGCTCCGCCGCCCTGGCCGCCTTGCGCTCCTTGCGGCCGGTGACACCCCTGCGCCGCTCCACGGCGCGGGTGGTCATGAAGAGCAGCCAGGCCCCGCCGAGCAGCCCGAAGCCGATCCAGGCCGTGGGGCTGAAGGCGGTGTCGACCGCCCACTCCACGGCACCGGTGAGCACCAGTCCGATCGGGATCAGGGAGTACGCGGCGATCCGGGTCGCGGCCAGGAATCGCTTCCGGTACGCCGTGATCGCGGCGATGCCCAGGCCGGCCGCGGACACCGCGGAACAAATGGTCTCGGCAATCATCCGGTCCTCCAGGCTGTGCGGGCTTGCGCGGTACGTCCCTTCCATCCTGCACCGGCCGGGGGCCCGGGGGCCACGGTGCGGGGGGACCTCAGGGAGATCTCGGGGGCGGGATCATCCCCAGGTGCCGCATCGGGCCGGAGCCCCCGGCACCGCGCGCGGCCGGATGCGCCGGGTCCCGTTTCTGCTGAGAGACTGAGGTCATGACCGATTCCGCCATCACCGCACCCGTCGTTCTCGACGTCTGGTGCGATCTTCAGTGCCCGGACTGCCACACCGCCCTGGACGATCTCCATGTCCTGCGCGCCCGGTACGGCGACCGGCTGGAAATCCGGCTGCGGCACTTCCCGCTGGAGAAGAACACGTACGCCTACGCCGCGGCACAGGCCGCCGAGGAGGCCGCCGACCAGGGGCGCGGCCCGGAGTTCCACGAGGCGGTACTGGCCGGGACGGAGCAGCTGGCCGAGCGGGGCGAGGCGTTCCTGCTGGACACCGCGCGGCAGTTGGGCCTGGACGCGGAGGAGTTCGACACCGCGCTGATCGACGGGCGGCATCTGCTGACGGTGGACGCCGACCAGGCCGAGGGCAAGGCCCTCGGGGTGACCGGGACTCCGACGTACATCATCGGCGGCGAGCGTCTCGACGGCGGCAGGAGCCAGGAGGGGCTGCGGGTCCGGATCGAGGAGATCGCGGACCGGCTGCTCGCGGACGCGCCCCGTACCGGCTGAGCGCTGCCGTCCGGCACCCGTGCCCGGCCGGGCCGGCCGAGAGACCGGCCGCCGGGCCGGGACCATCCGTCACAGCAGCGGTTTCGCGAAGTTGACGCCGGTCGTCCGGTAGCCCAGTGACTCGTAGAGCCGCAGCGCCGGCGTGTTGCCCGCGAAGACATGGAGCCCGATCCGGTCCTGCCCGGCCTCCGCCGCGGCGCGTTCGGCGTGGAGCAGCAGGGTGCGGCCGTGGCCCCGGCCGCGCGCGTCCGGGGCGACCTCGATGTCGTACACCCAGGCGCCCGGCTCGCCGGGCCGGATCTCCCGGGCGCCCAGGTAGAGAAGTCCGACCGGACTCCCCCGCCACTCCAGGACATCGAGCCGGACACCCGGGGTGGCGAGGCCGGCCGGGAGTCCGGCGTCGCGGTCGGCCTCCGCCTTGGCCCGGGCCTCGTCGGGCGGGAGACCGCGCTCGGCCCAGCTGCGGGCGTAGCTCTCCAGGCCCTCGTCCCACCACACGGCGAACTCGGCCTCGTTCATCGGCCGGATCCCGGCCCCCTCCGGCGGCGGTACGGACTCCGCCGTGAGGGGTTTGGCCATGTTGCGGCTGCGCTCGGTGTAGCCGAGTACGGTGACCAGCCGGCCGGCCGCGACCTCCTCGGGGGCCACGGCCACCTGCACCTGTGTGCAGTTCCAGCCGCGCAGCACCTCCTCGGCGGCGAGCGCGGCGACCGTGGCCCGGCCGCGACGGCGGTCCGGTTCGTCGATCCGGAGCGAGTGGATGGTGCCGGTCCGCGGGCCGACGGAGGGGAGGGTGGCGACCTCCACCCTCCCCACGGCACGGCTGTTCACGCAGACCTCGTAGGCCCGCGACCGCCTGCCGCCCGCCTCCTGCTGAAGCGGCCCGGTCGGCCGCAGGGTAGTGGTCATCACAGGGTGTTCTACCGGCCGCGGGGCCGCTCGTCACCCCGTTTTCGGCACCACTTCGGTGTTGAGCCCGGTATTGAGCCCGGTGCCGTCCCGGTGCGGACGGGCCGGCGGCGGTCAGCCGGCCGGCGCGGCCTTCGGGTCGGAGTCGGCGGCGGCGCGCTCCTCGAAGATCCGCATGGCCTTGGTGGTCACCGGTCCGGGTGCCCCGGCGAGCTCCCGGCCGTCGACCCGGTGCACGGCCTGCACATCGCGCAGGCTGGAGGTCAGGAAGACCTCGTCGGCACGGTCCAGTACGTCGAAGGGCAGCTCGGTCTCGCGCGCCCCGGTCCACTCGACGGTGAGCGCCCGGGTGATGCCGGCCAGGCAGCCGGAGGAGACCGGCGGGGTGTGCAGTTCCCCGTCCAGGACGACGAAGACATTGGAGCCGGTGCCCTCGCAGAGCCGGCCCACCGTGTTGGCGAAGAGCGCCTCGGACGCGCCGCGCTCGGCCGCCCTGGCGAGGGCGACCACGTTCTCGGCGTACGACGTGGTCTTCAGCCCCGCCACCGCGCCGCGCTCATTGCGGGTCCAGGGGACGGTGATCACCGCGGTGGTGTCCGGTCTGCGCGGGGTCTCGCCGACCGCCACGATCAGGGTCGGGCCGGCGTCGCCCCGGTCCGAGCCGAGCGGCGAGAGGCCGCCGGTGTAGGTGACGCGCAGCCGGCCGCGCTCCAGCGGGTTGGCCGCGAGGACGGCGGCGCAGGCGCGCCGGATCTCGTCGTGGTCGGGCTCCGGGAGCCCGAGGCCGCGCGCGGAGCGGGTGAGCCGCTCCAGATGCAGGGTGAGCGCGAACGGTGTGCCGCGGTCGGTCCTGAGGGTCTCGAAGACACCGTCCCCGACGGTGAGACCGTGATCGAGCACCGATATCCGGGCATCGTCGGCATCCCGCAGTTCGCCGTTGACCCAAAGCTTCATCTCGCTGGTCCTTCCGATTCCCTGATACGCCCCCCTTTTCCGGCGTACTCCGGATCCGACGCTATCGCGAGCAGACGTGCCGCCTTGAGCTCGGTCTCGGCCCACTCCCGCTCGGGGTCGGAACCCCAGGTGATGCCGGCTCCGGTGCCGAAGCGGAGCAGGGCCCGCGGGCTCTCCCCCGGGCCGGTCCGGTCGATCCAGAAGGTGCGTATGCCGACGGCCAGCTCCCCGGTGCCCCGGTCGGCGTCCACCCAGCCGATGCCCCCGCAGTAGGGGCCGCGCGGGGCGGTCTCCAGCTCCTCGATGATCCGCAGCGCGCTGGACTTGGGCGCCCCGGTCACCGAGCCGGGCGGGAAGGTGGCGTCGAACAGCTGGGGCCAGCCCTCCTTGGGGCCGAGCTCACCGCGCACGGTGGAGACGAGGTGGACCAGCCCGGGGTGGGCCTCGACCGCGCAGAGGGCCGGGACGGTGACGGTGCCGGTGGCGCAGACGCGCCCCAGGTCGTTGCGGACCAGGTCGACGATCATGACGTTCTCGGCGTGGTCCTTCTCCAGCAGATCGGCGGTGGTGCGTCCGGTGCCCTTGATCGGGCCGGACTCGACCGCCGCGCCGTCGCGCCGCAGATACAGCTCCGGCGAGGCGGTGGCGATCTCCACTCCGTGATCCGGGAGACGAATCGTTCCGGCATAGGGGGCCGGATTGCCGCGCGCGAGGAGGGCGGTGAGGGCGTCGACGTCGGCGGTGTCCGGATCGGGCAGCGGCGCGGAGAGAACGCGGCAGAGATTGGCCTGGTAGACCTCCCCCGCCGCGATGTATTCACGGATGCGCCGTACGCCCGCGGTGTAGCCGGCCCGGTCCAGGGATGACGTCCAGTCGCCCGCGGCGGGTCCGCGCCAGCGCCCCGGCACGGGGGCGGGGACCGGTTCCGTGGTCACCGAGCCGAAGCGGGCGCAGGTCGGACGCCCCTCGAAATCCGCGGCGACGGCCCAGAAGCCGCCGGAGTCCAGGGCTGCCGGGTCATGGGTGACGTCCCGGAGGTCGGTGGCGACAATTCGGCCGAAGCGGGCCAGGGGAGGGAGGCTGTGCACGCTTGCGAGTCTATGACCGGCGCGGATGGGACGCCCGGGGCCGGCCCGGGGAGCGCCCGCGAAACGCGCGGGGAGCGCGGCCGGGCGACTGCGGGGCGAGCACACGTCAGCACGCTGCGGAAACGCGTTTTTGTACTGGCTCAGGAATCCGCTAGAGTTCAACACGTCGCCGGGACGCGCAGCGGGCCGGAAAAGACAAGCGGACGTGGCTCAGTTGGTAGAGCATCACCTTGCCAAGGTGAGGGTCGCGAGTTCGAATCTCGTCGTCCGCTCGACGTGGGGGATCTTCCCGAACCCCCGCACACTCCGGGGTGGAGTGGCCGAGAGGCGAGGCAACGGCCTGCAAAGCCGTCTACACGGGTTCAAATCCCGTCTCCACCTCCATGGACGATTAGCTCAGCGGGAGAGCGCTTCCCTGACACGGAAGAGGTCACTGGTTCAATCCCAGTATCGTCCACTTGGTCCGCGAGGATCACGCGCGATTAGCTCAGCGGGAGAGCGCTTCCCTGACACGGAAGAGGTCACTGGTTCAATCCCAGTATCGCGCACGCAAGTGCACCGAATGATGTTTCACCACCTGGTCCCAGGACCGGGAATCCCGCGCGATTAGCTCAGCGGGAGAGCGCTTCCCTGACACGGAAGAGGTCACTGGTTCAATCCCAGTATCGCGCACCGACCGAAACCCCCGGCCGTCTCCACGGCCGGGGGTTTTCGCGTCCGCCGGGTACGGGGCCCGGTCCGGCCCGGCGCCCGGGTGCGGGACCGGCCGGGACGGGGCGCCCCGGACCGGATCCGGCCGCCGGTGTGTCAGGAGGAGAAGAGCATCCGGCCGAAGCCGCGGTTGTGCCGGCCGTGGTGACCCCCGTGGTGGCCGCCATGATGACCGCCGTGCTGCGGCGCGCCCCACGCGGGGGCGGGCGGGGCCGGGTACGCCTGCGGGGCGGGCGGGGGCGGCGGGGCCGGCTGGGTCCACTGCGATTCGAGGCGGGTCAGCGCCTCCAGCTCGCCGTAGTCGAGGAATATCCCCCGGCAACCGCTGCACTGCTCGATCTGAACACCGTTGCGGTTGTAGGTGTGCATCGGTGCATGGCACTTGGGACACTGCATGGTCGTACTCAGCTCCTCGCCGGTCGGTCGGCGCCGCCGAGAACGGCGGCACAGGAGCAGCCTACGACGGGTGTCCGGATTCCAACTCGGTTGCGAGAGCGGCGATCCGCGCGCACGCGTCCATCACCGCGTGATCAACTTCGTCTGTCTCGCGCTGTTCCGCCACGGCTTTGGCGATCGAGAGCGCGGCGGTCTGCACAGTGAGCGCGCGGGCGGGGATGTCCAGCCGGGCCCATGGATCACCGTCCGGATCGACGGCCGGGCCGCGGGCGGCGGTGTAGGCGCCGAGGAATCGCCCCCAGACATCCGGGCTCAGCAGCCCGGCCGCGTACCAGGCGGCCGGCCTGGCCAGATCCCAGGCGGGGTCGCCGAGGCCGAGATCGTCCACATCGATGAGCAGCCACGGTCCGGCCGGGGCGGGATGGCGGACGAGCTGGCCGAGATGGAGATCGCCGTGGCAGAGGAACCCGGCGCGGGGGCAGGGGGCCTCGTCCCGGGCCCAGGCGGGCAGCCCCGCCCAGGCGCGCTCGACCACGCGGGCGGCGGCCGGGTGCTCCCCCGCCACGGCCCGCATCCGGCGCATCGCCCCGGCCGCCTTCGCGGGCCCGCGCATCGGCGGCAGGGGGCCGGGCAGCCCCGCGGGGTCGGCGGAGTGCAGCCGGGCCAGCAGGACCGCGGCCTCCTCCCAGGGCGCCGCGCCGGGATCCGCCGGATCGACCGGCAGTCCGTACGGCCAGACGGAAACGGGCCGGCCGGGCACCTCGGACGCCCGGAGCGGCTCCGGCAGCGGGGGCAGCAGGATCCCGGCGAGCGCCGGATGCCCGGCGACGGCGAGCCGGGCGCGGTGCCCCGCGAGGTCGGTGGCGGGGTCGTGCGCCTTGGCCACGGCGGATCCGTGCCGTACGACGATGCCGTCGTCCCGGTCGGCGAGTACGGGCTCCGCCCGGCCGCAGGCCCGGCAGGCCGGCTCGGCTCCGGCTCCCGCCGCGGGTATCGCGGCGGAGTCGTGGTGCGCGGCCTCGCGGGCGGCTCCGGCGAGTGCGGCGACAACGGCTGTGCTCATCTGCCCCCCTGGCGGTAGGGACCCGACGGTACAGAGGCGGCGCGGGAGGCGGGGGCCCGGAGCCCGCTCCTCGGTCGCCGGAGGGGCTGAAGTACCGCCCCGGCGGGCACGCCCGTCCCGGGAGCACCAACGCCCGCACGCCGGAGAGGCGGAACAGGGACATCGCACGAGCCGTCCGGACCCACCCGGGACCGGGCGCGCCCCGTCGGACGTGCTGGAGGAACGCGCGGGGGCATGTCTCCGGGCCGTCGCCCGGACATCGCCGCCCGAACGCCGCTGAGGCCGACGCGCGCCCGGCAAGCGGTGCGGACCCACCTGGGAGGCAGTACGGGCACTCCCGCGCACCCGGGCCGGCCGCGGTGGGGGCGGGCAGCGCGATGGCCGGTCAGCTCCCCAGCTGACCGGCCATTGCTGCCGTCCGCCGCACCCCCGTCCCCACGGGGTTATGGCCGGATGTCCCCGACCCGGACCGCTCTTCCGGGTCCGGAGCGCCGCTCAGCGCTCCAGCATCACGCCCACGGACGACGCCTGTGTCATCACTGCCTCCCAGCCGCCGAAGACGACCACCAGCAGTGCTGCCAGGGGAAGAACCATCGCGGTCGCCACCAGTGGGTGACGACGGCCGGACCGGCTGCCGCCGAACGCGGTGAAAGCCCTGCGTCCCTGCGCGCGGACCAGTGTCCGCGATGCCGTGTCCGCCATGATTCCTCTCCCTGTTGTTTTTGACAGCGGCGGGTGTCTGACCTCGGGGGACGAGTGCTGCACCCGCCGCTTGACTTCAAGATTAGGGATTCTCCGAGGCCGGGACGTCATGCCCGCGTACCGCTTGTCGGGCCTCCCGGAGGATGAGCCACCCCCTTTCGATGTACTCCTCTGGGTGGAGAAGACGGCGCGCGGGTTGGGGTCTTCCCGGAGGGGTCGGGCCACGGCGCCCGCTCCGGAGACCGGCGGTGCGCACCACCTGGGCGGCCGGCGGGTGACATCGCTCACTCCCACCCCCCTCGCGGGTCCGGGGGGACCCCCGGACGGACCGCCCGGCTTGCCATGACTTCGCCCGCGCGCGGGCCCCCGGCCGCGTACCGCGCCCGCCCCGCACCCGTACCCCGGTGCGGGGCAATACCCCTTCCCTTCCGGCGCGTTGACCGCGAGCATCGGCCAAAGTGGCCGGATCCAGCAGTCTCTGACCACTCCTCGGTTCCGCCCGCCGGACCGGACAATCCCTCAGCACGGGAGGGCGCGGCCTATGAGCGCACCGGGGCGGCGGTACGTAAGCTGTGCCACGGCGAAAGTGGACGATCAGGCAATCGATTCGGACAGCGGCGGGGCTACCCGCCGAACAGGCAGGCAGGGGCGGGGCATCCCGCCGCCAGGCAGGGGACGGACATGGCGATGATGCGGCTCCGGCGCGAGGATCCGCGTGTCGTCGGCTCGTTCAGACTGCACCGGCGGCTCGGCGCCGGCGGTATGGGCGTGGTCTATCTGGGCTCCGACCGGCGCGGCCAGCGGGTCGCCCTGAAGGTGATCCGGCCGGATCTCGCCGAGGACCAGGAATTCCGTTCGCGGTTCGCCCGCGAGGTCTCGGCCGCCCGGCGGATCCGGGGCGGCTGCACGGCCCGCCTGGTCGCCGCCGATCTGGAGGCCGACCGGCCCTGGTTCGCCACCCAGTACGTCCCCGGCCCCTCGCTCCACGACCGGGTGGCCGAGGACGGGGTGCTGCGGGCCGCCGAGGTCGCCTCGATCGGCGCCGCGCTCTCCGAGGGGCTCGTCGCCGTGCACGAGGCGGGTGTGGTCCACCGCGATCTCAAACCGTCGAACATCCTGCTCTCCCCCAAGGGCCCCCGCATCATCGACTTCGGCATCGCCTGGGCGACCGGCGCGAGCACGCTCACCCATGTGGGCACCGCCGTGGGCTCCCCCGGATTCCTCGCCCCCGAGCAGGTGCGCGGTGTCGCGGTCACCCCGGCGACGGACGTCTTCGCGCTGGGCGCGACGCTGGCGTACGCGGCGACCGCCGATTCCCCCTTCGGACAAGGGGGTTCGGAGGTGATGCTCTACCGGGTGGTGCACGAGGAGCCGCAGCTCCACGGCGTCCCGGACGCGCTCGCTCCGCTGCTGCGGGCCTGTCTGGCCAAGGATCCGGAGGAGCGACCGAGCACTCTCCAGCTCTCCATGCGGCTCAAGGAGATCGCGGCCCGGGAGGCACAGGGCCTGTCGGAGGCCAGGCCCCCGGCCCAGCGGGAGCGGATCGAGTCCGACCGGCCGACCTCGCGCTATCCGGAGCGGCAGGACCGCACCGAGCGGCTGGAGCGGCCGGAGCGCACCGAGCGGCCGGGCCGGGCGGAGCGGGACGGGCGCGGTGAGCCGGTTGAGCGCCGGACCGCCGGGGGCTCCGGGCCCCGTCCGTACCCCTCCCGCTCCTCGCACTCCGCCGGGCAGGCGGGTCCGTCGTCCCGCGGCGGCGGATCGCGGCCCCGGCCGCCGCGCGGCGGGGGCCGGGCGGGCGACCGGCAGGGGCCGCGCTCCGGAGTGCGGACGACCTCCACCGGCCGGCGGCCCGCCAACCCCCGGCTGCTCCGGCAGCGGATCATCGTCTTCGTGGTGGTGACCCTGATCGTGGCGCTGGGGATCGCCGCCGCTCAGCAGTTGTAGAACGGCTCCGGGCCGTCCGCTTCAGGACCGCGGGCGGCCCGTGGCGACGGCGTAGAAGGCGACCGCCGCCGCCGCGCCCACATTGAGCGAGTCCACTCCGTGGGCCATCGGGATGCGGACCCATTCGTCCGCCGCAGCCAGCGCCCGGGCGGAGAGGCCGTCGCCCTCCGCGCCGAGCATCAGCGCGACCCGCTCCAGCCGGTGCGGGGCGGCCTCGTCGATCGACACGGCCTTCTCCGCCGGGGTGAGCGCGAGCAGCTTGAACCCCGCCTCCCGCACCGACTCCAGGCCCTTGGGCCAGGCGTCGAGCCGGGCGTACGGCACCGAGAACACCGCTCCCATCGACACCTTGACCGAGCGGCGGTAGAGCGGATCGGCGCAGTCCGGCGAGAGCAGTACGGCATCCATGCCGAGCGCGGCGGCGCTGCGGAAGATCGCGCCGATGTTGGTGTGGTCGTTGACCGACTCCATGACGACGACCCGGCGGGTCGTGCCCAGCAGTTCCCCGGCGGTCGGCAGGGGCTTGCGCTGCATGGAGGCGAGGGCGCCGCGGTGCACGTGATAGCCGGTGACGCGTTCGGCGAGCTCGGGGCTGACCGCGTAGACGGGGGCCGGGAGTTCGTCGATGACATCGCGCATGGCATCGACCCACTTGGCGGAGAGCAGCATCGACCGCATCTCGTACCCGGCGTCCTTCGCCCGTCTGATGACCTTCTCGCCCTCGGCGATGAAGAGTCCTTCGGCGGGCTCGCGTCTGCGGCGCAGCTCGACATCGGTCAGGCCGGTGTAGTCGCGCAGCCGCGGGTCGTCGGGGTCATCGACGGTGATGAGATCAGCCACAGGGTGGTACTGCCTTCTCCTGAGTGGGGTGCCGGCGTCCGCGGCACGGGTCTGTTGCCGATGGTCGCGCAGAGGCGGGCCGGGCGGTGGTGCGCCCGGCCGGATCACTGCCCGGACCGTCGCTCACGGCTGACGGGGCCCACGGTGACGACCTCGCCGATGACGATCACGGCGGGCGGGCGTATCTCCTCGGCGGCGACCACCCCGGCGACGGTCGCCAGGGTCGCGTCCACCCGGCGCTGAGCGGCCGTGGTGCCCTCCTGGACCAGGGCCACGGGGGTCTCGGGGGCCCGGCCGTGCTCGGTCAGGGCCCGGGCGATGGCGCCGATCTTGTCGACACCCATCAGGACCACCAGGGTGCCGCGCAGCCGCGCCAGGGCGGCCCAGTCCACCAGGGAGCGCGGGTCGTCGGGCGCGACATGGCCGCTGACGACGGTGAACTCATGGGCGACCCCCCGGTGGGTGACCGGGATACCGGCCGCGCCGGGAACACTGATGGAGCTGGAGATCCCCGGCACCACCGTGCACGGGATCCCGGCCTCGGCGAGCGCCTCGGCCTCCTCCATGCCCCGGCCGAAGACGAACGGGTCCCCTCCTTTGAGCCGGACCACCGCCCTGCCCGCCTTGGCGTGCTCGATCAGGGCGTTGTTGATGGCCTCCTGGGCCATGAAACGGCCGTACGGGATCTTCGCCGCGTCCACCACCTCGACATGCGGGGGCAGCTCGGCGAGCAGGTCACGGGGGCCGAGACGGTCCGCGATGACGACATCCGCCTCCGCGAGCAGGCGCCGGCCGCGCACCGTGATCAGATCGGGGTCACCCGGGCCGCCGCCGACCAGGGCGACGCCCGGTGTCCGTGTCCGGTGGTGAGGCGCGGCGAGGCTGCCGTCGCGCAGACCCTCCACGATGGCGTCCCGGACCGCCGCCGAGCGGCGGGGGTCGCGGCCGGTGAGCACGGCGACGGTCACCCCGTCCGACCGCCCGGTGGCCGGGGTCCAGGCGGTGGCGGCGCTCGCGTCGTCGGAACGGACACACCAGACCCGGTTCCGCTCGGCCTCGGCGGAGGCCCGCTCATTGGCCTCGGTGTCGGCCGTGGCGATGAGGACGTACCAGGCGCCCGCGAGGTCGCCCTCCTCGTACCGGCGGCGCTCCCAGCGGATCTCCCCGGTGTCCGCCATCGCCTCCACGGAGGGGGTGGCGGACGGCGAGACCAGCACGATGTCCGCCCCGGCGGCGATCAGCGCGGGAAGCCTGCGCTGGGCGACCTGCCCGCCGCCGATCACGACGACACGGCGGGCGGCGAGGCGAAGCCCGACGGGGTACGCGGGGTGTTCTGCCATGACGGTGGTACTCCTCGGACGGTACGGGGGCGGCCGGGCCGCGGGCCGCGGGGTGCGGGCCCGCCGGTCACCGGCGCCGGTCGCCGGCCGCTGCGGCGGTGAAGCGGCTGGTGAGGGCGGTGTCTCGGGGCCCAACTTTACGGGGCGGGGCGGTGGGGGTGCGCGGTGCGTCCCCCTGGGGGAGCGGGCCCGCGCCTCGCGCCGGCGGGGCGCGGCACGATACCCGGGCTCGCGGGACCCGGGCCCTTGGCGGGGCTCCGCCCCGCACCCCGCGCCTCAATCGCCGGCGGGGCTCAATTTGTCCCGGTTGCCCGGTCGCCCCTGGAACACGGCCCCCTTCACGCCGCGGGGCCGAGCGCCCCGGGGCCACCGCCCGTTCGGCCCGGCCGGCCCACCGCACCCGGGGCCTCGGGTCGGTTCGTCCCAAGGGTCCGACCCCCGGAACACGGCTCGTTGTCCCCGCCGCCCGGTCGCTCCTGGGGCGCGGCTCGGGCTGCCCCCGGGGATCCGGGCACTCACGGGGCCATCGCCCATGGGGTCCCGGCCGGTCCGGCACGCCCCGGGCCGCTGTTCCTTTCGGTCCCGGGGCACGGTCATCGCGGTCCGCCTGGTGCGGGGCAGCCCACCGTGCCGGGCGACGCGCATGCATGGAGCCCCGCCGGCGATTGAGGCGCCGGGGCGGGGCCCCGGGGCAGGAGAGCGCCCCGGGCGCGGGGTCCAGGGGTGGCTGGGGCGCGGCCGGGGCGCTCGGTGTCGCGAGGAGGGCTACTTCTCCGTGACTCCCGCCGCGTCGAACGTCGCCACCTCGTGCATCGCGCGGGCAGCGCTCTGGACCACCGGCAGGGCCAGCAGCGCGCCCGTGCCCTCGCCCAGTCGCAGATCGAGGTCGACCAGCGGACGCAGGCCCAGCTTGTTGAGGGCCGCGACATGGCCGGGCTCGGCGCTGCGGTGGCCCGCGATGCAGGCCGACAGCGCCTCGGGGGCAATCGCACGGGCGACCAGCGCGGCGGCGCCGGCCGAGACTCCGTCCAGCAGGACGGGGGTGCGCAGCGACGCGCCGCCGAGGATCAGGCCGACCAGGGCCGCGTGCTCCAGTCCGCCGACCGCCGCGAGGACACCGATCGGATCGTCGGGGTCGGGGGCGTGGAGCTCCAGCCCGCGCCGCACGACATCGATCTTGCGGGCGTGCATCTCGTCATTGATGCCCGTGCCCCGGCCGGTGATCTCGGCGGGGTCGACCCCGGTGTAGACGGAGATCAGCGCCGCCGAGACGGTCGTATTGGCGATCCCCATCTCACCGGTCAGGAGCGCTCTGTTCCCGGCGGTGACGAGATCGCGGGCCGTCTCGATGCCGACCTCGATCGCGGCCAGCACCTCGTCCCGGCTCATCGCGGGCCCGGTGGTGAAGTCGGCGGTGCCCGCCCGGACCTTGCGCGGAATGAGTCCGGGGGTGGCGGGCAGATCGGATGCGACGCCCACGTCGATGACACAGACCTCGGCGCCGACCTGGTTGGCGAAGGCGTTGCAGACCGCTCCCCCGCCCAGGAAATTGGCCACCATCTGGGTGGTCACCTCCTGCGGCCAGGCGGTGACTCCCTGGGCGTGCACTCCGTGGTCGCCCGCGAAGATCGCGACAGCCGCGGGCTCCGGGATCGGCGGCGGGCACATCCGGGAGAGGCCGCTGAGCTGCGCGGAGATGATCTCCAGCATGCCGAGCGCGCCCGCCGGCTTGGTCATGCGCTTCTGCCGCTCCCACGCCTCGCCGAGCGCCTTGGCGTCCAGCGGGCGGATATTGGCGATGGTCTCCTGGAGCAGGTCGTGCGGCTCCTCGCCCGGGAGCGCGCGGCGGCCGTAGGTCTCCTCGTGGACGACCCAGGAGAGCGGACGGCGCTTGGACCAGCCGGACTGAGCCAGCTCGGGCTCCTCCGGGAACTCGTCCACGTACCCCACGCAGAGGTATGCCACGACCTCCAGGTGTTCGGGCAGTCCCAGCGCGCGGACCATCTCGCGCTCGTCGAAGAAGCTGACCCAGCCGACGCCCAGGCCCTCGGCGCGGGCGGCGAGCCAGAGATTCTCGACGGCGAGCGCGGAGGAGTAGGGCGCCATCTGCGGCTGGCTGTGCCGGCCCAGGGTGTGACGGCCGCCGCGCGTCGGGTCGGCGGTGACGACGATATTGACCGGGGTGTCGAGGATGGCCTCTATCTTCAGTTCCTTGAACTGCTTGGCCCGGCCCTTGGGGAGGGACTTGAGATAGGCGTCCCGCTGGTGCTGCGCCAGTTCGTGCATGGTGCGGCGGGTCTCGGCGGAGCGGATGACCACGAAGTCCCACGGCTGGGAGTGCCCGACGCTGGGGGCCGTGTGCGCGGCCTCCAGCACCCGGAGCAGCACCTCGTGCGGGATGGGGTCGGCGCGGAATCCATTGCGGATGTCGCGGCGCTCGTGCATCACCCGCAGGACGGCGTCGCGCTCGGCCTCGTCGTATCCGGGCGCGGGCGGGCCGGCCGCCGGGGCAGGCTCGGTGCCGGGCTCGGCCGCCTCGGCCGGGGCTGCGTCCCCGGAGGCGGCTTCCGGCTCGGCGGCGGGCTCGGCGGCGGGCTCCGGCGCGGGCTCGGGGGCGGTCTGCTCCTGCGGGGCCGGTTCGGTCACTGCCGGCACCGGCACCGCGGCGGGAAGCGGCTCGGCGACGGCCGGGGCTTCCGGTCCGGCGGGAGCGGCCGTGACGGGCTCCGCGGCCGTGACGGGCTCGGGGGCCGGCTCGGGCTCGGCCACCGGGGCTTCCTGCGGCGGGGCCTCCTGCTCCGGTACGGGGACGGGCTCCGCATCGGCGACGGGCGGCTCGGCCGCCGGCTCGGGCTCCACGGCCACGACAGCCTCGGGCTGCGGAACGGGGGGCACCTCCACCGGGGCCTCGGGCTCCGCCGCCCCGGGGGCTTCGACGACGGCGGGCACCGGCTCGGGGGCGGTCTCCGGCTCGGGCTCGGGGGCCGCGACCGCGACCGGTTCCGGAGCCGCCTCGGGCGCCTCGGACACCGCTTCGGTCTCCGGCACGGCCTCGGCCTCTGTCACGGCCTCTGTCACGGCCTCGACCTCGGCGTCGGCCACCGGCTCGGACACCTCGGGCGCGGGAAGCTCGGCCTCCGCAACCTCCGGAGCGGGAGCCTCCGCGAGTGCTTCCTCCGGCTGTGCCACCGGGACCTCGGCCTCCGGCTCCACAGCCGCGACGGTCTCGGCCGGCGCCTCGGGAGCGGCCGTCTCCTCGGCGGCCGTCTCCGCGACCTCCACAGCCTCGGCCGCGGCCTCCGGCTGCTCGTCGGCGGGCGTCTCGGCACCGGCCGGCTCCGGCTCCACGGCCTCCGGCTGAACCGCCTCGGCCTCGGCCTCCGCCTCCGGGGCAACGGCCTCCGGCTCGGCGATCTCGACCGGCTCGGCGGGCTCGACCTGCTCGACCGGCTCGGCGGGCTCCGGCTCCACGGCCTGCGCCTCCGGCTCCGGCTGTGCCGAATCGGCTGTCACGACGGCCGGACCGGCGACAGCCGCGTCCTCCGCCACGACCGGCGCTGCCTCGGCCTCGGCCTCGGCCGACACCGGCACGGCCTCGGCGACCGGCTCGGACCCCGCCCCGGCCTCGGGGTCCGCCACAGGGACGGTCTCCACCACGGCGGAAGCCTCCGCCACGACCGGCGCCGCCTCCGCGACCGGCACGGCCTCGGACACGGCCGGCTCCGCCTCGACAGGAACCGGAACGGGAACCACGGCCTCCTGCACGGGCTGCGGGGCCTGCGCGCCCCACGGCGCGCCCGCCGCGGGCGGGATCTCGCCCAGCTGCGGGCCCGGCAGCACCGGCGCATCGCCGCCCGGCGCGTCGAGCTGCTCCGGACCGGCCACCGGCGCTCCGGCCACCGTGTTCGGGGTGTTCATCGGGGGCGCCGGGGTGGGCGCGCCCGCGGGCCCGCGGTCGGCGAGCGAGCGGACCACGCCGTTGGACATCTCGGGCAGCGGCGGTCCCATGTGCAGCGGACGCCGCGCGGACGGCGGTACGGGAGCGGCGGTCGCCGGGACGGGCTGCGGTACGGGCTGTTCGCCCGCGGGCGCGCCGGCCGCCGCCGGGTCCGGCCCGGCGGGGGCGGACGGCTCGGCAGCCTGCTCGGGGTTCACAAGATCCTCGGCCACCGGGGCCTCGGGCACGGCGGCCGGCTGCTGCTGAGGGGCCTGTATACCCGGTGCGCCCGGCACCCCCTGCGCGGGCACCGCCGGCTCCGGCGTGCCCAGATCCGTGGGGGCCGCGAGCTCCGGCGCGGGCACCTGGACCGGTGCGGCGGGGGCGGCGTACTCGGGTCCGGCGGGTGCCTGGGCGTACTGGCCGGGCACTCCGGCATGGGCCATCGCGTGCGGTGCGGCCTGCATCTGCTGCGGTACGGGCTGGACGGCCTGCGGGTCGCTCCAGGCGCCCTGTGCGCCCGGCATCAGCAGCAGATCGTCCTCACTGGCGACGGGCGCCGACGGGGGCAGGAAGGTGTAGGCGTCCGGGGCCGCCATGTCCGGCTCCTGTTCCACCACGCCTGCGTTCCCCGGCAGCCCCTCGCCCGGGATCCGGCCGGTGTCAGTCATGCGTACCCCTCGCACATCGGTTGTGAGTCCTTCGTCCATCGCCCGGACGCCCGACAGCGGCACATCTGACGCCCGTCACCTAGAACGAGCACGTGCGCCACGCGGCACGATCGCCCACGGACTCCAAGCATTCTCGCGGCCGTTCGCGCCCGCGGCGGGGAGATCCGCCACGGTCCGCTGTGGGCTGCGCCACGTTGCGCGTCCCCCGGTTACGGCGTACCACAAACCGGAGCCAAAACGGCACTGTTCTCCGGGTTCACCGGGTGATCACCAAGGAATTCGGTGAGCTCCGGGTGCGGTACAACGATCGGCCAGCCTACCTCGCGCCGCCCCGAATCAGGGTCTCGGGGCGCGCTCCGGCTGCTGTCCGGAGAGCAGGAAGACGGTGGAGCGCTCGCGCTCCTGCCAGCCTCGGGGATCCAGTTGCACCGACTGGAGCAGGGCGCATTCGACGGTGTAGCCGCCCGCGCCCAGGGCGGCGCCGATCTCCTCGGCCTCGTCCCGGGTGGAGGCATGGGCCACGATGCGTTCCGGGCGGCGGTCGGTGCAGGCGGTCACCACCTCGGCGCCGCCGCCGCCGATGCGCACGACATCGGGTTCCGGCAGCCGCTCCAGCACCTGGGGCGCGCGGCCGTTGATCACCTGGAGCTGGACGCCGGTGCGGCGGGCGGCGGCGTCGGCGCGTGCGCATGCCTCGCGGTCGGCGTCGACGGCGATCACCGCGGCCCCGAAGCGGGCCGCCTCGACGGCGAACGCGCCGCCGCCGGAGCCGATGTCCCAGACGAGATCGCCGATGCGGGGTCCGATCCTGGCGAGCTGCACGGCGCGCAGCTGTCCGGACTCGCCCTCGCCGGACCGTCCGGGCACGGGGTGGCCGGGCACCGGGCGGCCGGGTGCGACGGGGTGGTGCGGATCGGGGCCGGCGGCCGGGTCGGGGCCGGGGGCGTACCGCTCGGCGGGGAGCCCCCATCCCCGTGTTCCCGGATGCCCCTGGTCGTGGCCGGCGAGCCAGCCGCCGCCCGGTGCCGTGCGGCCCGCGCTGCCGCTCCCGCCGATGACGATGACCACATTGGGGTCGCGCCAGACATGGTCGGCGGCCTTGTCGGAGGTCAGGACGGTGACCTGTTCGCGGTCGGTGCCCAGCTCCTCGCAGATGACGAAGGTGCGGTGGACCCCTTCCAGCAGCAGGGCCAGTTCGGCGGGGCCGGCGCCCGGTGAGGTGAGGACGGCGACCTTGGGGTGGGCGCGGCAGACATTGACGGCGCGGCGCAGGGTGCGCGGGTGGGCCACCACGGTGCGGGCGTCGTCCCAGGGCATGCCGGCCCGGGCGAAGGCGGCGGCGACGGAGGAGACGGCGGGGACGACCTCGACCTCCAGGCCGTGCTCCGGGGCGCGCAGTACGCGGACGACGCCGAAGAATCCGGGGTCGCCGTCGGCGAGGACGACGGCGGTGCCGCGGTGGCCGGCGATCCGGCGGGCGGCGAGGTCGACGCTGCCGAGGCGGATCCGCTCGGCCGGTCCCGGCACCTCGGGAAGGGCGAGATGGTGCGCCGCCCCGGCCACCAGAGTGGCGGCGGAGAGGGCGGACCGGGCCGCGGCGGTCAGGGGCGAACCGTCCCAGCCGATCACGGTGACACGGTCTGCCATCGTCGTCAGTCTCCCCTGGTGTCGTCGCGGGCGCGCGGGTGGCGGGCTCAGTGAGATTACCCGGCGCGGGCGGCGGCGGTACCGGCCGGGATTCAGGCGAGTTCGGTGAAGGAGGAGTAGCCGAAGCGGGCCATCCGCTCCGTGCCGCCCTCCAGGTCCTCGGGGAGCAGGCTCCAGAGGATCAGATCGGTACGGGTGTCGGTCCAGGTGCCGTCCTCCGTCTGGACGCGCGCTATCCAGGCGCTGCGCAGCACCCCCTCGCTGATGGCCCCCGCCTTCTGGGCCACCTGCTGGGAGGCGGTGTTGCCGGCCGCGGTGCGCAGCTCCAGCCGCTCGAACTTCTGGTCGCGGAAGAGCCATTTGGCGACGGCCAGCACCGATTCGGTGGCGTACCCCTCGCCGCGCGCCCAGGGGGCGGTGACACAGGCGGCCTCGGTGGCGCGGGTGTGCCAGTTGGTGTTGCGCAGATGGACGGTGCCCACCAGCCGCTGGGTGAGGAATTCGGTCACGGCGAGCACGATCCCGCCGCCGCCCAGCCGTTCCGCAGGAGCGATCCTGCGGATCCAGTACTCGGCGTCGGCGGTGGTGTACGGGTGCGGCGCGGAGGTCCAGGCGATGGTCTGCTCGTCGTTCATCATCTCCGCGTACGCGGGGATGTCGCCCTCCTCGAAGGCTCGCAGCACCAACCGATCCGTGCTGATGGACACGTCCGGGAAGGTGGTTGTCATGCGACGCTCCGTAACCAAAAGGTCTGCCGAGGGCCCGGAACCGGGGCCTGCCGAAGACCCAGGATGCAGCATGGGCGAATCGAACTGCACCACAGGGTGCCGCACTTGCGCCCCGGTGGTGCGCCGCGGGCCCCGCACGCCCCCGAAAGGGGTGCGGGGCCCGGGGCGGGTCCGGCCGGCGGGTCAGAAGGCCGCGATGATGGAGCCCTCGTACTTGTCCTCGATGAACTTCTTCACCTCGGGCGTCTGGAGCAGCTTGGCGAGCTTGACCACGCGCGGGTCCTTCTCCTCGCCCTTCTTGACGGCGAGGAAGTTGCCGTACGGGTTGTCCGTGGCCGACTCCAGGGCGAGCGAGTCGTTCTTGGGGCTGAGCTTGGCCTCGACGGCGTAGTTGCCGTTGATGACGGCCGCGTCGACGTCGTCGAGGGCGCGCGGCGTCAGGGCCGCCTCGACCTCCTTGAACTGCAGCTTCTTGGGGTTCTCGGCGATGTCCTTGGGCGTGGCGTCGTCCCCGGCGCCGGCCTTCAGCTTGATGACGCCGTTCGCCTCCAGCAGCTTCAGGGCGCGGGCCTCGTTGGTGGTGTCGTTCGGCACCGCGACGGTCGCGCCGTCCTTGAGGCCGGCCAGGTCCTTGATCTTCTTGGAGTAGAGGCCGAGCGGTTCGAGGTGGACCGTGGCGACGGGGACGATCGTGGTGTTGTTCTTCTTGTTGAAGTCGTCGAGGAACGGCTTGTGCTGGAAGAAGTTGGCACCCACCTCGCCGCTCTGGGTGGCCGGGTTCAGCGTCACGTAGTCGGTGAACTCCTTGACCTCCAGCTCGAGGTCTTCCTTCGCGGCCAGCTCGTCCTTGATGAAGCCGAGGATCTCGGCGTGCGGGACGGAGGTGGCGCCCACGAGCAGCGGGCTGTTCGCGTCGTTCTTGGAGTCGGAGTCGGAGCCGCAGGCGGTGAGGCCGAGGGTGAGGGCTCCGGTGACGAGGACGGCAGCGGTGATCTTGGCAGTGTTACGCACGAAAAGTGCCTTTCTCCATGGTGGTGCGGGTGGTGCGCCCCGGATGGGGCTGGTCGGGAGGTCCGGGTGGGAACCGGAGGGGGAGGGAGGGCCCTACTGGGGGCGGGGCTCCTTCGCCGTCGCGGTCCCGGTCACCGATTCGGCTCCGGGAGCCGTGGCGACCCGGGCCGCGGAGCGGCCGGCGGAGAGCAGGCGCAGCCGGGGCGCCGGGGCGCCGCCGCGTCCGCGGCGGTGGATGCCGCGGGCCGCGTAGTCGCCGGTGAACTGGATGAGGGAGATGACGGCGGCGAGGATCGCCACGGTGATCCACATCAGCTCGGTCTCGAAGCGCATGTAGCCGTAGCGGATGGCGATGTCGCCGAGGCCGCCCGCGCCGACGCTTCCGGCCATGGCCGAGTAGCCGATGAGGACCACGACGGTGGTGGTGATGCCGGCTATCAGGGACGGCAGGGCCTCGGGTACGAGTACCTTCCGCACGACCGTCCAGGTGGAGCCGCCCATCGACTGGACGGCCTCCACGAGTCCGCCGTCCACCTCGCGGATCGCGGTCTCCACCAGCCGGGCGAAGAAGGGGATCGCCCCGATCGCCAGGGGCACGATCGCGCCCTCACGGCCGATGGTGGTACCGGTGACCGCCCTGGTGAAGGGCAGCAGGGCCACCATCAGGATGATGAACGGCATCGAACGGGTGATATTGACGATCTGGCCGATCACCTTGTTCGCCGGCGCGTTGCCGAGCAGGCCGCCGCGGTCGGTGAGGACCAGCACGATGCCCAGCGGGAGTCCGCCGACGACCGCGATCACCGCGGACCAGCCGACCATGTAGAGCGTGTCCCAACACGCCTGCTCCAGCAGTGGCTGCATCTCGGACCAGGTCACTTGGCCCCCTCCTTGACGATGACGGCGGCCGGGCCGCTCGTGGTGTGCCCGGCGGACGCCCCGGCGGGCACGGCCGCGGTGCCGGCGATGTCGACCTGGAGGCCCCGCTCGCGCAGGAAGCCGATCGGGACGACGTTCTCCTCGAACCGGCCGGGGAGCTCGATCCGCATCCGGCCGACCTGCTTGCCGCCGACGGTGTCCATCGCCGCGCCCAGGATGGAGATGTCGATGTTGTACGTACGGGCGAGCTGGGAGATCACCGGCTGGGTGGCGGCGTCGCCGTGGAAGGTGACGTCGACGACCGTGCGGTCGTCGGCGGAGGCGTCGCCGCTGACCGGGAAGAGCGCGGCGGCCAGTTCGGAGCCCGGGGTGGCGAGGAGTTCGCTCACCGTGCCGGACTCGACGATCCGGCCGCCCTCCATCAGGGCCGCGGAGTCGCAGACCGTCTTGACGACATCCATCTCATGGGTGATGAGCAGGACGGTGAGGCCGAGGCGGCGGTTGAGATCGCGCAGCAGTTCCAGGATGGAGCGGGTGGTCTCGGGGTCGAGTGCGCTGGTCGCCTCGTCGGAGAGGAGCACCTTGGGGTCGCCCGCGAGCGCCCTGGCGATGCCGACCCGCTGCTTCTGGCCGCCGGAGAGCTGGCTCGGATACGCCTTGGCCCTGTCGGCGAGACCGACCAGGTCGAGGAGTTCGAGCGCCTTGCGGGAGCGGTCCCGGCCGGAGTGGCCGAGGATCTCCAGCGGCAGCTCGACATTGTCCTGCACGGTGCGGGTGGAGAGCAGATTGAAGTGCTGGAAGACCATGCCGATCCGGCTGCGGGCCGCGCGCAGTTCCCGGCCGGCGCGGGGGCCGCGTCCGGCGAGGGCGGTGAGC
The DNA here is from genome assembly GCF_039888735.1 of Streptomyces sp. CAU 1734. NCBI lineage: Bacteria > Bacillati > Actinomycetota > Actinomycetes > Kitasatosporales > Streptomycetaceae > Streptomyces > Streptomyces sp. CAU 1734. Next base: position 184,743 of record NZ_JBDQQP010000007.1, read on the forward strand.
TCCACACCGTCCACGGTCACCGTGCCGGCGGTGGGGCGCTCCAGCAGATTGACACAGCGGATGAGCGAGGATTTTCCGGCGCCGCTCTGGCCGATGACGCCGTACACCTCGCCTTCCCTGACATGGAGATCGACCCCGTCCAGGGCGGTGATCTCGCGTCCTCGCGAGCGATAGACCTTGGTGAGGCCCGTTGTGGTGATCACTGGGATGTCCGTCACTGTCGAGTGCGCGGCAAAGCGTCATCGCCGGGCACAGGGGCGTTCGTCTTCCGGGGTTCTGTGGTCGGAACGCGGCACGGGCCGACTCCGGGACACCCGCTGGGGGCCGGAGGGGGCATGGGGTTCGTGCGCGAGGCAGCGGCCGTCCGCTTCAGCGGATCCGGTGGCGGCTGCTTGATCTCACTTCGGGGCGCGAGGCACAGGCAGGGGCCCTCAGAAGGCGCACATTCGACACATACAACGAGCACCGGGCGTCGTGATCGCCTCGGTCGCAAGGATGCGGCTGCTCGTCGTGGTCATGTGGCAAGTAAAGCAGACCGGCTCGGCGACCGATCAACACTGTCCGAATAGCGGACATGCTTGGACGGTCGCCCGGACCGGAGCCCGGGAGGCCGCCGGCGATCACTCATTCCCGTCTGACCTGCACAGATGCGGGATGACGAGGAGTGGTACGGCGGGGACCCGGGAGGGGGCGGGCGGCCCCGCTGTGGCCAAGGCCACGATGAAAGCGCAGTTTCACGCCACGACAGACCAGATCATTTCGGCCATGCCTCGACTTCGCGCCGGGCGTCGGGAGGGCGTTCACAAGCCTCCGGAGGGCCGTGGACACCCGGAGGACGGCGGCGCCGGCGCCCGCTGCCCGGGGCCGCGCACCGCGGCCGGCCCCGCCCGTAATACTCTCGGAGCCATGCTTGACGCCCTGACGATCGCGGTCGCCGTGACCGCGCTCGCGCTCGCCGCCTGGTGCGGTTTCGCCGCCTTCCGCGACCAGCCCACCAAGGACTGGCATTTCATCGGCATGGCGGTGGTGACCCTGCTGGCACTGGCCCAGCTGGTGGTGGGCATCGTCCGGCTGGCGGGCGGCGACAGGGCCCACGACGGCACGACGACCTTTGTCGTCTATCTGATCGGGGCGTTCCTCTCGGTCCCGGCGGCGGCCTTTCTGTCGCTGACCGAGCGGACCCGCTGGGGGTCGGCCACCGTCGCGGCCGGAGCGGTGGTGCTCGCGGTGCTCGAAGTCCGCCTCTACGACATCTGGGGAGGGTGACGATGACCGAACCCGTCACCGAGGAGAACCGAACCGCCGCCGGGCGGCGCGAACGGCCGCGCGGCCGGCTGACCGCCGGGCCCGGCCTGCTGCTCGTCTGGCTGTACTCCGTCATGTCGGTCGGAGCGGTCTCCCGCTCGGTCTACGAGATCATCGTCCGCTTCGACACCGCCCCACTCGCCCACACGCTCTCGGCGGTGGCGGCCGTGGTCTACGCCTTCATCACCTACACGCTGGTGCGCGGCGGGGAGACCGCCCGCAAGGCGGCTCTGGTGTGCTGCGCCGCCGAGCTGGCGGGGGTGCTGATCGTGGGCACCTGGACACTGGTGAACCCGTCCGCCTTCCCCGACTCCACCGTGTGGAGCGAGTACGGCGCGGGCTATCTCTTCATTCCGGTACTGCTGCCGGTGACCGGCATGCTCTGGCTGCGCCGCTCGGCCGGCCGCCGGCCCGCCGGGCACGGGTGGTACGGCACGTCCGGGCTCAGGCGCTGGCGATGTACTCCCGCGCCTCGGCCGTCTTCTCCAGAGTGACGATCGTCAGCCGCGGCCCGGTCTGCTCCCGGGCGACCGGGAGATAGCCCCGGCTCCGGTAGAGCCGGAGATTGCCCTCGCTGCGGTGACCGGTGAAGAGCTGGAACCGGCGGGCCGCCCGCTCCGCGGCGATCCGGTCCTCGATCGCGTCGAGCAGCCGTCCGCCGAGGCCGTGCCGCTGCATCCGGGGATGCACGATCAGTTTCGCCAGCCGGGCCGTGCCGTTCTCGTCCACCCTGCCGCGTACGGACGCGACCACTTCGTCCCCGAGCCGCGCCACCAGCGCATGCCCTTCGGCGATCTCGGCGCGCAGATCGTCCAGGGTCTGGGTGAGGGGCTCGATCGCGTAGTCGCCATACAGTTCGGCCTCACTCTGGTAGCACAGATACTGGAGCTTGAGAATGTGCTCCGCGTCCTGCGCCCTCGCCGCTGAGATGGTCACGCTCATGCCCATGTGCGGATGCCTCCCGCTCACCTGTGCTCTCCGGTTGTCTACCGCTCCATTCCCCCAACTCCTGGAGCTGCAACCTCTGCCGCGAGCATTGTGCGCCGCCACTCCGGGCGACAGGAACGGGTGGATCGTGGAATTCTCTGTGATCTGCGCGACGTGCCTGGGATTCACCGGCTGGTGGCGGCACTTGGCGCCGGGATCGCAGCCGGGAAGAGGAACGGGATTCCCCCGCGGGTCGCAGTGGCACACACCACACTCCGCGCGCCCACCCGCCCCGCCACCCATTCGGGGCATCCGGCCCGGCCCGGCCGAGGGGCGCGGGCCCGCCGGAACCCGGTCCGGACGGCGCCCGCCCGCCGGAACCACGGGCCGAACGGCACCCGCCCGTCCGGCCCTTGACCGCCGGGCCGTTCACACCCCGCCGGCCGGCCGCCGGTCCCGGAAGTCCGCCGCCGCGAGCAGCCCGGTGTCCGGGTGGTCGGTGAAGATGCCGTCGATACCGGTGTCGAAGTACCTCCGGTACGCGCCGAGGACGTCCCCGTACTCATTGGCGTCCTCCCCCGGCACCCCCGGATAGTCGCGCCGGAAGTCCGCGGGGAGGAAGCTGTTCTCGTTCCGCAGGGTGTACGGGTGCAGGATCAGCCCCGCCCGGTGGGCGTCCCGCACCAGCGTCGTCGGCCGGCCCAGCGCGCCGTCCGCGCCCCGGGGAATGACCAGGTTGAGGGTGGGGCCGATGCCCTGGGCGAAGGACGCGATCCACTTCAGGCCGTCCGGCGCGATCAGATCGTCGACCGTGCGCGGATCGCCCGCCTCCACGAAGTCCCAGGGCCGGGTCCCGGCGGCGTCGAGCAGCACCACCCGGGGCGAGGAGACCAGCCGGGCCATCCGCCGCATGCTCCCCGGCTCGAACGACTGGAGGAAGACGGGCGAGTCGTGCCGGTCCCGGCCGTAGCGGCGCAGCAGCCGGGCGAGCGGTTCCTCCAGGCCCAGGCCGAGGCCCCGGAAGTAGGTCGGGTGCTTGGTCTCGGCGTGCAGCCAGACCGGACGGCCCCGGCGGCGGCCCTCCTTCTCCGCCCAGCGCAGCACCTCCTCGAAGGTGGGCACGGTCCAGCGGCCGTCGTAGAGGGTGTTGCGGGGGCGGTTGCCCGGGATCCGCTCCTTGGCCCGGAGGGTCTTCAGCTCCGCGAGGGTGAAGTCCTCGGTGAACCAGCCGGTGATCCTGGTGCCGTCCACCGTCTTCGCCGTCCGGCGAGAGGCGAACTCCGGACGGGCGGCGACATCCGTGGTGCCGCTGATGTCGTTCTCGTGACGGCAGACGAGATGGCCGTCCCGGGTGGGGACCAGATCCTGTTCGATGACATCCGCGCCCATGTCGAGCGCCAGCCGGTACGCGCCGAGGGTGTGCTCGGGCCGGTAGCCGCTGGCGCCCCGGTGGGCGATGATCGCGGGCCGGGGCAGCTCCCGCAGGTGTCCGCGGTCCCGCTCCCCGCGCTCGGCGGCGCCGGCCGGCGCCGCGGCGGCCCCGGTCAGACCCAGTGCCGCGGTACCGAGCGCGGCGGCTCCGAGTATCCGCCGACGCCCCGGACTCCTGCCGGTGTCCTCCGTCATCGGGCCCTTCCTCTCCTGTCACCGACCGTCACCCGGCCGTGTTTCCGGTCACTGCCGCGACCCGGTCTCCGGCGACCGGCGGGTACGGGCGTGGCTGTGACCGACGCTAGGGGAATCTGTGGTATCGCGGGGAAACGTCCGGACGAACGTGGCGCAAATAGATGTCACCAGTGCGTAACCACTCCGTGAACCCGATGTGCGATGAGACGTGAACCGCGAGTATCGTCCTCACCTGCCCTGACTTCATTCGGGCCCGGCCAAGGCCCGACGCGGGGGACCGCACCGGCCGCCCGCCGTCCGTCCATGACACCGGAGGACTCGTTGTCCCGCTTGTCGCTCATCAAGGCCGTGCTTGGACCGTTCCTGCGCCTGATGTTCCGCCCTCGCGTGGAAGGCGTCGAGAACATTCCGGGCACCGGCCCCGTGATCCTGGCGGGGAATCACCTCACCTTCATCGACTCCATGATCCTCCCGCTGGTGACCTCGCGCCCGGTGCACTTCATCGGCAAGGACGAATACGTCACCGGAAAGGGCGTCAAGGGCCGTGTGATGGCCTGGTTCTTCATCGGCGTCGGCATGATCCCGGTGGACCGGGACGGTGCGAACGGCGGAGTGGCCGCGCTGATGACGGGCCGCCGGATCCTGGAGGAGGGCCGGGTGTTCGGCATCTACCCCGAGGGCACCCGCTCCCCCGACGGCCGGCTCTACCGGGGACGTACCGGAATCGCCCGGCTCACCCTGATGACCGGCGCGCCCGTCATCCCCTTCGCCGTGATCGGCACGGACAAGCTCCAGCCCGGCGGCGCCGGCCTGCCGCGCCCCGGCCGGGTGACGATCCGGTTCGGCGAGGCGATGGAGTTCTCCCGGTACGAGGGCATGGACCGCGACCGCTATGTGCTGCGCGCGGTGACCGACTCGGTGATGACCGAGGTCATGGGGCTCTCGGGCCAGGAGTACGTGGACATGTACGCCACCAAGGCCAAGGCGGCCTGACTCGCCGGAGCGGACGACGGCGCCGGGCCCCGGACAGGATTCCTGTCCGGGGCCCGGCGCCTTTCGTGCCCGGGGCCGTTCCCGCCCGGCGCCTTTCGTGCCCGGGGCGGGCGGGTGTGCGGCGGGCCGCTACGGGTGCTCGACGCCATCCTCCAGGCGCTGGCCCTTCAGCAGGAACCAGGCACCCACAGCGGTGAGCAGCAGGACCGCCGAGCCGACCGCGCCCGCCACATGGAATCCGTCGGCGAAGGCGTTCTGCGCCGAGGAGAGCAGGGCCGCGCCCTGTTCCTGCGGCAGGGCGCCCGCCACATCGGCGGCCCCGCCCAGGGAGTCCCGGGCGGCGGACACGGCGTCCGCGGGTACCCCCTCGGGGGCGGGGAAGCCCCGGTAGACCCCGGTCACGATCGACCCGAGCACCGCGATGCCGAGTGCCGCGCCGAGCTCGTACGCCGTCTCGGAGACCGCGGACGCCGCTCCCGCCTGCTCCTTGGGGACGCTGGAGAGAATGACGTCGGCGGTGACCGTGAAGGCGAGCCCCGCGCCGAAGCCGCCGAGGAAGAGCGCCAGGCCCATGGATAGCGGGCCGGTGTCCGCGGTGAGCAGGGTGCAGGCGGCCAGGGCGAGGCCGACCGCCGTCAGACCGCCGGAGACCGCGCTGCGGACCGAGGCCCGGCGGGCGAGATGACCGGCCATCAGACCGGCTCCGACCGCGCCGATGGCGGCGGGCAGCTCTATCAGTCCGGCCTCCAGGGGCGAGCGCCCCTGGACGAGCTGGAGGAACTGCGAGAGGAAGAAGACCAGCCCGGAGAGGCCGAGGATGGTGAGCAGATCGGCCAGTACCGCGCCGGAGAAGCCCCGGTTGTGGAAGAGCCGGACATTGAGCAGCGGGGATTCCAGCGTCAGCTGCCGGCGTATGAACCAGTGGAGCGCGCCGATACCGACCGCCGCGGCGGCCAGATTCTCCGGGCCCGGGCCGTGGACCGCCAGTTCCTTGATCGCGTAGACCACGGCGATGATGCCGACGAGGGAGAGGCCGACACTGGGGAGGTCCCAGGGACCGGGGTTGGGGTTGCGCGACTCGGGGAGCAGCTTGATGCCGACGAGGACGAGGACCGCCATCACCGGGAGGTTGATCAGAAAGACCGAGCCCCACCAGAAGTGCTCCAGCAGCACACCGCCGACCACCGGTCCGACGGCGGCACCGGCGGAGGCGGCGGCACCCCAGATGCCGACCGCGAGACTGCGCTCCTTCGGGTCGTGGAAGAGATTGCGGATCAGGGCGAGGGTGGACGGCATCAGGGTCGCACCGGCGACACCGAGCAGCGCCCGCGCCACGATCATCATCTCGGGGCTGGTCGCATAGGCGTTGAGCACGGAGACGGCGCCGAAGGCCACGGCTCCGGTGAGCAGCAGCTTCTTGCGGCCGATGCGGTCGCCGAGGCTGCCCATGGAGATCAGCAGACCCGCGATGACGAAGGAGTAGACATCGCCGATCCAGAGCAGCTGGGTCCCGGACGGGCCGAGGTCCTCGCTCAGGAACGGGGTCGCCAGGCCGAGCACGGTGGCATCGACCGCCACCAGCAGCACGGCGAGCACCAGCACGGCGAGGGCGACCCAGCGGCCGGGGTTCTTCACGATCTCGGTGTCGCCGCCGGGGTACGGCGTCTTCTGTCCGGTGGCGGTCACTTCTCCACACTCCGTCGGATACAGCCGCCGAGCAGCAGCTCGGCGATCATGAACTGGAAGTCCTTGGGGGCGACCCGGCCGGACTGCACCGCCCAGGCTCCCGAACCGAAGAGCCCGTAGAGGGCCTCGGTGAGCCAGGCGGCGGTGAGGTCGATCCGGAAGTCGCCTTCCTCCTGGCCGCGCTGGAAGAGCGCGGCCACCCTGACATCGAGCCGGTTCCACCCCTCATTGACCTGCTCGCCCTCGAAAAGCTGGTTCTCGGTGACGAGGAAGCCGAGGAGTCCGGCATTGGCCTCACTCCCGGCGATCAGGCGCCGCAGCGCCTCGGGGGCGGTGCCCTCGTCGAGCCGTGCCGCGTCCAGTGCCGCCTCGAACTCGCGGATGCCCAGCTCCTCCAGCGCGAGGACGAGCGCGTCCCGCCCGGCGAAGTGGCGGTGCAGGGTGGCCCGTCCGATGCCGGCGGCCCGGGCGACCTCGTCCATGGTCGCGGTGGCTTTGCGGGTGAGCGTGGCGGCGGCGGAACGCAGTACCTGCTCGCGGTCGACTGTCATGAGACAAGCATAGACCATGTGAGACATCACTGTCTCACCCGGTGCCGCACCGACTCATTCGGCGGGGAGAAACAAAGGAGCCGGCCCCCACCGATGGGCGGGGGCCGGCTCCTTGAGCGGGCGAACGGGCACAGTGGTCCCGGTCGCGCGCGGATGGGTCCGCGGCGCGGCCGGGACGGGATCGCGAGCCGGTCGAGCAGCCCGGCGGCCCCGTCGGACCAGAGGGTGGCGGGGTCAGTCCCCGGCCGTGGCCCAGGCGTACTGAGCCGCGAGATCGGCCCTGACCTCGGCGAGCTGGATCGCCACGGCGGACGGCGCGGTACCGCCGCGCCCGCTGCGGGAGGCCAGCGCGCCCGCGACATTGAGCACCGAGCGCACCTCGGGCTTCAGATGTGCGGAGATCTCGGCGAACTCCTCGTCCGTCAGCTGGTCCAGCTCGATCCCCCGCGCCTCGCAGACCTTGACGCACTCACCGGCCACCTCGTGCGCGACCCGGAACGGCACCCCCTGCTTGACCAGCCACTCCGCGATGTCGGTGGCGAGCGAGAAGCCGGCCGGGGCCAGCTCCTCCATCCGCTCCCGGTTGACGGTGAGCGTGGCCATCATCCCGGTGAAGGCGGGCAGCAGCACCTCCAGCTGGTCGCAGGAGTCGAAGACCGGCTCCTTGTCCTCCTGGAGGTCGCGGTTGTACGCCAGCGGCAGCGCCTTCAAGGTCGCCAGCAGGCCGGTCAGATTGCCGATCAGCCGGCCCGACTTGCCGCGCGCGAGCTCGGCGATGTCCGGGTTCTTCTTCTGCGGCATGATCGACGACCCGGTGGAGAACGCGTCGTGGAGCGTGACGAAGGAGAACTCCTTGGTGTTCCAGATGATGATCTCCTCCGCGATCCGGGAGAGATTGACCCCGATCATCGCGGTGATGAAGGCGAACTCGGCGACGAAGTCGCGCGAGGCGGTGCCGTCGATCGAATTGCCCACCGAACCGCGCTCGAAGCCCAGGTCGGCGGCGACCGCCTCCGGGTCGAGTCCGAGCGAGGAGCCGGCGAGCGCGCCGGAGCCGTAGGGCGAGACCGCCGTGCGGTCGTCCCACTGCCGCAGCCGCTCGGCGTCCCGGGAGAACGCCTGCACATGGGCGAGTACATGGTGGGCGAAGAGCACCGGCTGGGCGTGCTGGAGATGGGTGCGGCCCGGCATGGCGACACCGGGGTGCGCCTCGGCCAGCCCCACCAGCGCGCTCTGGAGCTCGGCGATCAGGCCGCCGATGATCCGGGCGTGGTCACGGAGGTACATCCGGAAGAGGGTGGCGATCTGGTCATTGCGGGAGCGGCCGGCCCGCAGCTTGCCGCCGAGGTCGGCGCCGAGGCGCTCCAGCAGACCGCGTTCGAGCGCGGTGTGCACGTCCTCGTCGGCGATGGTGCCGGTGAAGGAGCCGTCGGCGACGTCCTTCTCCAGCCGGCCGAGGCCGTCGAGCATCCGGGTCAGCTCATCGGCGGTGAGCAGGCCGGCGGTGTGCAGCACCCGGGCGTGGGCGCGGGATCCGGCGATGTCGTACGGCGCGAGCCGCCAGTCGAAGTGCACCGAGGCGGAGAGTTTCGCCAGCGCCTCGGCCGGGCCGTCGGCGAAACGCGCGCCCCAGAGCCGGACATCACCGTTGTTGCTGCTCACTGCGGAAGCTCCTCGGAGTGTGGATGTGCGACCGCCCCCTCGGCTGATGCCTGGGGGCGGTCACTCCGCCCCGTCGCGGGCGGGCGGGGCGGAGATGGTCGTACGGTGGCGCGGGAACCCGGGGCCCCGGGGCGCTAGATCTTGAGGTCGCGACGGGCGGCGATCTTCGACGAGAGGCCGAAGATCTCGATGAAGCCCTGGGCCTTCGACTGGTCGAAGGTGTCGCCGGAGTCGTAGGTGGCGAGGTTGAAGTCGTAGAGCGACTCGTCGGACTTCCGGCCGGTGACGACGGCCCGGCCGCCGTGCATGGTCATCCGGATGTCGCCGGTGACGTACTGGTTGGCCTCGTTGATGAAGCCGTCCAGGGCGCGCTTGAGCGGGGAGAACCAGAGGCCGTCGTAGACCATCTCGCCCCAGCGCTGCTCGACCTGCCGCTTGTAGCGGGCCAGCTCGCGCTCGACGGTGACATTCTCCAGCTCCTGGTGGGCGGTGATGAGCGCGATGGCGCCCGGCGCCTCGTACACCTCACGGGACTTGATGCCCACGAGCCGGTCCTCGACCATGTCGATCCGGCCGATGCCCTGGGCACCCGCGCGCTCATTGAGCTGCTGGATGGCCTGGAGGACGGTGACGGGCTTGCCGTCGATGGCGACCGGGACGCCCTCCTTGAAGGAGATGACGACCTCGTCGGCCTCGCGCGGCTCGGCCGGGTTGGAGGTGTACTCGTAGATGTCCTCGATCGGCGCGTTCCAGATGTCCTCCAGGAAGCCGGTCTCGACGGCCCGCCCGAAGACGTTCTGGTCGATGGAGTACGGCGACTTCTTGGTGGTGGTGATCGGGAGCTGCTTCTCCTCGCAGAAGGCGATCGCCTTGTCCCGGGTCATCGCGTAGTCGCGGACCGGGGCGATGCACTTCAGGTCGGGGCCGAGAGCGGCGATACCGGCCTCGAAGCGGACCTGGTCATTGCCCTTGCCGGTGCAGCCGTGGGCCACGATGCCGGCGTTGTGCTTGCGGGCGGCGGCGACCAGGTGCTTGACGATGGTCGGCCGGGAGAGCGCGGAGACCAGCGGATAGCGGTCCATGTACAGCGCGTTGGCCTTGATCGCGGGGAGGCAGTACTCATCGGCGAACTCGTCCCTGGCGTCCGCCACCTCGGCCTCGACGGCACCGCAGGCGAGCGCGCGCTTGCGGATGACGTCCAGGTCCTCGCCGCCCTGCCCGACATCCACGGCGACGGCGATGACCTCGGCGCCCGTCTCCTCGGCGATCCAGCCGATGGCGACGGAGGTGTCCAGACCGCCCGAGTAGGCGAGTACGACGCGCTCGGTCACGGGTTTCTCCTTAACGGTGCATTCCGACGATGGAATAAGTATGCACTCCTCCGTATGTTTCGTCAACGCCACCCCGTGATGGCCCCGCGCGGCGCAGAATGCGGGCATGGGAAAACCATGAGCGCATCGAGGGCCGGATCCGGGCCTTCATCGAGGAGCAGCCCGTCTTCTTCACCGCGACCGCCCCGCTCGCGGGCGACGGCCATGTGAACCTCTCCCCCAAGGGCCGCGGCGGATCGCTGATCGTCCTGGACGAACTGACCCTGGCCTATTTGGACTTCGGCGGCAGCGGCGCGGAGACGATCGCGCATCTGCGGGAGGAGGGGAACGGCCGGATCACCCTGATGTGGTGTGCCTTCACCGGACCGCCCAAGGTGCTGCGGGTGCACGGCCGCGGTGAGGTGGTCCTCCGGGACGATCCGCGCTGGGCTGATCTCATCGGCCGCTTCGGGGACGCGGACGGGCCGTCGGCCCGCGCGGTCATCGTCATCCACGCGCGCCGGATCAGCGACGCGTGCGGGTTCGCGGTGCCGTTCATGGAGTACACGGGGGAACGCACCCAGCATGCGGAGCACTTCGGGCGGAAGTCGGACGAGGAGTTCGCGGCGTACTGCGAGAAGAAGGAGCACGTGGGGGTGAGCCTGGACGGACTCCCGGCCCTTCCGCTGCCGCTGCCGCCGCGGCGGGCGTGAGGGGGTGGCCGTTCCGCGCCGGTCCGAGGCGGGGAGCGGCCATCCCAGCCCCGCCGGCGATTGAGGCGCGGGGCTCGGGGCAGCGCCCCGCGAACGACCCGCGGTCGCGGACCGGCGGAAGCACCGTGCGGGCCTCTTGCCGGGGCTCCGCCCCGGACCCCGCGCCTCAATCGCCGGCGAGGCTGTGTATCGCGGCTCCAGCCCGCCGGCGGGGCTGAGGGTTGCGGCCCGCCGGCGGGTCAGGCGCGGTCGTTCTGGGCCAGTCGGAGCAGATGGTCGGCCAGCGCCTGGCCGCCCACCGGATCGCGGCTGATCAGCAGCAGCGTGTCGTCGCCCGCGATCGTGCCGAGGATGTCGTGGAGCTCGGCCTGGTCGATGGCCGAGGCGAGGAACTGCGCGGCGCCCGGAGGAGTGCGCAGCACCACCAGATTGGCGGACGCCTCGGCGGAGATCAGCAGCTCTCCGGAGAGCCTGCGCATCCGCTCCTCCTTCGCCGACTCGCCGAGCGGGGCCTGCGGGGTGCGGAAGCCGCCCTCGCTCGGGACCGCGTAGATCAGCTCACCGCCGGTGTTGCGGATCTTCACCGCGCCCAGCTCGTCGAGATCGCGGGAGAGCGTCGCCTGGGTGACGTTCAGCCCGTTGTCCGCGAGGAGCTTGGCCAGCTGGCTCTGGGAGCGCACCGGCTGGCGGTTGAGAATGTCCACGATCCGGCGGTGGCGGGCCATCCGCGTCTGCGGTACTGCGGGCCCGCCCTGCTCGGTGTCCTGCGCCTCGGTCATCTTCGTCTCATTCTCCGGATCGTCCTTCCCTGTGCGACGCGGCGGCCGCGTCGAGAACGCCGGGCAGGGCCTGGAGGAAGGAGTCCACCTCCGCCTCGCCGATGATCAGCGGCGGAATCAGCCGTAGGACATCGGGAGCCGGGGCGTTCACCAGGAAGCCGGCGCTCTGAGCCGCGATCTGCACCTGCGGCGCGAGGGGCTCGCTGAGCACGATACCCAGCATGAGTCCGGCACCGCGGATGTGGGAGACCAGGGGGTGCCTGCCGCGGCCCCCGGCGTCCACCACGCCGTCCCGGATCCGCTCGCCGAGCGTCTTGACCCGGTCGAGGATCCCTTCCGCCTCGATGGTCTCCAGAACGGCGAGTCCGGCGGCGCAGGCGACCGGGTTCCCGCCGAAGGTCGTGCCGTGGTGGCCGGGCTTGAGGAGATCGGCGGCCGGGCCGAAGGCGACGGCGGCACCGAGCGGCAAACCGCCGCCGAGGCCCTTGGCGAGGGTGACGACATCGGCCTCCACCCCCTCGGCCTGGGCCGCGAACCAGTGGCCGGTCCGTCCGATGCCGGTCTGGACCTCGTCCAGGCAGAGCAGGGTGCCGGTGGCCCGGGTGATCTCCCGGGCGGCGGTGAGATACCCCGGGGGCGGCACCATGACGCCGTTCTCGCCCTGGATGGGCTCGATGACGACCAGCGCGGTCTCGCTGGTCACGGCGGCGCGCAGGGCTTCGGCGTCCCCGTACGGTACGTGGGTGACCTCGCCCGGCAGCGGCAGGAAGGGGTGCCGCTTGGCCGGCTGGCCGGTCAGTGCCAGGGCACCCATGGTCCGGCCGTGGAAACCGCCGGTGGTGGCCACGGTGTGCGAGCGGCCGGTGAGCCGGCCGATCTTGAAGGCGGCCTCATTGGCCTCGGCGCCGGAATTGCAGAAGAAGACCCGCCCGGGCCTGCCGAAGAGCTGGATCAGCCGCTCGGCGAGAGCGAGCGGCGGCTCGGCGCCGTAGAGGTTGGAGACATGGCCGAGCGAGGCGATCTGCCGGGAGACGGCGTCGACGACCGCCGGGTGGGCGTGGCCGAGCGCGTTGACCGCGATCCCGCCGACGAAGTCGGTGTACTCGGTGCCGTCGGCGTCCCAGACCTTCGCCCCCTCGCCGCGGACGAGCGCCAGCCCCGGGGTGCCGTAGTTGTCGGTCATCACGCCCCGCCAGCGCCGGGCGTACTCCTGGTTGCTCATCATTCCCCTTCGGGTCCGGACGGGGCGTCGGGCACGACCATGGTGCCGATGCCCTCGTCGGTGAAGATCTCCAGCAGGATGGAGTGCGGTACGCGGCCGTCGATGACGCGGGCGGTGTTCACTCCGTTGCGCACGGCGTGGAGGCAGCCCTCCATTTTGGGGACCATGCCGCTGGAGAGATCGGGCAGGAGCTTCTCCAGCTCGGTCGCGGTGAGCCGGGAGATGACCTCGTCGCTGTGGGGCCAGTCCTCGTACAGCCCCTCGACATCGGTGAGGACCATCATGGTTTCCGCGCCCAGCGCCGCAGCGAGTGCCGCAGCCGCCGTATCAGCATTGACGTTGTAGACATGTCCGTCGTCCTCCGAGCGGGCGATGGAGGAGATGACCGGGATCCGGTTGTTCTCCAGCAGCGCCTCGACGGCGCCGGTGTCGATTCTGGTGATCTCGCCGACCCGCCCGATGTCGACGCGCTCGCCGTCGATGAGCGGCCGGTGGCGGGTCGCGGTGATGGTGTGCGCGTCCTCGCCGGTGATGCCGACGGCGAGCGGTCCGTGCTGATTGAGCAGCCCGACCAGCTCGCGCTGGACCTGTCCGGCCAGCACCATCCGCACGACATCCATGGCCTCGGGGGTGGTGACCCGGAGCCCGGCCTTGAATTCGCTGGTCAGGCCCTGCTTGTCGAGCTGTGCGCTGATCTGCGGGCCGCCGCCGTGGACCACGACCGGCTTGAGGCCGGCGTGCCGGAGGAAGACGACGTCCTGGGCGAAGGCGGCCTTGAGGTCGTCGTCGACCATGGCGTTGCCGCCGAATTTGATGACGACGGTCTTGCCGTTGTGCCGGGTGAGCCAGGGCAGCGCCTCGATGAGGATCCGGGCCTTGGGCAGTGCCGTGTGCTTACGCGCTGACGCAGGATTCACAGGTGTCCCGTTCATGAGCTGTAGGCGCTGTTCTCGTGGACGTACTCGGCGGTGAGGTCATTGGCCCAGATGACGGCGGTCTCGGATCCGGCGGCGAGGTCGGCGGTGATCCGCACCTCGCGGAAGCGCATGTCGACGAGGTCGCGGTCCTCGCCGACACTGCCGTCGCGGCAGACCCAGACTCCGTTGATGGCGACATTGAGCCGGTCGGGCTCGAAGGCGGCACCGGTGGTGCCGATGGCGGAGAGGACCCGGCCCCAGTTGGGGTCCTCGCCGTGGATGGCGCACTTGAGGAGGTTGTTGCGGGCGATGGAGCGGCCGACCTCGACGGCGTCGTCCTCGGTGGCCGCGCCGACGACCTCGATCCGGATGTCCTTGGACGCGCCCTCGGCGTCCCCGATGAGCTGGCGGGCGAGGTCGTCGCAGACCGTGCGCACGGCGTCGTCGAAGAGCTCGTACTCCGGGGTGATTCCGGAGGCTCCGGAGGCGAGCAGCAGCACGGTGTCGTTGGTGGACATGCAGCCGTCGGAGTCGACCCGGTCGAAGGTGAGGCGGGTGGCGTCGCGCAGCGCCTTGTCGAGGACGGGGCTCTCGACATCGGCGTCGGTGGTGAGCACCACGAGCATGGTGGCGAGGCCGGGGGCGAGCATTCCGGCGCCCTTGGCCATGCCGCCGACCGCCCAGCCGCCGCCCCGGTGGACGGCGGTCTTGTGGACGGTGTCGGTGGTCTTGATGGCGATGGCGGCCCGGTCGCCGCCGTCCTCGCTGAGCTGGGCGGCGGCCGTCTCGATACCGGGGAGGAGCTTGTCCATGGGCAGGAGCAGGCCGATGAGGCCGGTGGAGGCGACGGCGATCTCGCCCGCGCTGTGCCCCGGCAGGATCTCGGCGGCCTTCTCCGCGGTGGCGTGGGTGTCCTGGAAGCCCTGGGGGCCGGTGCAGGCGTTGGCGCCGCCGGAGTTGAGGACGACCGCGGTGACGGCGCCGCCCTGGAGGACCTGCTCGCTCCAGAGCACGGGGGCGGCCTTGACGCGGTTGGAGGTGAAGACACCCGCGGCGGCGCGGCGCGGACCGTTGTTGACCACGAGGGCCAGGTCCGGGTTGCCGTTCTCCTTGATCCCGGCGGCGATGCCGGCCGCCGTGAATCCCTGCGCTGCGGTGACGCTCACTGTTTCTCCATCTCCTGGGTGTCCGGGCGGGTGCGGGTGCCGGGCCGGGGGGTCGGGGGGCCGGGCCGGTGCGGGTGCCGGGCCGGGGGGGCCGGTCCGGTGCGGGCTGTGCGGTTCGGGTGGTTCCGGCGGTACGGGCCGGTCGGCTCAGGGCGCGACGCCGACCGTGGTGAGGCCGGTCTCCTCGGGCAGCCCGAGTGCGATGTTCATGCTCTGCACGGCGCCGCCGGCGGTGCCCTTGGTCAGATTGTCGATGGCGCTGATGGCGATGATCCGCCCGGCGTACTCGTCCAGGACGGCCTGCACCCGTACGGCGTTGGACCCGTACACGGAGGAGGTCGCGGGCCACTGTCCCGCGGGGAGCAGCCGGACGAAGGGCTCGTCCGCGAGCGCCTTCTCGTAGGCGGCCCGCACATCCCGCGCGGTGACGCCCGGCCTCGCCCTGGCGGAGCAGGTGGCCAGGATGCCGCGCGGCATGGGCGCGAGGGTCGGGGTGAAGGAGACGGTGACCGGCTCCCCCGCGACGGCGCTGAGGTTCTGGATCATCTCGGGGGTGTGCCGGTGGCCTCCGCCGACGCCGTACGGGCTCATGGAGCCCATCACCTCGGAGCCGAGCAGATGCGGTTTGGCGGCCTTGCCCGCGCCGGATGTGCCCGAGGCGGCGGTGATCACGGCCTCGGGTTCGGCGAGGTGGGCCGCGTACGCCGGGAAGAGCGCGAGCGAGACGGCGGTGGGATAGCACCCCGGCACCGCGATCCGCCGGGCTCCCGCGAGCACGGCACGCGCCCCGGGCAGCTCGGGGAGCCCATAGGGCCAGGTCCCGGCGTGCGGGGAGCCGTAGAAGCGCTCCCAGTCGGCGGCGTCCGCGAGCCGGAAGTCGGCGCCCATGTCGATGACCAGGGTCTCGGAGCCGAGCTGTTCGGCGACGGCGGCGGACTGGCCGTGCGGCAGCGCGAGAAAGACGACATCGTGCCCGGCGAGCACCTCGGGAAGGGTCGGCTGGAGCACCCGCTCCGCGAGGGGTGTCAGATGGGGCTGGAGCCCGCCGAGGGGCTGTCCGGCGTTGGAGTTGCCGGTGAGCGCGCCGATCTCGACGCCGGGATGCGCCAGCAGCAGCCGGAGAACCTCTCCGCCCGCGTATCCGCTCGCCCCTGCCACTGCCACTCGTACGACCATCGAACCCTCCTCAGCGATGGCATGACTATACGTACTCACGCAGTTTTATGCAAAGGGTTGACCATGGACACCTCGCCGCGCTGTGACCGGGCGGTGCGCCTCGCCCGGCCGAGCGTGACCGATGAGTTCGCGGCTCGCGGCCGGTCCAAGTCCGTGACACCCGAGGAAAGGAAGTGGCACCGCCATGTCGGAGCTTCTCGTCGACTTCATCACCTCCCTCGACGGCCATGCGTCGGGAGAGGGGTGGCCCGGTTTCTGGGGCCTGGAAGGCCCGGAGTACCTCGCATGGCTCGGCCGGCAGCCCGAGGCCACCTACCTGATGGGAGCGAACACCTACCGCCTGATGTCGGGCTTCGCCGCGGGTGAGGTCCCGAACGGCCAGGACGGGTTCAGACCCGAGGAGGAGGCGTCTGTGGACGAGCTCACACAGGCGTCCAAGGTGGTGTTCTCCTCCTCACTCGAGGCGCCGCTGACGTGGGCCAACTGCACGCTCGTCCGCGACGGCGCCGTCGAGTCGGTGCGCGCCATGAAAGCGAGTGGCTCGGGGCTCCTGAGCACGATCGGCAGCCTCAGCCTCTGCCGGTCCCTGCTGCGGGCCGGGCTCGTCGACCGCTTCCGTGTCGTGATGTTCCCGGTGATCACCGGTGCCACGGGCGAGGAACGCATCTACGACGGCTATCCGGACGTCGCCCTGGAGATGACCGGGCACCGCACCTTCGACGGCCGCATCCAGCTGGTCGAGTACAAGCCCCGCGTGCTCGAACATCCGCCGCTCGGCACCCCCGCGTGATGCCGTCCCGCCGGTCGGGAAGGCCGCCCTCCGGCGCCGGGACGCCCGGTCCGCCCGGCCGGAGCCATCGCGGGCCGGCCCGCGCACGCCGATCCGGACGCGCGCGGACGCCCCCTCCGGGCAGGGCCGCGCGAGCCGAGCGCTCCCCGCGCCGTTGAGGCCGTCCACCGCGCCCGGTCACCGGGGGCGGGTCCCGCTGTCAGTGGCGCCCCTTACTGTCCGGGCATGACCGATCAGGGATGGAACGGTGTCCGTGAGCGCGTCCGCGCCCTGGGTGAGCTGCCGGCGCGCGGCGGGGTGTTCGGCTCGCACGGGCACAAGTGGGTCCTGGAGGACCCTCTGGCCGACGGCGAGCTGGCCGAACTGGAAGCGCAGACGGGGGTGCGGTTGCCGGAGGAGTACCGGACCTTCCTCACCCGCGTCGGCGCCGGCGGCGCGGGCCCCGCGTACGGCCTCTTTCCCGTCCGCCGCGTGCAGGGCCGCTGGCGCTGGGAGGGAGACGGTGCCGACCTGGCCGATCCGTCCATGCTCGCCCGGCCCTTTCCCGACCGCGGACCGGACTCCGCGGAGCGCGAGGCACTTCTCGCCGTACGCCCCGAGGAGGAGGACTTCGACGACATCGAGGAGTTCGACGACGCCATCGAAGCGTGGGACGAACGCTGGGGAGCCCTGATATTCGCCCCCGAGCGCACCGCCGGCGCCGTCGTGATCTCCCACCTCGGCTGCGCGCAGCGGGAGTGGCTGATCGTCAGCGGCCCTCATCGCGGCACCGTCTGGTCCGACTGGCGCGCGGACGACGGCGACCTCGTCCCCCTCCTCGGCCGGGCCGGCGAGCCGGTCACCTTCGCTCGCTGGTACACCGACTGGCTGCGCGAGGCCGAGCTCACCGCGCGCCGGCCGGCCGGGGGCGCCTGACCACGGGATGAGCGGCGCGGGCCGCCCGCGTCCAGGGTGCGGGCGAGCCGGGAGCGCGGCGTCGCGCCGGCCGCGGCCCGGTCACCCGCGCGGTGGCCGAGGCGGGTCCGTCATCGCGCGTCGCGCGGCCGGGGAGGCGTCGCGCAGCCGGAGAAGGTACGCCGCGGTCAGCGCGACCGCGCGGTCCCCGTCGTGCGAGAGCGTCACCAGGGCGTGGGACGCCCTCGTCCCCGGGATGCCCCCGAGCGCCTGGGTCAGCCGTCCGCGTGCGGGCGCCGGGGCGGTGTCGCGGGCGAGGCGGTCGACGAGCCCCGCCGCGATCCGGTCCGCCGCCGCGGTGCCGGCCGCCAGCACGCTCAGCGCGTCCGCCGCGTCGGTGTCGTTCCTTCCCTCCACGATCATGTCGATGAGGATCGGGACCGCATCGGCCACACCACGCGTCCCGAGCTCCAGAGCCGCGTACCCGCGGACCGCCCGGTCGGGATTGGCGAGGGCATCGCGCAGGCGCGCGGTCGCCTCGTCGCCGGGCATCTCGGCGAGGGACCGCACGGCGCGTTCCCGCACCGCGGCCACCGGCGAGGCGAGGCCCTCCGACAACGGGGCCGTGCCGCGGTCGCCCGATCGCGCGAGCGCCCATCGGAGCGCCCCGGCGACATTCGGGTCCCGCTCGCTCAGTGCCGCCTCGACCAGGGCGTCCACCGGCACCGGGACCTCGTCGGCCGAGTAGAGGGCCGCGCGCTGGCGTGCGTCGGGGCTCTTGGACCCCAGGGCCTGGAGGAGCGAGACGACCTGGAGGACGCCCTCCCAGTCGGCGGGGTCCGCGGCATCGATCCGGCGCAGCCGGGTGAGCAGCTCGGTCTCCGCCGCGATGCGTTCGCGCGTCTCGCGGATGAGGTCGTCCACGAGGGCCGAGGGGGTGAAGCCGGGATCGCCGAGCGCGCGGCCGATCTCGCGCAGCGACAGGCCGAGCGACCGCAGGCTCTCGATATGGAAGATCCGCCGGACGTCCTCCCCGGAGTACTCCCGGTAGCCGGAACCCGTACGGTCCGAGGGGGACACCAGACCGAGCTTCTCGTAATACCTGAGCATGCGGGCACTGACCCCGGACCGTCGCGCCACCTCACCGATCAACACGTCCTATTGTCCCTCCGGGCCGAACCCGCCGAGGGCCACGACGCGCTTCGCCTCCTCGATCGCGGCCTCGAATCCGGCCTCCGGGTCGCGCAGCAGCCGCTGGGTGGCGAGGGCGTGCGCGCGCACGCCCGGGTCCGGGGCCGTCGTCGCGGCGAGGAGAACGGGCTCGATCTCCTCTCCCAGGTCGACCAGCGCCCGGCTGAGACTCAGCTGCGTCTCCCGCCCGCCGCGCCCGAGCTGCGTCGCCAGCACCCCGGCCAGCGCGGCCCCCTCGCCTTCGGGCACCAGCAGGACCGCGGCCCGCCAGGCGCTCCGCGCCACCTCGTCGTCGGCGTCGCACAGGAGCGTCCGGGTGATGGCCGGCCAGGCCCGCCGGTCCCCGATCTTGGACAGGGTGTGCAGCGCCTGGCTCCGTGCCTGCGCTCGCTCCGAGCGGACTTCACGGAGCAGCAAGGGAAGCGTCAGGGAGACCGGGTGGCGGGTGAGCGCCCAGGTCAGCATGTCGCGGACGAAGAACTCGGGCTCGATCGCGCACCGCTCGACAAGCTTGTCGACAGAGCCGGGGGCGGGTGTGGTGCCGACCGCCAGGGCGGCCCGCAGGCGTACGGACGAACGGTCGTCCTCCAGCGCCCGAAGCGCTCGTGTCGCATCCGATTCCTGTCGCGTGATCGTCACGGCGACCACCTCCTCGGCGAGCAGTAAAGGCCCTGTCACCGTGTCAAGGTCAACCGGATGCGCGCGGACGGGGAGGCGGCGCGGCTCGGGCGCGGGTGTCCCGCCGGCCCGTGCGGAGGTACCGGCGGTGCGATGATCGGGGCCGGCGGGGTTTCGGACGGAGGGGGGACCGTGGGCGCCGGGGAGACCGTGGGCGCGGAATTCGGGGAACTCGGAGAACTTGTCGCCGGGATGCCGGACGCCGCCCGGGGCGCACCGGCCGAACTGGCGGCGGCGCGGGCCCGGGAGGTGCTCGACGGGGCGGACCGGGGCCGGGCCGTCCGGCTGCTCGCCCTGCTGGCCGCGCATGTCGAGAACTCCCCGCCCGGGCCCGCCGGCCGCGCCGCCTTCGCCGCCCTCGGGCCGGCACTGCCGCGCCTCGTCGGGGATCCCCGCCCGGGCGTGCGCACCATGGCGGCATGGCTGCTCGGGGCACTCGGCCCCGGCGATGACGCCGTCGTGACGGCCGGGACGGTGGCCGCCCTGCGGTCGGGGCTCGCCGCCGACGCGGATCCGAGCGCGCGAGCGTCCCGGCTGCGCGCGCTCGCCGCCCTGGCGCCGTACGACCTCTCGGACGATCCCGGCCACGGGGAACTGCGCCACCCGGCCGCCCTGGTCCGGCTCGCCGCGGCGGAGCGTGTGGCCCGGCACCGGGCGGCGTCGCCGGAGTCCCCGCCGTGGCCGGCCGGCTTCGGCGCGGTCGTCGGCCGGGCCCTCGCGGAGGCGCGGGAGCAGACCTGGCCGCGCCCGCCGTGGCGCGCGGACCGGCGGGACGAGACACGGACGTGGGTACGGCGCCTGGCCGGCCGGCCGGCCGAAGCCGCCGCGCTGGTCGCGGCGGTGACTCCGCCGCCGCCCGCGCCCGTCCCGGACTGCGCGGTGCGCGCGGCCCACGCCTGGCTGTCGGCGCGCCGGGACGCGCCCGGGGATCTCTGGCGGACCGTCGTCGACGGCCTGTGGACGGGCGGCGCGACGGCCGACACCGCCGCGTGGGCCCTCCGGGGTGCCGGATCCGCCGTCGCCCCGCACGCCGACCGCCTGGTGGAGTGGCTGCGGGAGACGGAATCCGGCGATGCCCGCGCGGGGGTGGTCACCGCTCTGATCGGTGCCGGTGACCGGCGGGCGCTGCGGTGGCTCCCGGAGAGGTGGTTCCGGACCTGGCCGGCCGCGGTCACCGTGCCTGCGGCATGGGCTCACGAGGTACTGCCCGGCGCCGTCGCGCGGCTCCGTGAGTTCCGCCCCGACGACCTGGATCTGCCGCCCCTGCTCCGTGCCCTGGCCGCCTGGGGCCCGGCCGCGGCCCCGGCCCTCCCCGGGCTGTCGCCGAAACTCTCCGGGCCCTGGGCGTGGGAGGTGGTCACCGTGCTCGGCCGGATCGGCCCCCCGGCCGGAGGGACGGCCCGCACGCTCCGGGCGTTCGCCCTCGGGACCCACCGCCCGCCCCGCCACGGGGGTGGCACACCCGGCCCCGGGGTGCCGTGGGCGGGGGCCCCGACGGCGGCCTGGGCGCACTGGCGCGTCACCGGCGACCCGGAACCCGCCCTCACGGTGCTGGGCGCGGCCGTGCGGCGGGGGGCGGGCGGGCCGCTCCACCTGCTCGCCGAACTCGGCCCGGCGGCCCGGGTCCACGCGGACGCCGTACGCGAGGTCCTGCGCCGGTCACGTACGGCCCCGGGCTCCTTCGGTCCGCGGACCAGGACACACGCGGCCGAGGCGTGGTGGCGGCTGACCGGCGACCCGGCCGAAGCGGTCCCCGCCCTGCTGGACGCCGTCTCCCCGGAGGGGCTCCGCGACCCGTGGGTCCCCTCACTCCGCTCGGTGGAACTGCTGGGCGAGATCGGCGGGCCCGCCGCACCCGCGCTGCCGGCCCTGGCCGCGCTGCTCGCCTCGCCGTGGCGGCACGGCGGCGATGTGGGGTCGGACGAGGCGCTGCGTGACGCCGCGAGCGGGGCCGTCGCCCGTATCGGGGGAACCGGCTGAGGCCGGAGGGCGTACGAGGAGGGGTCGGCGGGTCGGGACGGGCGCCTCGGCGGGGAGGGCGGCCGGTCCCGGTCACCGGTCCGGCCCCTCCGGCGGGGCCGGAAAAATACGGACGCCGCCGGGAGGCGGCTGCTTAGGATCGTCCGTATGGCGCTGCGACCTGTCCAGGTGAACATCAAGGCTCTCGACGCACCGGCGATCGGCCGCTTCTGGGCGGCGGCGCTCGGCTGGAGTGCGCACAGTCCGGGCGTCACCACCTATGTCGGCCCCGCCGGCGATCTCGTCTGGCCCGACCCGGTGACCGTCGGCATCGACGTGGTTCCCGTACCGGAGGCCGGGACGGCGGTGAAGAACCGTGTGCATCTCGATCTCGCCACCACCTCGGCGGAGCATCAGGCGGAGCTGATCGAGCGTCTGCTGGCTCTCGGCGCGACACCCGCCGATGTGGGTCAGGGCGAGGTGCCGTGGACGGTTCTGGCCGACCCGGAGGGCAACGAATTCTGTGTGCTGGAGCCCCGGGAGGTCTACCGGGACACCGGGCCGATCGCCGCGGTGGTGGTCGACTGCGCGGATCCGCGGGCCATGGCCCGGTTCTGGGGTGCGGCGATCGACTGGACGCGGCACGAGGTGACCGGTGATCACGCGGTGCTGCGCTCCGCCGGGAACACCGGCCCGTATCTCGAATTCCTCCGCACGCCCGGCGGGAAGACCGTGCCGGACCGCGTCCATCTCGATCTGCTGCCGTACCCCGGCGACGACCGGGCGGCGGAGGTGGCCCGGCTGCGGGCGCTCGGCGCCGCCGATCTCGACATCGGCCAGGGCGACGTGCCGTGGACCTGCCTGACCGATCCGGAGGGGCACGAATTCTGCGTACTCGCCCTGTCCTGAGACCGGGCCCGGCGCCTCACCGAAGGTCCGGCAGGCGGGCTCGGTTCAGCAGTTCGCGGACGAGTGTCCCGCTCCACCACCGCTCGACCCGACCGGGCTCCCAGCCCCGCTCGCCGGTCAGGGTGGTGAAGACGTCGATGGAGCAGATCGCGGCATAGATGTCGACGGCGGACTCCATGTCCAGTCCCTGCCGCAGCACACCGGGCGGCCAGGACGAGAAGATCCGTATCCGGGTCCGGTCGCCGCGCTCGCGGCCGTCGGGGTAGGCGGTCGCCAGATCGGCCTCGGTGCGGCCCGCCTCGCGCATCAGGGTGATGACATCACCGGCCCGCTCGAAGAGCCGCCGGTCATAGGCGGCCATCGCCGCGAGTTGCCGAGCGGGGGTCGCGCCCGGGGCGTCCAGCTCTTCGAGCATCCTCGGGATGTCGGCGGAGAGGTCGGCGGCGTCCGCCAGCGCCCGCGCCAGCCCCGTCTTGTTGCCGTACACCGCGTACACCGTCGGCACGGAGACTCCCGCCCGGGCGGCCACGTCCCGGATGGTCGTCGCCGCCCAGCCCCGGTCCACGAAGAGCTGCCGCGCGGCGCGGGCGATCTCCTCGCGGGTGCGCCGCGCCTGCGCCGTGCGGCGTGACGAGTCGTAGCCGCGCCGTTCCCGGTCATCGCTCATGATTGCCTCTTTCGCTTGACGCCGCCTACATTGAATAGATGTTATCCATAGCGAAATCTTCGCGCGGCTTCTCCGCGATCTGCGGCGTCGCGGCCCTCGGCTTCGCCCTGACCATCGTCCTCAGCAACGCGCTGCTGGTACCCGCCGGACTGCCGGCGACCGGCGCGGGGCCCGGCGAGGTTCACGCGTTCTTCCGGACCGAGGACGGCGCGCTCGGCGCGGGTTCCGCGCTCACACCGCTCGCCTGGGTGCTGGCCACGCTGTTCGGAGCCGGTGCCGTCGCGGCGCTGCGGCCGTCCGAGCGCGGCCGGTCCGAGGCGTGGTCCCTGGTCGGATTCGCCGGGCTGCTGCTCCAGAACGCGGCCTTCGCCGGGGTCGTCGCGATCCGTCTCGCACTCGGCGCCGCGGCCGGACAGGGCGATCGGCCGGCGGCCGGCCTCTGGGCGCTGCACGAGGCGCTGTTCACCCTGAACGGCACCTTTCTGGCGCTCGCCCTGCTCGGGCTCTCCGTCGCGGGCCTGCGGGCCGGGCTGATCCGGCCATGGCACGGCGGGCTGGGCCTGCTGTCGGCCGCGCTGCTGTTCGGCTCGGCCGTTCTCGCCCCGTGGATCGTCGGGAGCGGTGGCCCGCTCGGGCTGCTGGGGCTCACCGGCTGGCTGATGTGGGTGGTCTGGGTCGCGGCCTACGGTGTGGCCCTGATCCGCCCGGCACGGCACCACCCTTCCGCCGGGGAGACGAAGGGGTGCGCCGACCGGCCCCGGACGGCCGACCGGCCGGGCGGCAGGGGCGGACGCCCGGGCACCCGCCACACCGCCCCGGGCACCGCCTGACCGCCCGGCCGCGGCTCCGGGGCCGCGCCACGCCGGCACGGCCCCGGGGCGGGCGGGCCGGGGCGGTTGACTTGCCTGCCAGGAAAGTCAGGGGTAACTTTCCCAGTAGGAAAGTCAAAGGCGTCGGAAGGGTACGGCCGTGAGCACATCGGTGAACGCCGAGCAGGCGTGGCGGGATTTGCAGCGCATCCGGGTGCCACAGGAGCGGGTGTACGACGAGGTCGAGCGGAGCGCGTCGGGCGGGCGCGGGGCGGCGTACGCCACGGCCGCGCTCATGTGGCTCTTCCTGGCCGGCCTCGGCCTGGACCTCCCCCGCTGGGCCGTCCTGGCGGCCGTCGCCGGATACGCCGCCCTGCTCGGCGCGGTGGCCGTGGCGCACAGCCGAGGCAGCCGGGTACGGCTGCACCGCTCCCGCTGCGACGGGCGGATGCTCGCCGCGTTCGCCGCCGTGGCGGTGGCGACCGGCGGGACCGCCCTGCTGTCCGGGCCCCTGACCGGGGCACTGGAGCCGATGCCCGCCGCCCTGATCCGGGCCACGGCGACGGCGGCGGTGTTCCTGCTGTCCGCCGGGCCGGTGAACCGCTGGGCGACCGGATCCCTGCGCGCCCGGGGCGATCGGGCGGGCCGATGAGCACCCCCGCCGGCTTCGACGAACTGATCCATCCCGCCACCCGGCTCTCGCTGGTCGCCCTGCTCGCCACCGCCGAATGGGCCGACTTCGCCTTCGTCCGCGACAGCCTCTCGCTCAGCGACTCCGCACTCTCCAAACAGCTCCACACCCTGGAGCAGGCCGGATATCTGGAG
The DNA here is from genome assembly GCF_039888735.1 of Streptomyces sp. CAU 1734. NCBI lineage: Bacteria > Bacillati > Actinomycetota > Actinomycetes > Kitasatosporales > Streptomycetaceae > Streptomyces > Streptomyces sp. CAU 1734. The sequence continues at coordinate 209,498 of NZ_JBDQQP010000007.1, forward strand.
CTCCACAAGGAGGGCGGCGGCCGCAAGCGGCGTACAAGGGTGCGGCTGACGGACCTCGGCCGCGCCGCCTTCGACGGGCATGTGGCAGCGCTCCGCGCCATCGTCGAGGGCGCCGTGCCCGCGGCGGCGGAGACGGCCCCCGCCGGGGCGCCGCCACAGCGGAAACAGCCCGCGGAGGCGGGATGACCACCGCATCCACCGGGACGGACGGGCGAACCGCTCCCGGCGATCGCCCGGTGATACGTGCCCGCGGTCTGGCCATGGCGTACGGCGGGGTCGACGTCCTCCACGGCATCGATCTGGACATCCACCGCGGCGAGGTCTTCGCGCTGCTCGGCCCCAACGGTGCCGGGAAGACCACCACCGTCGAGATCCTGGAGGGCTTCCGCCGGCGCTCCGCCGGGGAGGTCCGCGTTCTCGGCGCGGACCCGGAGCGGGGCGACGACGCCTGGCGCGGCCGTATCGGGCTGGTCCTTCAGTCCTGGCGCGACCACGGCCGCTGGCGGGCCGGTGAGCTGGTGGCGCACTTCGCGGCGTACCACCCCGATCCGCGCGATCCGGCCGAACTGCTCGCCCTGGTCGGCCTCGGCGATCAGGCCGGCCTGCGGGTGGACCGGCTGTCCGGCGGGCAGCGGCGGCGGCTGGATGTCGCGCTCGGCATCATCGGCCGTCCCGAGCTTCTCTTCCTGGACGAGCCGACCACCGGTTTCGACCCGAGGGCCCGGCACGACTTCCATCTCCTGGTCGAACGGCTGGCCCGCGACGAAGGCGTCACCGTACTGCTGACCACGCACGACCTGGCGGAGGCCGAACGGCTCGCCGACCGGATCGGCATGCTGGTCGCCGGGCGGATCCGGGCCTGCGGCACCCCCGCGGAGCTGGCCCGGCGGGCCGCCGCGCGGGCCGAGGTCCGCTGGACGGCCGCCGACGGGACGGTTCACCGCGAGCGCTCCGCGGACCCCTCGCGGCTGGTCTGGGAACTCCACCGGGACGCGGACGGGCCGGTCGACGGCCTGGAGGTCCGCCGCCCGACGCTGGAGGACACCTATCTGCACATGGTGCACCGGGAGAGCGACGACACGGAGGCACTGGCCGGATGAGCGTCCAGACAACGGAGACAGCGCGAACAACACGGGCGACGGGGAAATCGGCTGCCCGGAATGTCCGCCGCCACTGGCGTACCGGAGCCCTCCGGGGCGGTGTCGAGCTGCGGCATCTCCTGCGCAATCCCCGGGAGATGTCCGGCCATCTGACCAATGTGGCCGTCGCGCTGCTGATCGCCGCCCATGTCGGCGGCGGCGTACCCGGCACCGATACGCCGGCGGCCCATCCGGTGATCGCGGGGTTCGCCGCCTGGCTGCTGTTCCAGATCGGGCTCATCAACCTCCCGCAGATGCTCGTGACCGAGCGGGAGGAGGGCGTACTGCTGCGGATGCGCGCCACACCGGGCGGGATACCGGCCCTCCTGATCGCCAAGTCCCTGCTGGTGACCGTCACCGCGGCCGGCACCCTGGCCCTGCTGCTGGCAGCCGCGGCGCTGGTGGTGGACGGGCCGCTGCCGCAGGGGCCGGGCGGCTGGCTGACGCTGCTCTGGGTCACCGTGCTCGGGCTGCTCGCCGTGGTCCCGCTGGGCGCGGCCATCGGTGCCGTACTGCCCAACCCGCGCGAGGCGCTGGCCTTGATCATGCTGCCCGCGATCGGGCTGCTGATCGCCTCCGGCACGGTCTTCCCGGCCACCTCGCTGCCCCTGCCGGTCCAGCGGGCGGCCGCGGTCTTCCCGCTCAAGTGGACCGCGCAGGGCCTGCGCTCGGCCCTGCTGCCGGACAGCGCGCGGGCCGCCGAGGCGGCCGGCTCCTGGGAGCTGCCCACGGTCGCCCTGGTGCTGACCGCCTGGGCGGTGCTCGGCTTCCTGCTCGCGATACCCCTGCTGCGCCGCGCCGCCCGCCGCGAGTCCGGCTCCCGGCTGGCCGCCCGCCTGCACAGGGCGGAACGGAGCGGGGCGGGACCCGCACAGCCGGGCGGGTGAGGGGAACCGGCGGATACCGGGGAGCCCGGGGAGCCCGGGGCCGTACCTCCCGCCGGGAGCGCGCGGGCCCGCGCACACCACCGCGAGCACGTGCGAAGGCTCACACGGAACGACGCCGCCGGCGATCCCCTCCGCCCGGATCGGGCGGGGATCGCCGGCGGCGTCGTTCATCGGTGCCGGGTGCCGGCGGCTGCCGGAAACCGGTCCGGGAGAGCATTCGGCGGCTCGCTCCCACCGCCGTCACCGCGGGGCGGGCCCGGCCGCCGGCCGGTGGGGAGAGGGCGGGTCAGGAATCCGGACGGGCCTGGCGCTCCGCGTTCCGCTCCTTGATACGGACCGTTTCCTTCCGGACCTCGGCCTGGGTGGCGCGCTCCTTCTGGAGCCACTCGGGGCTCTCCTGCTTCAGCGCGTCGATCTGCTCGGTGGTGAGCGCCTCGGTGACTCCGCCGCGGGCGAGACCCGCGATGGAGACGCCCAGCTTGGCCGCGACCACCGGCCGGGGGTGCGGGCCGTTGCGCCGCAGTTCCTGCAGCCACTCGGGCGGGTCGGACTGCAGCGCACTCAGCTCACTGCGCGAGACGACGCCCTCCTGGAACTCGGCGGGGGTGGCCTCGAGGTACACACCCAGCTTCTTCGCCGCGGTCGCGGGCTTCATCGTCTGGGTGGTCTGGTGCGACTTCATGAGGTCAAGGATATAGAGCGTGTGCGATCCCGCTGACCACGACCGGTAACCTGGCGGAGTGACAGGCTCGGAAGTATCCCCTTCGTTCCGGCTCGCTTATGTCCCGGGGGTGACGCCCACGAAGTGGGTGCGGATCTGGAACGAGCGGCTGCCCGGCGTCCCGCTGACCCTTGTTCCCGTCTCCGCCGCCGAGGCACCCGGTCTCCTGCGGGACCGGGGCGCGGACGCCGGCTTCGTACGGCTGCCGATCGACCGGACGGACCTCAGCGCGATCCCCCTCTACACCGAGACGACGGTGGTGGTGGTCCCCAAGGATCACCTGGTGGCGGCGGTCGACGAGGTCTCCGCCGGGGATCTGGCCGAGGAGATCGTGCTCCATCCGCTCGACGACACCCTCGACTGGGAGGTGCGCCCCGGGCTGCCCGCCGCGGAGCGTCCCGCCACCACGGCGGACGCCGTGGAGCTGGTGGCGGCGGGGATCGGGGTGCTGGTGGTTCCGCAGTCGCTCGCCCGGCTGCACCACCGCAAGGACCTCACCTACCGCACGGTCACGGACGCTCCCGCCTCGCGCGTCGCGCTGTCGTGGCCGGAGGAGGAGACCACCGACCTGGTGGATCAGTTCATCGGGATCGTGCGCGGGCGTACGGTCAACAGCTCGCGGGGACGTGCGCCGGCCGCCGCCGAGGCGCCCGCCCGGCAGAAGAAGAGCAAGCGCCCCGAGTCCGGCGGCGCGCGGCACAAGCCAGCGGCGGGCGGTTCGGGCGGCAAGCCGCCCCGCGCCGGTTCCGGCGGAGCCAGGGGCGGCAAGGGTGCCAAGGGCGGGAGCAAGGGCGGCAAGCCCCGCCGCCGCCCCTGACGCCCGCGCCCTCGGACACGGTCAGGACGACGGCGACTCACTGCTCGAACGGGTCGCAGTCACCGGCAGGTTGTACACATGGCCGGGGCTCACGATGCGGGTGATCGCCTCCCCGAAGAGGGTGCTGGGCTCCGCCTGGTCGTGGACGATGTCCGTGTTGAGGAGGACGACCATGGTCGCCCGCGCCTCCGGCAGATAGACCGTCAGCGACTCGTACCCGGGCAGTGAGCCGTTGTGGCCGATCCAGCCCTGCACATTGAAGATGCCCAGGCCGTATCCGGCGCCCGGAATGGTGGTCGGGGCGATGTCGAGACGCTCGGCCTGGGTCTCCGGGGTCAGCAGGGTGCCGGTGGCCAGGGTCCGGGCCCAGCTTCGCAGATCCTGGAGGTCGGAGATCATCGCCCCGGCGGCCCAGCCCCAGGAGGGGTTCCAGTCCGTGGCGTCCTCGATGTCGCCGGAGGCGGTCTGGTTGGTGTAGCCATGGGCATGCGGGCTGGGGAATTCGGCGCCGGTCGGGAAGACGGTGTTGGTCAGTCCGGCCGGTTCCAGGACATTCCGCTCGATGAATTCGTTCAGCGGCATTTCGCCGGCCTTCTCCACGACGAGTCCCAGCAGGATGAGATTGGTGTTGCTGTACTCGAACTCCGCGCCGGGCGCGAACTGCACCGGGTGCGAGAAGGAGTAGTCCAGCAGCTCCTGCGGGGTGAAGGGCCGGTCCGGGTCGGAGGTGAACGCCTTGAAGAAGCCCTCGTCCATCGAGTAGTTGAAGAGCCCGCTCCGCATCCCCGCCAGTTCGCGCAGGGTGATCCGGTCCCCGTTGGGGACGTCGTCGATGTACTTCCCGATGGGATCGTCCAGCCCCACCTTGTCCTGGTCGACCAGTTCGAGCAGGGCGGTCACGGTGAAGGTCTTGGTCTCGCTGCCGATCCGCATGTTGAGGTCGGGCTCCATGGGCGCGCCGGTCGCCTTGTCGGCGACGCCGAAGGACCGTACGTAACTCCCCTTCCCCGGCGCCCAGAGGCCGACGGTCACCCCGGGCACCGAGGCTTCGCGCATGACCTTCCGGATCGCCGCGTCCAGACGCGCGGTGACGGCCGGGCTCAGGTCGGCGAACGCGCCGTCCGCCGAGGGGGACGGATCCGCCATGGCGGAGAAGGGGATCTCCGGGGCGGGCGGACTCGCGTACGCGGTCCCCGGGACGATCAGCATTCCGGCGGCGGCCAGACTCACGCACGCCCTGCGCAAACGCAATGGTGAGTACCCCACGGCAGACTCCTGCCATTCGAGGACGACACTTCCTCCCCAGGCTAGGCCCGCCCCGGCGGCCCCGCATCGCGGCACCCGCGCGCCCGGCCGGCGCCCTCGGGGACGGGGCCCGGCGGTGCCGGAAACCGGGTGTGCCCGCTGTCACCGTCGTCATCGGGCCGCTCGGCCGGAATTCAGTGGTCGGCCGGGATCGCCCCTGGCTACGCTCCGCCAATGCCGCAGCATTCCGAGTTCAGCGATCACCGTCTTGCCGTCGCGTATGACGCCGAGTGCCGCTGGGCGCGGGACGACGACTTCTTCCTCTCGGTCGTCTCCGAGACACCCGGCGCCCGGGTGCTCGATCTGGGCTGTGGCACGGGCCGGCTCGCGCTCGGCATGGCGGCGGCCGGGCACACGGTGACCGGGGTCGATCCGGACCGCGCCGCGCTGGCCGCCGCCCGCGCCAAACCGGGTGCGGAGCGGGTGACCTGGGTGGCGGGCACCGCCTCCGTGCTGCCGGACGCGTCGTTCGACGTGGCGGTGATGACCAGTCATGTGGCGCAGTACTTCACCGGGGACGACGACTGGGCGGAGACCCTCGCCGATCTGCGGCGCGCTCTCGTGCCGGGCGGCCGGATCGCCTTCGACAGCCGCGACCCGCGGGCGCGCGGCTGGGAGCGGTGGAATCCGATCGACTCGCGCCGCCGGATCGAGCTGCCGGACGGCTGTGTGGTCACCAGATGGTTCGAGGTGACCTCGGTCCGGGACGGCTCCGTCGGCTTCACCAGCCATATCGGCTATCCGAGCGGTGAGGTGCTGTCGAGCCCGGCGGTCCTCCGTTTCCGTACCGGGGACGAGCTCCGCGCGTCGCTGCTGAGCGCCGGTTTCACGGTGGAGCGGATGTACGGGGGCTGGGACCGCGAACCGGTGGGCGCGGGCGACGGCGAACTGGTGGTGATCGCGCACACCTGAGCCGTACGCCGGCGCCGTACACCTCGGTCGTACACCTCGGCCGCGCACCTCGGTCGTACACCTCGGCCGAACCGCGCACCCGAACCGCGCACCTCGGCCGAACCGCACCCGGCCGGTCCTCCGGGAGCGGTGACGGGCGGGAGCCGGGGCGTTACTGTTCCGCCTACCGGACGACGGCGCGGGGGGAAGCCGGCGCCGGCCCGGGAGGCACGGCGGGGCACGGCGGTCTCCCCGTGCCCGGCGGGGCAGCGCACACGGGGAGAAGAGTGTTCGGAGAGCTGAACAGACGGCAGTGGACCGGGGGTTGGGACGAGGGCGGGGGCGGGCGCGCCGTGACGGCGATGCCGCCGGGGCCGGGCCGGAGCGCCGGCCGCGCCCGCCGGGAAGCATGCCCGCCGGGGGCCGGCCCGGGGCACGGCCACCGAGGGACGCGTGACTGAGCGTGTCCGACTTCAGCTTCTACGGACCCGCCCTGCTCGGCGGGCTCGCCTTTCTGCTCAGGCTGCCCGGCCTGCTGCGCAATCCGCACGATCCGCTGCTGCGCGCCGTGGCCGTCCTGCTCGTCACCGGCTGGGGTGTCTTCTTCTTCGGCGCGATACCGACCATAGCCAAGGTCAATGAGCTGACCGGTGTCCCCAACTTCTCCGCCCCGCTGGTCTATACGATCCTCACCGCCTTCAGCGGTTCCTGCATCGTCCTGATCATCAACTGGCGGGGCGGTCCGCCCCGGCGGATCCGGCGGGCGACCCGCTGGTGCATCGGGATCTATTCCCTCGTCGGTGTCGCCCTGTGCGTGCTGTTCGCCCTCGGGGAGGCGCCCGCGGAGCGGCTGCGGGATCTGGACACGTACTACGCGAACACCCCGTACATCCGCGAGATGATCGTGCTCTATCTGGTGACGCACACCGTGTCCGCGATCATCATGACCGCGCTCTGCCACCGGTGGTCACGCGATGTCAGCGGAGTGCTGCGGACCGGTCTGGTGCTGATGGTCTCCGGATATCTGCTCACCCTCGTCTACGACATCTGCAAGTTCGCCGCCGTCGGCGCCCGCTGGGCGGGCGGGGACTGGGACGAGCTGAGTACGGACGTGGCCCGGCCGCTGGCCTCCGCGGCCTCGCTCTTCATCGCCACCGGGCTGGGGCTGCCGCTCGTCGTCCAGCGGCTGGAGGGCCCCTGGCGGAGCTGGTCCCGCTATCGGGAGCTGGGCCCGCTGTGGCGCCTGCTGAGCGGACTGACGGCGGGCCGGAGCAATCTGCGGATGTCCCCCCTCTCCTCGGTGGGCGTCCGGCTGCTCCAGCGGGAATCCGACATCCACGACGGGCTCCTCGCCCTCAACCCCCACTTCGATCCGGAGGTCAGAGCGGCGGCGCTCGCCGCGGCCCTCGCCGCCGGGGCCTCCCCCGAGGACGCCTCGGCGCGGGCCGAGGCGGCCATGGTCGTCGCGGCGCTCGAAGCACTCGCGGCCGATCCCGGACAGCACCCGACCGGTCCGGACACCGCGATGCGCCCGGGCACCAGCGGGCACGCCTCCTGTGACCGGGATCTGGTGCGCATGTCCCGCGCGCTGTCGGACCCGCCCCGGCGGCCGGCGGGCAGGCGGTCCGCCGGCCGGCTCTCGCTGGGCCGGTTTCCCGCCGGGCGGCGGGGCGCGGGGAAGCCGGGCACGGGGCGACCCACCGTCAGGCCGTAGCCGTACCACGCCCGTTGGCGGCCGGGTGCCGCAGGTCACCTCTCTCCCGGCACCCGGTGATTGCTTCAATGAGGTCCGAACCGGGACAGTTCCCTCCCTGTCCGTCGCCGAAGTGGACCGCCCCAGGGCGGCCTGGCAGAGAGCAGTCACATGAGCGACCCCAAGAGAATCCACCGAGGCACACAGGGACGGCGAGCTGTCGTTCTCGGCGGCGGCCTGGCCGGGATGCTGGCAGCCGCCGCGCTGCGCGGCCTGGCCGACGACATACGCGTGGTGGAGAACGACGAACTGCCGGAGAGTCCCGCTCCCCGGAGGGGACTCCCCCAGGCGGGCCATCTGCACATGATGTGGAGCGGCGGTGTCCACGCGGCGGAGCGGCTGCTCCCCGGGGTCACGGAGAGCTGGCTGGCGGCGGGGGCGCGGCGGATCCCGATCCCGACCGGGATGGTCGGCTTCTCCTCACAGGGCTGGTTCCGGCGCTGGCAGCGGGAGACGCACTTCCTGATCGCGTGCAGCCGGGATCTGCTGGACTCCGTCGTGCGGGAGCTGGTCCTGGCCGACCACCGGGTGCGGGTCCTGCCCCGCACCCGGGCCGAGGGACTGGTGGGCACCGCGTCGCGGGTCACCGGAGTGCGGGTGCGGGAGGCCGGCGGCCGGGTGCGCGTCCTGGAGGCCGATCTGGTGATCGACGCGACCGGGCGCGGCTCCCGGGCGCCCCGGTACCTGGCGGAACTGGGGGTCACTCCCCCGCCCGAGCGGACCGTCGATCCCGGCATGGTCTACGCGAGCCGGGTCTTCCGGGCCCCGGAGGGGGCGGACGAGTTCCCCGTGCTGACGGTGCAGGCGGACGCGCGGAGCGGCCGGCCGGGGCAGAACGCGACGCTGCTGCCGATCGAGGGCGACCGCTGGCTGGTGACGGCGACCGGGACGCGGGGCGGCGAACCGACCGGCCGCGCGGAGGACTTCGCGGCGTTCGCCCGGGGGCTGCGGCACCCCTTCATCGGCGATGTGATCAGCGGGCTCGAACCGCTCTCCGATGTGCGGCTCAACCGCAGCACCCGCAACCACCGCCGTTTCTTCGAGCGGATGCGGGAGTGGCCGGAGCGGTTCGTGGTGATCGGCGACGCGGTGGCCTGCTTCAACCCGGTGTACGGACACGGGATGTCCGTCGCGGCGCAGAGCGCGCTCGCGCTGCGGGAACAGGCGACGGCGGGCGGGATCCTCGCACCGCGTTTCGCGCGGCGGGTCCAGGCGGCCGTGGCCCGGCCGGTCTCGGTGGCCTGGGATCTGGCGCTGGGGCAGGACGTCTTCTATCCGGGGGTCGAGGGGGGTGCGCCCACCGTCAGGGACCGGGTGCTGGCCCGGTATGTGGACCGGCTGATCAAGACCTCCACCGGGAGCTTCCTGATGACGCGGGAGTTCACCGATGTCACCTCGCTCCAGTCGCCGCTGAGCAGCCTGGTCGGCCCCCGGGTGCTGCTGGCCGCCGCGGTCGGGCCGCATCATCCGCCGCTGGACGGGCCGCCGCTGACCCGGCGCGAACGGGCTCTCCTCGCGGCGGCGGGCGCGGGGACGCCGGGGGCGGCGGGGGCGGCGACGGCCGCGGAGCTGAGTTAGCGGGGGGGGACGGAACGGCTCGTGCCCCGGTCCGCCGCGGTGCCGGCGGATCGGGGCACGCTCACTCCGATACGGAATCAGTCCCTGCCGGGGCTTCAGCCGAGGGTGGCGATGGCCTGGTTGAACGTCTCCGAGGGACGCATCACGGCCGCGGCCTTCGCCGGGTCGGGCTGGTAGTAGCCGCCGATGTCGGCCGGGGAGCCCTGCACCGCGATCAGCTCGTCGATGATGGTCCCCTCCTGCTCGGCCAGCGTCTTGGCCAGGGCCGCGAACGCCGCGGCGAGCTCGGCGTCCTCGGTCTGCCCCGCCAGCTCCTGCGCCCAGTAGAGCGAGAGGAAGAAGTGGCTGCCGCGGTTGTCGATGCCACCGAGGCGGCGGCTGGGCGACTTGTCCTCGTTGAGGAAGGTCGCCGTCGCCCGGTCCAGGGTGTCCGCGAGCACCTGGGCGCGCGCGTTGCCCGTGGTCTGCGCGAGGTGCTCGAAGCTCACCGCGAGCGCGAGGAACTCACCCAGGCTGTCCCAGCGGAGGTAGTTCTCCTTGACGAGCTGCTGGACGTGCTTGGGCGCGGAGCCGCCGGCGCCGGTCTCGAAGAGTCCGCCGCCGTTCATCAGCGGGACGACCGAGAGCATCTTGGCGCTGGTGCCCAGCTCCAGGATGGGGAAGAGGTCGGTCAGGTAGTCACGGAGGACATTGCCGGTGACGGAGATGGTGTCCTCGCCGCGGCGGATGCGGTCCAGCGAGTACGCGATCGCCTCGACCGGCGACTTGATCTCGATGACCAGGCCCTCGGTGTCGTGCTCCGGCAGGTACGCCCGGACCTTCTCGATCAGGTTGGCGTCGTGCGCGCGGCCCTCGTCGAGCCAGAAGACCGCCGGGACGCCGGTGGCGCGGGCCCGGGTGACGGCCAGCTTCACCCAGTCCTTGATCGGCGCGTCCTTGGTCTGGCACATGCGCCAGATGTCGCCGGCGCCGACCGCGTGCTCCAGCAGGACCGCGCCCGAGCCGTCGGTGACGCGCACGGTGCCGGTGACGGGGATCTCGAAGGTCTTGTCGTGGCTGCCGTACTCCTCGGCCTTCTGCGCCATCAGACCGACGTTGGGCACCGAGCCCATGGTGGACGGGTCGTACGCGCCGTTCGCCCGGCAGTCGTCGATGACGACCTGGTAGATCCCGGCGTAGCTGCTGTCCGGGATGACGGCGAGGGTGTCGGCCTCCCGGCCGTCGGGGCCCCACATGTGACCGGAGGTGCGGATCATCGCCGGCATGGAGGCGTCGACGATGACATCGCTCGGCACATGCAGGTTGGTGATGCCCTTGTCGGAGTCGACCATCGCGAGCGCGGGGCCCTCGGCGAGCTCCGCGTCGAAGGACGCCTTGATCGCCGCGCCCTCCGGCAGGGAGTCCAGACCCTTGAGGATGCCGCCGAGCCCGTCGTTGGGGCTCAGTCCGGCGGCGGCCAGGGTCGCGCCGTGCTCGGCGAACGTCTTCGGGAAGAAGGTGCGCACCACATGACCGAAGATGATCGGGTCGGAGACCTTCATCATCGTGGCCTTGAGGTGGACGGAGAAGAGCACGCCCTCGGCCTTGGCGCGGGCGACCTGCGCGGCCAGGAACTCGCGCAGCGCGGCGACCCGCAGCACGGACGCGTCGACGACCTCGCCCGCGAGGACCGGGACCGACTCGCGCAGCACGGTGGTGCTGCCGTCGTCACCGGTCAGCTCGATGCGCAGCGCTCCGGCCTCGGCGAGGACCGCGGACTTCTCGTTGGAACGGAAGTCGTCGGCGGTCATGTGCGCGACATTGGTCTTGGACTCGGCCGTCCACGCGCCCATGCGGTGCGGGTGGTTCTTGGCGTAGTTCTTGACCGAGGCGGGGGCGCGGCGGTCGGAGTTGCCCTCGCGCAGCACCGGGTTCACGGCGCTGCCCTTGACCTTGTCGTAGCGGGCGCGTACGTCCCGGTCCTGGTCGGTCTTCGGGTCGTCCGGGTACTCCGGCAGCGCGTAGCCCTGCTCCTGAAGCTCGGCGATGGCCGCCTTCAGCTGCGGGATGGACGCCGAGATGTTCGGCAGCTTGATGATGTTCGCGCCGGGAGTCCGGGCCAGCTCGCCCAGCTCGGCGAGGGCGTCCTCGATGCGCTGGTTCTCCTCCAGCCACTCCGGGAAGCCCGCGATGATCCGGCCCGCCAGGGAGATGTCACGGCTCTCGACCTTGATCCCGGCCGTCGAGGCATACGCCTCGACCACGGGCAGGAACGAGTGCGTGGCCAGGGCTGGGGCCTCGTCGGTGTGCGTGTAAATGATGGTCGAGTCAGTCACCGGGTGCTCCGCTCCACGTCTGCAACATTGCTCGACATCAAGATATCCCGTGAGCGGTGCTCTCCCGAAAGGGCCCTCCCCGGGACGGCCGGATTCCGGGTGTCCGGGCCGCTCCGCGCCGTGACCGATCTTTTTTCGCGGGCGCTGTCACATTCCTCCGGCGGGATCCGTCAAGGAGGTGAGAGCAGGCGCCAGCGCACCGATCAACAGGAGAGCAGCCATGCAGGCACGTATGAAGAACCCGGCCCAGATCCTCCCCACCGCCTACCCGGCGCTGCTCCAGCTGCTCGACGCGGCGAAGCGGGGCGGGGTGCCGGAGACCGTGCTCGACCTGGTCCACCAGCGGGCCAGCCAGATCAACGGCTGCGGTCTCTGCGTGGTCGGCGGCGCGGCCCACGCGAAGAAGAACGGCGAGACCGATGAGCGGCTCCACGCGGTGGCCGCCTGGCGCGACGCCCCCTTCTTCACCGACGCCGAGCGGGCGGCGCTCGCGCTCACGGAGGCCGCCACCCGGCTGAGCGACCGCTCGGACGCGGTGCCGGACCATGTCTGGGACGAGGCCGCCGACCACTTCGACGAGAAGCAGCTCGCGGCGATCATTCTCATGGTCGGTGTGACGAATCTCTTCAACCGGCTCAATGTCACCACCCGGCAGCCGGCGGGCCAGACCTGGTAGCCGGGCGGGGCGCCCCGGCGGGGACGGGAGCGGGACCACGAGCGGGACCACGAGCGAAGTGCCCCGGCGGGCATCCCGTCCGCCCGTCCGGCGGTCTCCGCGCCTCCGCCGGGCGAGGACGGGCCCTCCTCTCCCCGGGCGCCGGCCGGGAGCGGCGGCGGGCCACCCGCGAGCCCGGCGGCGGGCCGCCGCCCGGGCGAGGGGTTCTCACCCCGGCCGGAGGGACAACGGGGTGGCGAGCAGGCGTCATGCCCGCGCGGCCGCCCGGAGGCTCAGGCTCCAGCACCCCGCGCCACCGGTCAGGGCCATGGTCGCGAGCGGGCGGACGTCGATGTTCCAGTACGACGACGGCGGCGCCCGGAGCGCGTACACCAGCGCCGCCCGGACCACCGACGGCTCGGCGACCGCGACGACCGAGCCGCCGTCCCCGGCGGGACGGGTGTCCAGCCAGCCCCCGATCCGCCGGATGAAGGCCAGCAGGGACTCACCGCCGTGCGGCGCGGCGCACGGATCGGCGAGCCAGGCATCGACCGCGCGGGGCTCCGCGGCCGTCACCTCGGCCAGGGTGAAGCCGCGCCAGCGGCCCATGTCGCAGGCGCGCAGGGCGGGCTGCGCCATCGGGGCGAAGCCGAGCGCCTGCGCGGTGGTGCGGCTGCGCAGGGTGGGTGAGCAGTAGCGCAGATCGGCGGCGTTCAGCGGGACGAGCGCCGGGGCGGTGAGCTGTATCTCGTGCCAGCCGGCCTGGTCGAGCGGCCGGTCGTCGTCGAAGCGCTCGGCGAGCAGCGGGCAGCTGCGAGCGGCGGCCACCAGCGTGATCCGAACACCCATGGCGCGATACTGAGCGGGCGATCCCTTGCCGGTCAAGAGAGGAAACGATTCTTCCGGAGACTCGTGGACCGCCTGGACAGGCGGTCACCCGGAGTTCCCGCGCGCTTCGGCTCCCGGTCGGCGGACCGCGCGGCCGGGGTCGTCGCACCCCGGCCGCACCGTCCGCCGGCTCGCGGTGCCGGTCAGCCCCCGCCGCCCCGCCGTTCCGCCATGAAGTCGGCGACATCGGCGAGCTGCGCCGCGATGAACTCCGCCGTCGCCCGGGGGTCGGTGAACGGCGCCTCCCTGCGGTCGTCCGCCCAGGCGGGGACGGGCGGCGGGCGGAACGCGGCCGGCTCCACCACGGGCGGCTGCGGCTCGGCGTGGTGGAGCACCAGCATGTCGGCGACGAAACAGGTGACCTCGCCCTCTCCATCGCGGCCGATCCACACCGGGTAACTGCCGTCCCCCATGCCGCTCAGGTAGGCGATGGCATGGGCGCCGCTGCCGGGGTCGGGTATCTCCGTGTACGCGGCCTCCTCGCCGTCCGTCCCCCGGAAGCCGTGATTCGTCATCCACTCCTCGCAGCGCTTGGCGAGCCCGTCACGGCCGGCGGCGTCCACGAAGCAGCCGGTGCCGGTGTCCACGCCGAACCCGAAGAACTCGCCGTCGTCGAGCAGCCGGGCGTCCTGCCCCTGGCGCAGGGCGAGCTCCCAGGTGGCGGTCGGCCGGTCGCGGATCCGCAGCATCGCGGCCGGGGTCTCGCCCTCCCACTCCTCCCCCTCCCACCGCATCGACGCGATGAGCACGGGGTACTCGCCCGGCTCCACGGTGACGGTGAAGGGCTGGTCCCGGTCGTCGGCGGTGCCCGGGTCCACCGCCGTCACCGAGCCGGTGGGCAGCCGGAGCAGCCCGGCCGGGACGGGCTCGGTGATCACCGCGGTCTTGTCGCGGCTGCTGGTGAAACGGCTGCCGGGGGTGAAGAGCGCTTCGAGATGCCGGGGGCGCAGCGGCACCGGAGCGGACCAGCCGGACTCCGGGGCGGGCCCGGCCCTCTCCTCCGGGGCCGGGTCCGGCGCGGGGACCGGGGTCACCGGGCCGTCCGCCGCGTCCGGGCGGAGTACGCGCGGGTCGAGGTACGCGGTCCACGCGCCGAACCCGGCCTTGGCCACCGTGCGGTGCTCGGCCGGGACCTCGGCACCCATGCGGAGCGAACCGGCGGCCTCCAGCTCCCGCCGCGCGCCGCCCCCGGGGTGGACCGTCAGCGTGAACCGCCGGCCGCGCTCGGGGAATTCCGGCTCGGTCGGGGACGTCTGGTGCCACTGCCGGTAGCAGCGCAGATGCAGCCGCCCCGGCTCCAGCTGCCGGTACTCGTACCGGCTGGTCCGCCGGGCCCGCTCGTCGAAGAGGAAGTAGGAGAGGAAGGCCCGCCCCCAGTCGACCTGGAACAGGGCCCTGGGCGCGCCGCCGGAGGAGAGCAGCACGGCGTACGGCTCACCCGACGCGTCCCGGCGGCGCGCCTCCGCCTCCGCCAGCGGGGCGATGGCGGCGCGGGCCCCCGGGTCCCAGCCCTCGCAGTACCGCACCTCGACAACTCCGTTGTGCCCAGCCGCCATTGACCGTCCTCCCGTACGTGTCCGGACATCTCTCGTCCGGATGGTTCGTTCGTCACGGTAGCGGCGGGCACTGACAGCGCCGGGCCGCCGAACACCCGTCAGCCGCCCAGGACTTCGGCGCAGGCGGCGCGCAGCCGCTCCACCCCCTCCGCGATCTCGGCGGCACCCGCCACCCCGGCGAAGCTCAGCCGGACATGGGCGGCGGGCGGCTCCGCGCAGAAGTAGGGACGGCCGGGGGCCACCGCGACCCCGGCCCGCAGGGCGGCGGAGAGCAGGGCGGACTCGTCCGTGCCGTCGGGGAGCCGGAGCCAGAGGTGGTGGCCGCCGGACGGGATGTGGGGCAGTGCGAGTCCGGGCAGCCGGAGCCGGAGCGCGGCGGCCATCGTGTCGCGCCGGGTGTGCAGCTCGGCGGCGACGGAGCGCAGATGGCGGTTCCAGGCGGGCGATCCCACCAGCTCCAGGGCGGCTTCCTGAAGCGGGCGGGGGACAAAGAAGTTGTCGACGACATGGATCGCGCGCAGCCGCTCCAGCACGGGTCCGCGCGCCGCCAGCATGCCCACCCGCAGGCTGGGCGAGGCGATCTTGGTGAGGGAGCCGACATGGACCACGACACCGTCCCGGTCGTCGGCGGCGAGCGGACCGGGCAGCGGCCCCGCGTCCGCGTGGACCAGCCGGCGGGCGAAGTCGTCCTCGATGACGAAGGCCCCGGCCTCGCGGGCGATGCGCAGCACTTCGGCGCGGCGGGCGGGCGCGAGCACCGCGCCGGTGGGGTTCTGGAAGAGCGGCTGGCAGACGAAGACCCGGGCGCCGGTGGCCCGGAAGGCGTCGGCGAGGAGCTCGGTGCGCACCCCCTGGGCGTCGGCCGGGACGGGCACGGGGCGCACCCCGGCGGCGCGGGCGATGGCCAGCATGCCGGGGTAGGTGGGTGACTCGACCAGTACCGGCGCCCCGGGCGGGGCGAGCGCCCGCACGGCGGTGGTCAGTGCCGACTGGCCGCCCGCCGTGACCAGCACATCGGCCGGGCCGAGGGTGCCGCCGAGCCCCCGGGCGAACCATTCGCGCAGCTCGGGCAGTCCTTCGGAGGGGGGTCTGCCCCAGGCGCCGGGGCGGCGTCCGGCGCGGGCCAGCGCGGCGGCGAGGGCGCGTTCGGGCTGGAGACCGGGGTGGAGGTAGCCGCCGTTGAATTCGATGACACCCGGGGGCGGCGCGGCCAGGGTGACGAGCACCCCGGAGGCGTCGACGGACCGGGGCACCGCGTCGCCGGCGGCCTCGGCGCTGAGGGCGACCTCCTGCCAGGAGGTGTCCCCCGGGGCGGCGGATGCCCCGGCCGGGCGGGGCCCGGCCCGGAAGGCGCCCGCGCCGGGCCGGGTGACCACCAGGCCCTCGGCGGCGAGCCGGGCCAGGGCCCGGGAGACGGTCACCGGGGAGACCCGGTACCGCTCGACCCAGGTACGACTCGACGGCAGCTTTCCACCAGGAGAGTAGTGCTCGATCTCATTTCGCAGGTTCATCGCCAACTCGGCGACACTGCTACGCTCATGCATGAGAGACAACGATAGCGCTACCGTGCTCGACCGGATAGCGGTCGGCGGTTCACCGGCCGGCCGTGACGCCTCCGCCGGGACCGCCGGGACGGTGCTCGCGGCGCTCGGGGTGATCGCCTTCTCGCTGACCTTCCCCTCCACGGTCTGGGCGCTGGAATCCTTCGGCCCCTGGTCGCTGGTGGCCGTGCGGAGCGCACTCGCCGCGGTGATCGCCGGCGGCTTTCTGCTGGCGCTCCGCGTCCCGCCGCCCGCCCGCCGGCACTGGGGCTCGCTGGTGGTCGTCGCCGGCGGTGTGGTGATCGGTTTCCCCCTGCTGACCACCCTCGCCCTGCGCACCTCCACCACCTCGCATGCGGCCGTGGTGGTGGGGCTGCTGCCGCTGACCACCGCGATCTTCGCGGCCGTGCGGACCCGCCGAAGCCCCTCCCCCGCCTTCTGGGCCGCCTCGGTCGCCGGCGCGGCCGTGGTGATCGCCTTCACCGTCTCCGAGTCCGGCGGCTCGTTCCAGCGGGGCGACCTCTATCTCTTCGGCGCGCTGCTGGTGTGCGCGGCCGGATACACCGAGGGCGGCGGGCTCGCCCGGCACATGCCGGGATGGCAGGTGATCGGCTGGGCGCTGATCCTCTGCCTCCCGCTCGCCGCGGCCGGGTCGGCGGTGGCCCTGAGCCTGGAGCCGGTCCGGCTGACCGGCCGGGGGGTGGCGGGGCTGGTGTGGGTGGCGGCCGTCTCCACCTTCTTCGGGCTGTACGTCTGGTACCGGGGCATGGCCGCGATCGGCGTCGTACGGGCGAGCCAGCTCCAGCTCGCCCAGCCGCTGCTCACCCTGGTCTGGTCGGTGGTGCTGCTGGGCGAGCGGCTCTCCCCCACCGCGCCCCTGGCCGCCGCGGGCGTGCTGATCTGCATCGCGGTCACCCAGCGGGTCCGCGGCTGACCGCGCGGGGCGGCCGGCCGGGGTGCGGGCCCGCCGCTCGTCCGTAGACTCGGAACCACGACCACCGTCTTCGAGGAGGCCGGTCCCGATGCAAGCGAATGTGGGCGACAAGCTGCTCGTGCGCGGCCGGACCGTGGGTCACGAGGACCGGATCGCCGAGGTGCTCGAAGTCCTCGGGGAGAACGGCGCTCCCCCGTACCGGGTCCGGTTCGAGGACGGGCACGAGACGCTGATGTCCCCCGGCCCGGACTGCGTCGTCCGGCCGCACGAACCCGCCTGACCCCGCGCCGTCCGCCCCTGCCGTCACCCGGCCGGGCGGCGGCCCGCCCCGGTCTGCCCGTAGTGATCGGCGACCACCCGGGCCATCGCCCCGTTGCGGTCCGTCCCGACCTCCTTGGCGGAGAAGAAGCAGTGGCCGCGCACCTGCTCGTACTCGCCCGCGAGGGTCAGATGGCGGGAGAGTTCGGCCGGATCCTGCCAGGCGGCGGGCTGGGCGGGATCGCCCGCCTTGTACAGCGCCTCGCCGATGACGAGCTCGACACCGGTGCCCCGTACCAGCTCGTTCCACCAGGGCAGCAGCTTGGCGTAGTCGGCGGCGGCGAAACCGATGTTCCAGTAGACCTGCGGGACGACATGGTCGATCCAGCCCTCCCGGACCCAGCGGCGGGTGTCGGCGTGCAGATCGTCGTAGGTCTGCACCCCGGCCCGGGTGTCGGAGCCGAGCGGATCGGTGGCCGCGTTCCGCCACACCGCGAAGGGGCTGATCCCGAACCGGACCCCGGACCGGGTCCGGGGGATCCGCTCGGACATCTCCCTGACCAGCAGATTGATGTTCTCCCGCCGCCAGGCGGCCTTGTCGGCGAAGCCGGCGCCGTACCGGGCGAAGGTGGCGTCGTCGCCGAAGACCTGCCCCGCGACGGGATAGGGGTAGAAGTAGTCGTCGAAGTGGACGGCGTCGACCGGGTAGCGGCGCACGGCGTCCAGCATCGCCTCCTGGACGAAGGCGCGGACCTCCGGGAGCCCCGGGTCGTAGTAGAGCTTCCCGCCGTACGGGAGGACCCAGCCGGGATTGCGCCGGGCCGGATGGTTCGCCGCCAGCCGGGCCGGGTCGGTGTGGACCGCCACCCGGTACGGGTTGAACCAGGCATGCAGCTCCAGCCCCCGGCGGTGCGCCTCGGTGACGGCCGTGCCCAGCGGGTCCCAGCCGGGATCGCCGCCCTGCGTACCGGTGAGATACGCGGACCAGGGCTCGTACGGCGACGGCCAGAAGGCGTCCGCGCTCGGCCGGACCTGGAAGACCACGGCGTTCAGCCCCCGGCCGGCGGCGGTGTCGAGCCGGGCGATCAGCTCCGCGCGCTGCTGCTCCGCGGTGAGACCGGCCCGGGACGGCCAGTCGCGGTTGGTGACGGTGGCCAGCCACATGCCCCGGAATGCGAGGTTCTCCGCACGCCGGTGCCGGAGCGGGCCGGGTGCTCTCTCCGGTACGGCCGCGGCGTCCCCGGCCATGGTCAGGCCGGCCAGCGCCGCCGCCGCCGTACCCATGAACCCTCTTCTGCCGATTCGCCCCACGGGTAACCTCATCTCTGTCGGCCTGTCCGCATACAGGATGCCCGGACCTGGCCATCGGGCACGCATACGTCCGGAGTAACGTCGGAGGGTCGAGGCGGGCAACGGAACCATACGGAGCCCCCGCCACACCGGAACAGCGAAAGGCACGAGGTGACGGACTCAATCGCCGACATTGCACGCGTCGGAGTGGTCGGCTGTGGCCAGATGGGCGCGGGGATCGCGGAGGTGTGCGCCTGCAGCGGTCTGGAGGTGAAGGTCGCCGAGACCACCGGCGAGGCACTGGAACTGGGCCGCACCCGGCTGCACAACTCCCTCTCGAAGGCCGCCGAACGCGGCAAGATCACCGAGGCGGAGCGGGACGCGACCCTGGCACGGCTGAGCTTCACCACCGATCTCGGGGAGTTCGCCGACCGCGATCTCGTCATTGAGGCCGTGGTGGAGAATGAGCAGGTCAAGACCGAGATCTTCCAGGTTCTCGACCAGGTGGTGACCCGCCGGGACGCCATTCTCGCCTCCAACACCTCCTCCATCCCGCTGGTGAAGCTGGCGGTCGCGACCTCCCGGCCCGACCAGGTGATCGGGATCCACTTCTTCAACCCGGCTCCGGTGCAGAAGCTGGTCGAGCTGATCCCGGCGCTGACCACCTCCGAGGAGACCATCAAGCGCTCCGAGGCCGTGGTGCGGCAGGTGCTCGGCAAGCATGCGATCCGCGCCCAGGACCGTTCGGGCTTTGTGGTCAATGCGCTGCTCATCCCGTATCTGCTCTCGGCGGTCCGGATGTTCGAGTCGGGCATCGCCGGCCGGGAGGACATCGACAGCGGTATGGAGCTGGGCTGCGCCCATCCGATGGGGCCGCTCAAGCTGGCGGATCTGATCGGCCTCGACACCGTCGCCTCGGTGGCGGACTCCATGTACGACGAATACAAGGAGCCGCTGTACGCCGCGCCCCCGCTGCTCCAGCGGATGGTGGACGCGGGCCGGCTCGGCCGCAAGTCGGGGTCGGGGTTCTACTCGTACTCCTGATCAGGAAAAACGCACCCCGCAAGCCCAACACGGGCAACCCGGCGGAACAGCGAAACGGGGGTGCTCCCGACCACCTTGGGAGCACCCCCGATCGGCCCAGGGAGTTGTCAGGGGGTTTTGGCGGGAGCCCGCTCTCCCTGTCACGCGTCCATCGCTGGTCCGCGCGCTCCGGACCCCCCGGCGGCTCAGCCGAGCCGCAGATGGTGGAGGAGCAGCAGCCCGGCCGCCATATTGGCGGCCGGGACCTCACCGCGGGCGATCATGTCGGGCACCAGCTTGAGCGGTACCCACTCCCGCCGCGAGGACTCGAAGTCGTCCTCGGGATGGCCGATCAGGGTGGCCTGCTCGGACCAGTAGAGATGGTGCCGCGCGTCGGTGAGGCCGTTCGACGGCTCGACGGTCATCAGGTGCTGGAGGGGGCCCGGACGCCAGCCGGTCTCCTCCTCCATCTCCCGGGCCGCCGCCGCCGCGATGTCCTCGCCGTCCTCGACGACCCCCGCCGCCAGCTCCCAGCCCCAGCTGTCGGTGATGAACCGGTGCCGCCAGAGCAGCAGCACCTCGTTGGCGTCGTTGACCGCCGTCGCGATGGCGACCGGACGCATCCGGATGAGGTAGTGATCCAGATGACGGCCGTCGGGAAGAACGACATCCGCCAGGTTGACCTGAAACCAGCGATTCTCATACACATTTTGTTCGTTGAGGTTCATCCACTGCACTTTTCTGCCACCTTTCGACCAGTAGGTGGCAACATGGCAGCAGGCAGCGGCACGCCGGGAAAGTGTGGCGGACCGGCACCGGAGAGGTGGTTGGCCGACTTCAGGACGGGTGGCGGCCGGGTGCCGCGCGGACCCGATCGCTCGCGAGACGAGCCGCGGCGAGCCCCCGGCCGCATCCACCGGGGGACGGCGACAGGTGTACGGGGCAGGGAACACCCGCCCCGCGCCTCCCGCCGGAAGTGCTGCCGGGCGCCTCGTCCGGCGCCCCGGATCCGGCTACAGAGGTACCCGCAGCGCCCCGTCGATCAGCTCCGCCGCTTCCTCGGCATTGGCCGAACCGCTGCCGAGCAGATGCTCCCGCACCGAACGCAGCCGGTCCCGCAGCCGCTGCGACTCCATCCCCCGGGCCTGCTCGGCCATCTCGGCGGCCGTGCGGGCCGCCCGGTCCGCCTCCCCCTGCCGCAGTTCTATCCGGCAGAGCATGGCGAGCCGGTGCACCCGTCCCCGGTCATGGGCGGGCGAGGCGACCGCCTCCTTGGCGTGCTCGGAGGCGGCGGCGAGATCGCCCATGCCGAGCAGCGCCTCGGCGGCCTGCACATTCACCAGCCCCGGCTGGACATATCCGGTCTCATCGGGCTCATAGCCCGGTTCGATGCGCTCCGCCTCCCGCTCCGCGCGCTGAATGCACCGCAGCGCGGCGGCCCCGTCGCCGAGATGGGCGTACGCCTTCGCCTGCATGGCGTGGAGGTCGGAGGCGAGCGCCGGGGTGATCTGGCCGCCGGCCGCCCGCAGGGCCGCCTCGGCGAAGGCGACCGCCTGCCGGTGCTCGGCCATGTGGAGCGACTGATTGACCAGCAGGGCGATGGCATAGGCGCCCAGCCCGCGGTCCCCGCTCGCCTTGGCCAGCCGCAGCGCCTGGTGGAAGTAGCGCTGGGCGAGTCCGTGCGCGTCGGAGTCGTAGGCGCAGATCCCGGCGACCGCGACCAGCCCGCCGGTCGCCCGGTGCAGCTGCCGGCCGAGGTCGTCGCTGTATCCGCCCCGGAGCAGGGGCGCGGCCTCGGTGTTGAGGAAGCCGACGATCCGGGCGCGGGTCGCGATCCCCCCGGCCTTGCGGTACATCAGCTCGTAGTGGGCGCGGGCCGATCGCAGCATGGTGACATCGGCCGGGGAGACCCTGGTCTGCCCGGAGCGCGACACATCCGCGTCCTCCGGCGGATTCTCCCACTCCCATACGGGCATGACGGCCGGGGTTCCGGTGACGGCGGGGGCCTCGATGATGTGCCGCCGCTGCTGTTCGTCGGAGCGCCAGAGCGCGGTGGCCCGCTCCACGAAACCGGAGAGCGGCGATCCGGGCAGCCCGCCGGCGTCGGCCCCGAGGCCGATGTCCCCGAGACAGAAGGCGCGGTGCAGCCGTTCGGCGAAGACCTCGCAGATCAGGTCGGGCACCTGGCCGCGCGGACGCTGGCCCTTCAGCCAGCGGGCGACCGCGGTGTGTTCGTACCGGAGCCGGAGCCCGCGGGCCGAGCCGGCCCGATTGACCCGGGCGGCGAAGCCCGCATGGGAGAAACCGGCCTCGTCGAGCAGGGCGTCGAGCAGGGTGTTGGGCTGCATGGGGCCCTCCGGGGACTCGGTGCGCTCAGGTTAGTGGAGAGTGCCTTCACACGGGGTGTGAATCGAATGTCCCGATCCATGACGCGCGCGCTCTGCCGCCGCGCGGGACACGCCTGTTGACTGAACTGCCTCTCACAGAGGCGGCCGGACCACCGGGCTCCCCCTCGTACAGTGCGGTGGTCGTCGTTAGCGTCGTCTGTCCTGCTGATCTGCCCGACACTCCGCGGCAGGGCGGACGGCGTCGGCCGTGGGGCCGCCGGCCGGATGTCCTCCGCCGCACCTGGCCGTATCCGACCCACCCGGCCGGCGCGGCGCGGAGGACTCCGGCCCGCCGCCCCGGCGGGTACGGCGCGGCGTACGTCCGCGCCGCGCCGGAACCCGCGTACGGTCGTCGTTCCGCAGCACCAGCAGGGCCGCGTCGTCGGTGAGCCGGCCGCCGGTGTGACGGAGCAGCTCGGTGTGGACGGCGCTGATCACGGCGGCGGGCGGGAGCCGGAGGGTGGCGGTGAGCACCGCGCCCACATCGAAGAAGCGGCCCGCGGCGTCCCGGGCGTCCAGCACGCCGTCCGTGTGGAGGAAGAGTCCCTGGCCGCGCGAGAGCCGGCCGCAGCGGTGCAGGGGGAGCACGG
Organism: Streptomyces sp. CAU 1734; assembly: GCF_039888735.1. Lineage (NCBI taxonomy): Bacteria > Bacillati > Actinomycetota > Actinomycetes > Kitasatosporales > Streptomycetaceae > Streptomyces > Streptomyces sp. CAU 1734. The sequence goes on from NZ_JBDQQP010000007.1 coordinate 232,026, forward strand.
CGGGGAGCGGGAAGAGCCCCAGCGGGGGCAGCGGTTCGGCGCGGGCGAGCGGGCGCACGGCACGGCCGAGCCGGTGGGGCCAGGGGTGGCCGCAGTTGAGCGCGCGCATCCGGCCGCCGGGGTCGATCTCCAGCAGCAGTACGGTGACGAACTCCTCCCCCGGCTCCGGCTCCCCGGAACCCGGCGGCCGGAGTGGGCCGGGCCCGGCGGCGGACCGCTCGTCCCGGGCCCGTTCGTGCCGGTAGCGCTGTACGGCGCGGTCCAGCCGGCGCAGTACGCCGCCGAGGTCGGGTTCGTCGTGGGCGGCCTCCCGGAAGCTGCCGAGGACCGCGGCGGCGGCCCCGATCGCGGGCAGGCCGTGGCCGCGGGCGTCGCCGATGACGATCCGGACGCCGTACGGGGTGGCGGCGGCCTCGTACAGATCGCCGCCGACGAAGGCGCCCGGGGCGGCCGAGAGCCGGGCGGTGGCGAGGGTGAGGCCGTCGAGGGTGGGCGGCAGGGGCCGCAAGAGCGCACTCTGGGCCGCGTGCGCCACGGCGTGCACCCGGCGCAGTTCACGGATCAGGCGCCGTCGGACGCCGAGGACGATGCCGGTGCCGACGGTGAGCAGCACCACGCCGGCGATGATGCGCTCGCCCAGGCTCTCGGGGTGGTCGGGAGGCAGGGCGACCCGCCAGGCGAGGGCGGCGGCGCCGCCCGCGACGGACACCCCGACGGGCAGTATCCGGCGCACCCTTCGCCCCCGCGCCCCGCCGGGCCGGAAGGGTGCCCTCGCTCGCCCGGGACCCGGCCGCAGGGATGTCCTCGCCCGCCCCGGGTCCGGCCGGAGCTGCCTGCTCAGACGTGCCGCGACGGGCCGGAGGGAGGTGCGGCGGCGCTCGGCGGCCGGCCGGGCCGGTGCGGATCCGCCGCCGGTGCGGGGCTCCGGAATCCCGCCGGCCGCCGGCGCGCCCCGCTCCCGCTCGTGTGCCGCCGCGGCCCGCAGCGCCTCCCGGCCGGTGCGCGCTCTCCGCCGGTGGGCGGCGGACGGCTCACCGGAGACGGCGGCGGGCGGCTCGCCGGGGGATGGTGTCCCGCGCGGGGGCGGTGCGGGACGTGCAGCCCGGATGTGGATCATTCCGTGGTCCCCTCATTGGCTCATTGGCCCGGTGTGCGCCGCTCCCCTCGGCGCGACGATTCTTGCGAGCGCGGGGGCACAGTGGGGAACATCGTCCGCCCTTCTCACTCGAACGAGTGAGAAGAAAGGTCTCGGCACGGGGTAGGGGCGCATCTGTCGGCACGATGCGCCCCTGTCCCGCGCACCCGGTCGCCGGGTGCTTCTCAGAGCTGCCGGAGGTGGTCCCGCAGTGCCCGGGCGACCTGCGACATCAGGGCGTCGGCACCGGGCTGGGTACCGGCCGGGACCAGTGATTCGGTGAAGACGGCGATGCCGAAGACCTGGCCGTCGGCGTGCTCGACCACCCCGATCTCATGGCGCAGATTGAGGAGAGTGCCGGTCTTGGAGGACCAGACGGTGGCATCGGAGCTGAAGTCCGGGGCGAGCCGGTGCCGGAGCAGATTGGCGGCCATCAGCCCGCGCACCCGCTCCGCCACACCGGGGTCGATCGCGGAGGGCGTCCACAGCGCCTGGAGCAGATCGAGGTAGGAGCGCGGGGTGCCGGTGTTGGCACGGCTGATGTCGAGCTGCGGCACCCGGTGGCCGTGTCCGGCGGTGCCGGCGCCGATCGCCAGGGCGTGCGCGAGATGGGCCCGGCCGGCGTCGAAGCGTTCCGCCGGGGTGTCGGCCAGCTCACCGATGCCGTGCCGGACGGTGATGCCGCGGAGGCCGAACTCCCGGAGGAGGGCGGCGACCCGGGCGGGCGGGGTGAGGCCGAACAGCGCGTCGGCGGCGGTTCCGTCGCTGACACCGGTGCTCAGATAGAGCAGGTCGTCGACGGCGATCCGGGCGGGATGGCGGAAGCGGCTCAGCCCGGTGGGGCCGGGCGTGGTGATCCGGCCGGGCGCCACCTCCAGCACGGCCGCCCCGTCGATCTCGCCGCGCCGGACGCGCTCCGCGGTCGCCAGCGCGAGCGGGACCTTGACCAGGGAGGCGACGGGCAGTTCGGTGTCCGGGTCGATCCCCACCTCCTCCCCCGTGTGCAGATCGCGGACGAGAAGACAGCCGCGCAGACCGCCGTCGCGGAGCCGGCCGCGCATCTCGCGCAGCAGGGACTCGGTGTTCACACCGCCGCCTCTCCCCCGGTGCCGGCGCCGAGGCAGCGGGCCATGGAGTCGCCCAGGCGGGCGGTGACGCTCCGGGGGTCGCCGTCGGCGGCCACGGTGAGGGTGAAGCCGCGGCTGAGGGTGATCTCGCCGATCGGGCGCCAGTGCAGACCGAGTTCGGCGGCCTGCGCGGGAGAGCACAGCAGCAGATCACCGCCGCTCAGGACGTCCGCCGCGGCGGTCAGCGGATCGGACGCGGCGGCGAGCTGTACGGGGCGCAGACCCACCGCGTCGCGCAGCCGGGTCAGCGGATCCCGGATGTGCGGCACATCGTCCTCGGGCTGGATCAGGACGCGCCGGGCCGGGCCGGCGGAGGCCCGCCCCATCCGCAGGGTTTCGAGGTGGACGCGGTTCATGCCGGGATCGCGGGCGCCGGCCAGGCCGAGCGGTACGCGCCACTCCGCCTCGTCGGGCGGTACCGCGAGCAGGGCCGCGCGCACCCGCCGCGCCCGGATGAGCTCCAGCCGCCGCACCGGCCCCGCGAGCCGGGGTTCGAGCATGATTCCGTGTCCCCGCGCGTCGGCGACGAGGCGGGCGAGGCCGGCGGTGGCGCAGATGGCGGGCACGGCAAGCCGCCACGGTTTGCGCTTGGCGGCCGACGCCTCCGCCGCCAGCGCGTCGGCCGCCCGCACCAGCTCCGCGGCGGCGGGCAGCAGGTCCCGGCCGAAGGGGGTGAGGACGGCCCGCCGCGAGGTGCGCTCGAAGAGCCGCTCGCCGAAACGCTCCTCCAGGGCGGCGACGCGACGGCTCGCCACCGACTGGGACATCCGGGCGGCCTCCGCCCCGGCGGTGAAACCGCCGTACTCGCCGACACTGACGAACGCCCGGCACGCCCCCACAAGATCCACGCCCGCAACCCTATGCCGAATCGGCATGGAACACCGCGTTACCGCATTGGACCGCATGACCGCCCGGCGGCGATGGTGGTCGGGCACTCATGATCACGCACCGGGACGGAGCCCTGCGCTCCCCTCCCGTGTGCCCTGCCCGCAGGGTGTTCCGGAGGTTTGGACCATGCCGTACAGCCGTGCCCGGCGCGCTCTTCTCGGCGCGCTCGCCACACTCGTCCTCGTACCGCTCACGACCTGCGGGGAGGGGAGCTCACCGGCGTCGCCGGGCCCGTCGACCGCGCCGCGGAGTCCGGCGGCGGCGGGGCCGTTCACCCGCGCGTTCAAGGATCTTGAACGGGAGTACGGCGCCCGGCTGGGGGTGCATGCCGTCGACACCGGCACCGGGCGCGAGGTGTCCCACCGGGCCGGCGAGCGATTCGCGCATGCCTCCGCCTTCAAGGCGCTGGCCGCCGGAGCCGTTCTGCGGAAGTACGGGCTGGGCGGGATCGACCGGGTGACGCCGTACTCCGCCGGCGATCTGATCGCCCACTCCCCCGTGACGGAGAAGCATGCCGGCACGGGGATGAGTCTGCGGGCCCTGGGCGAGGCGGCGGTCCGCTTCAGCGACAACACGGCGGCCAATCTGCTGCTCGACGCGGTGGGCGGGCCCCGGGGGCTGGACGCCGCGCTCGCCGGGATCGGCGACGACGTCACGCGGCTGGAGCGCCGCGAGCCGGAGCTGAACCAGTGGGAGCCGGGCTCCGCGCGGGACACCAGCACGCCCCGGGCGCTCGCCGGGAGTCTGCGCGCCTATGTGCTCGGGGACGTCCTCGGCGCCGGTGAGCGCGCGCTGCTCACCGAGTGGCTGCGGACCAACACCACCGGGGCCGGGCTCATCAGGGCCGGGGTGCCCCGGGACTGGGTGGTGGGCGACAGGACCGGTACCGGCAGCGGCTGGGGAGTCCGCAACGCCATCGCGGTGGTGTGGCGGCCCGGCGCCGCGCCCGTCGTCGTGGCGGTCATGTCGAACCGGCGGCACCGGGACGCCGGGCACGACGACCGGCTGATCGCGGAGGCGACGAGGGTGGTCACCGGCGCGCTCTCCTGACCTGTCCGGGTACGCACGGAAAGGGCCGCACCTCCGGTGGACGGAGGTGCGGCCCTGGTCCGCTCGGGGATCCGGTGCCGTCAGGCGCCGCGGAGCACCGCGCCGGTGGACTCTGCGGCGCGGGCGACGGCGGCGTCGCGGGCGGCCGTCGCCTCCTCCACCGTCAGCGTCCGGTCGGCGGCGCGGAAGCGGAGCGCGTACGCCAGCGACTTCTTGCCGGCCCCGATCTGCTCGCCGGTGAAGACGTCGAAGAGCCGGATGGACTCCAGCAGTTCGCCCGCGCCCAGGGTGAGCAGGTGCTCCACCGCGGCGGCCGGGATCTCCTCGTCCACGACGAGCGCCACGTCCTGGGTGGCGACCGGGAAGGCGGAGATGCGGGGGGCCACCAGGGTGTCCCCGCCCGCCCGCTCGACCAGGTCCAGACCGAGCTCCATCGCACAGGTGCGCTCGGGCAGACCGAGCGCCTTGACGACACGCGGGTGCAGTTCGCCCGCGTATCCCGCGAGGGTCTTCACACCGTCCACGACGACATGGAGCGCCGCACAGCGGCCGGGGTGCCAGGGGCCGTACTGCGCCTGTTCGACGACGAGCTCGGTGCCGGTCTCCCGGGCGATGACGCGGGCGGCCTCGATGGCGTCCGCCCAGTCGGCCGGGCGGCCCTCGCCCCACCAGCCGGACTGCTCGCGGGCGCCGGCGAGGACCACGGCCGCGTGGCGCGGCTGCACGGGCAGCGCGGCGTCGAGCGCGGCGATCTCCTCGTCGGTGGGCCTGCGGTCCACGGGCAGCCGGAGCGCGACAGCGGCCCCGGCGGCCGGGTGGAAGACCAGCCCGGTCTCGAAGAGGGCGAGGTCGTGCGCACCGCGCCCGGCATTGCGGCGCAGGGCTCCGAGGAGTCCGGGCAGCAGGGTGGAGCGGAGCGCGGGCTCCTCGTCGGAGAGCGGGTTGACCAGCTTGACGAGCCGCCGCAGCGGGTCGTCGGCGGCCAGGCCGAGCTGGTCGAGCGCCTGCTTGCCGATGAAGGGGTAGTTCGGCGCCTCGACATAGCCGGCGCCGGCCAGCGCGCGGCCGACCCGGCGGTGCAGCCGCTGGCGGAGGGTGAGTCCGCGGCCGGCCGGCGGCCGGGGCAGCGTGGAGGGGAGGTTCTCGTACCCCTCCAGCCGGATGACCTCCTCGGCGAGATCGTTGATCTCGGTGAGGTCGGGGCGCCACGAGGGGACGGTGACCACGAGCTCGTCCTGGCCGTAGACATCGCAGCCGACCTGCTGGAGGCGGCGTACGACGGTCTCCCGGCCGTATTCGACACCGGCGACCCGGTCGGGGTGGTCGGCGCTCATGGAGATGGTGCGCGGCGCGGAGGGCGAGATGACCTGGGTGACCCCGGCCTCGGCGGTGCCGCCCGCGAGGAGGACCAGCAGATCGACGGTGCGCTGCGCGGCGGCGGCGGCTGCCTGCGGGTCCACCCCGCGCTCGAAGCGCTTGGAGCCCTCGGAGATCAGCTTGTGACGGCGCGAGGTGCGGGCGACGGTGACCGGGTCGAAGTGCGCGGACTCGATGACGACCTCGGTGGTGCCCCGGATCCGTCCGGTCTCCGGGTCGGGCACGGCGTCGGCGATCTCGGTGTGGGCGCCGCCCATCACACCCGCGAGGGCGATCGGGCCGCGGTCGTCGGTGATGACGAGATCCGAGGCGTCCAGGACCCGGCTCACCCCGTCGAGGGTGGTGAGCTTCTCGCCGTCCTCGGCCCGGCGGACACCGATGGGTCCGTGGACGAGGGTGCGGTCGTAGGCGTGCAGGGGCTGGCCGAGCTCCAGCATCACGTAATTGGTGATGTCCACGGCGAGCGAGACCGTGCGCATGCCCGCCTTCTGGAGGCGGCGCCGGAGCCAGATCGGGGAGCGGGCCTCCGGGTCGAGTCCGGTGACGGTGCGCGCGGTGAAGCGGTCGCAGCCGACGGGGTCGGAGACCTGGACCGGGTAGCCGTGGGCGTTGGGGCCCGGCACATCGAGGAGGGCCGGGTCGCGCAGCGGCAGCCCGTACGCGGTGGCGGCCTCGCGGGCGACTCCGCGCAGGGAGAGGGCGTAGCCGCGGTCGGGCGTGACGGCGATGTCCAGGACCTCGTCGTACAGCTCCAGCAGGACGGTGGCGTCGATGCCGGTCTCGATCTCCGGCGGCAGGACGATGATGCCCCGGGTGCCGTCGTCGCCCATGCCGAGCTCGTCGGACGAGCAGATCATGCCGCGCGACATCCGGCCGTACGTCTTGCGCTCGGCGATCCGGAAGTCGCCGGGCAGCACCGCGCCGGGGAGTGCGACGACGACCTTGTCGCCCACCGCGAAGTTCCGGGCGCCGCAGATGATCTCCTGCGGCTCACCGGTGCCATTGGCGTCCGCCACATCCACCAGACAGTGGCGGATGGGCTTCTTGAACTCGGTCAGTTCCTCGATGGCGGCGACGCGGCCGACGACGAGGGGGCCGGTGAGCCCGGCGCCGAGCCGCTCGACGGCCTCGACCTCCAGGCCGGCCGCGATGAGCTTGGTCTGTACGTCACGGCCGGTCGCCGTCGCCGGCAGGTCGACGTACTCCCGCAGCCATGAAAGCGGGACCCGCATCAGATCTCCATCCCGAACGGCCGGGTGAAACGGATGTCACCCTCGACCATGTCTCGCATGTCCTCGACGTTGTGGCGGAACATCAGCATCCGCTCGATGCCGAACCCGAAGGCGAATCCGCTGTACTTCTCCGGGTCGACGCCGCAGGCGACGAGCACCTTGGGGTTGACCATGCCGCAGCCGCCCAGCTCGATCCAGCCCTCGCTGGAGCAGGTGCGGCAGGGGCGGTCGGGGTTGCCGACGGACTCGCCGCGGCAGACGTAACAGACCATGTCCATCTCGGCGGACGGCTCGGTGAAGGGGAAGAAGTTCGGCCGGAGCCGGGTCTTCATGCCCTCGCCGCCGAAGAGCGCCCGGACCATGTGGTCGAGGGTGCCCTTGAGGTCGGCCATGGTGAGCCCCTCGTCCACGGCGAGCAGCTCGACCTGGTGGAAGACGGGGGTGTGGGTGGCGTCCAGCTCGTCGGTGCGGTAGACGCGGCCGGGGCAGATGACATACACCGGGGGCTCGCGGTCCAGCAGCGACCGGATCTGCACGGGGGAGGTGTGGGTCCGCAGCACCAGCCCGGAGCCCTCGCGGGAGCCCTCGGGGCCCTCGACGAAGAAGGTGTCGGCCTCGCCCCGGGCGGGGTGGTCGGGGCCGATGTTCAGCGCGTCGAAGTTGAACCACTCGGCCTCGACCTGCGGGCCCTCGGCGACCTCGTAGCCCATGGCCACGAAGATGTCCTCGATGCGCTCCGAGAGGGTGGTCAGCGGGTGGCGGGCACCGGCCGGTACGCGGTCGTGGGGCAGCGTGACATCGACCGCCTCCTCGACCAGCACCCGGGCGTCGCGCTCGGCCTCCAGCTCGGCCTGGCGGGCGGCCAGGGCCTTGCTGACGGCACCGCGGGCCTGGCCCACGCGCTTGCCCGCCTCGGCCTTCGCCTGCGGGGGCAGGGCGCCGATCTCGCGGTTGGCGAGCGCCAGCGGCGAGGTGCCGCCGGTGTGCGCGACCTTCGCGTGGGCGAGCGCTTCGAGATCACCTGCGGCGGCGAAGGCGGCGAGCGCCTCGTCCCGCATGCGCTCGATCTCTTCCGGTTTCAGGGCCTCGACCTCGACCGGGTCGTACGACTTGTTGGGTGCGGACATCTCTTCCCGTGCTTCCGATTGGCTGATGCTGCGGTGATTGCTGCCTTTACCGGGGAACATCCCCGGACCTGTGCGGCCCGGCGGACGTGCGGGGGCGCGAAGGTGCCAAAGGCCGAGTCTAAGGGGCGGGCGCGGACAACCGGCTCCCGGCTCCGGGCGGGCCCGGGGGCTCCGGACGGGCCGGAGCGCCGGAACCGTACCGGACGGGTCCGGCCGCACCGGCGGTGCGGCCGGTGCGCGGACCCCGCCGGGCGGCGCGGAACGCCGGGGATGCCCGTGGGCGGCGGCTCAGGTCAGATAGGCCGGAGTGCCCACGGGCAGAATAAATCGGAACTCGGCGCCGCCGCCGGGCCCGCGGCCGACGGTGATCGCGCCGCCGTGCGCCTCGACGATGCCCTTGACGATGTAGAGGCCGAGGCCGGTGCCGCCGCGCTTGCTCCCCCGCCAGAAGCGGGTGAAGACACGGCCCATCGACTCCTCGGGGATGCCGGGGCCTTCGTCGCTCACGGTGACCGCCGTGCCTTCCTCTTCGCCCTGCTCGCTTCTCGCCGGAACCGGCGCCACCTCGATGGTGACGGTTCCCGCGCCGTGGCGCACCGCGTTTTCCAGCAGATTGCCGAGCACCTGGTCGATTTTGTCGGGATCCGCCCAGAGCCCGGGGAGGTCGCGGCGGATCCGGACGAAGAACCGGTCGGCGCTCTGGCCATTGGCTATGTGCGCCTGGACATGGCGGCCGACGGCGGCGGCCATGTCGACCGGCTGACGGCGCACTTCCAGGCGCCCGGAGTCGATCCGGGAGATGTCGAGGAGCTCGGCGATCAGCCGGGTCACCCGGTTGGCGTCGGCGTTCACCGTCTCCAGCATCAGCCGCTTCTGGTCGTCGGTGAACCGCTCCCACTTGGCGAGCAGGGTGGCGGTGAAGCCCTTGACCGAGGTCAGCGGGGAGCGCAGCTCATGGGCGACGGTGGCGATCAGCTCGGCATTGCTGCGCTCGCTGCGGCGCCGGGCCTCGGTGCCGCGCAGGCTGACGACGAGTCGGCTGACCGGCCCGGTGGGGTGTTCGCGGACATAGCGCGCGGAGACCAGCACCTCGCGCCCGCCGGGCAGCAGCAGATTGCGCTCGGGCTGGGCGACCCGGGTGGCGAGACCGCCGTACGGATCGGTCAGCGTCCACCAGCGGCGGCCCTTGAGGTCCTCCAGCGGGAGCGCGCGCTCCAGCGGCAGTCCGATGGCGTCGTCCCGGGCCATGGCGGTGATCTTGACCGCGGCGGCGTTGAAGACGACGATCCGGCCGGCGGCGTCGGCGACGACGAGGCCGTCGGGAAGATCGTCGGGGTCGATGCCGAACATGCCGGGGCCCTCCGCTGAACACGTGCCGGGGCCCGGAGTCGGGCACAGCAGAGCGCCGTGTGTCTCCGCGGGCCTGCTCGTCCCGACCGTCATCCCCGAATTCCCCACCTCTCCGCCGGTGCAGTGGGCCCCCGAGCCCGTCACCCTACTAGCTGAATGTGACAGTGCGGAGCCCCTGAGCGAGTGCTCCCCCTCGGTGAGCCCTCCGCGTCACAGCGAGCCCGCGCCCGTCAGCGCACGTCGGCGGCGCGCTGGGCGCGTGCCGACGCGTACAGGCAGACCGCCGCCGCCGTCGCCAGGTTCAGGCTCTCGGCCTTTCCGTGGATCGGCACCCGGACGACCGCGTCCGCGAGCGCCCGGGTCTCCTCGGGGAGTCCCCATGCCTCATTGCCGAAGATCCAGGCGGTGGGCCCGCCCATGGTGCCCGCGTCGAGTTCGTCGTCGAGGTCGTGTCCGCCGGCGCCGTCGGCGGCCAGCACCCGTACTCCGGCGTCCTTGAGTCCCCGGACGGCCTCTTCCACGGGCACCCCGACGGCGACCGGCAGATGGAAGTGCGAGCCGACCGAGGCGCGGACCGATTTGGGGTTGTAGAGGTCGACGGAGGCGTCGGTGAGGACGACGGCGTCGGCTCCGGCGGCGTCCGCGCAGCGCAGCACGGTGCCGGCGTTCCCGGGGTCGCGGACATGCGCGAGGACGGCGACCAGCCGGGGGCGGGCGCGCACGACGGTCTCGAAGGGGGTGTCCAGGAAGCGGCAGACGCCGACCAGGCCCTGGGGGGTGACGGTGGTGGAGATGTCGGCGATCACCGACTCGTCGGCGAGATGGACCCGGGCTCCGGCGGTCTCCGCGGCGGCGACGATCTCCGCGTACCGCTCGGCGGCCTCCGGGGTGGCGAAGAGCTCGACCAGGGTGGGGCCGTCCGCCGCGCGGTGCGCGGCGGCCTCGCGGACCGCCTGGGGTCCCTCGGCGAGAAACAGCCGGTCCTTGCCGCGGAAGTTCCGCCGCGCCAGCCGCCGGGCGGCGGCGACACGGGTCGAGCGCGGGGAGATCAACTCGGGGACGGCCATCGACTCGCTTTCGGGTGCGCGCGGGAGGCGCGGGGGTGCGGACGGGTACGCGGGCGGGGGGCGGTCGGCGCCCCACCGGCCCGGGGGTCGCTCCGGCGGCCCGGCCGCGCGGTCCCGGCGGCCGGCCGGGCCGCGCGGGTGAGCCGCGCGACGGCGGTACGGCGACGGCGGCCCGGGATCGCGTGACGCGATCGCGGCAGGGGGCATCCGGCCCGGCGGAGAGACGCGGAGTGCGTCCGGCCCGGCGGAGACGGCTGCGACGCGGTGATCCGGCCGGGCGCGTACCCGCGGCGCACAGCCACGGGGGGGGCGGACCGGCCGGCACCCGGGTGGTACGGCCGTCTCCCTCCCCCTGCCGCACAGCGGGGCGGGCGAGGGGGCGGGAGACGGACGCGCACACGGGTCACCGGCGGCGGGAGCACCCCGCCCGGCCGGTGGCGGAAGCACTCGGACCCGCGGGCCACATCAGGTCCGCGGGTCCGGAGGCATCAGACCTCAAGCCGAAGCTCAGGCAGCGGCCTTCGGCGCGTTCACGTCGGCCGGGAGGGCCTTCTGCGCGACCTCGACCAGCGCGGCGAACGCGTTGGCGTCGTTCACGGCCAGCTCGGCGAGGATCTTGCGGTCCACCTCGATGTTGGCGGCCTTCAGACCCTGGATGAGGCGGTTGTACGTCATGCCGTTCTGACGAGCGGCGGCGTTGATCCGCTGGATCCACAGCTGGCGGAAGTCACCCTTCCGCTTCTTGCGGTCGTTGTAGTTGTAAACCAGGGAGTGGGTGACCTGCTCCTTGGCCTTGCGGTACAGGCGCGAACGCTGACCGCGGTAACCGCTGGCCGCCTCGAGGATTGCCCGGCGCTTCTTGTGGGCGTTGACTGCCCGCTTGACGCGTGCCACTTGTTAACTCCTTGTAGCGGGGTCGTGGTTGAGCTTCCACAACCCGAATTCGAATAGGTCCCGGTCCTGGCGTTCGGCCCCCGGCCGCTGCTCCGTCACCGGAGCGGGCGGGGAGGGAACGTCACTTGCCGAGAAGCTTCTTGATCTTCTTGGCGTCGCCGGGAGCCATCTCCGCGTTGCCGGAGAGGCGACGCGTCAGCGTGGACGGCTTGTGCTCAAGCAGGTGGCGCTTGCCGGCGCGCTCACGGAGCACCTTGCCGGAGCCGGTGATCTTGAAGCGCTTCTTGGAACCGCTGTGCGTCTTGTTCTTCGGCATCGCGCCGTTATCTCCTCGTCAGTGGCGCTCCCCCGGCACACGGGGCGCCGGCTGGCGGGAGCGTCAGATCTTGGTTGTGTATCCGGTCGGGACCGGGGGCGCCGGTGCCGGCGGCCCCTCGGGTCACCCCTCGGAGGGCGTCTCGACCGGCGCGTCGGCAGGCTCTTCCTCAGCCTGGACCTTCGCACCGGTGCGATCGGCCTTGCGTGCGGCCTGAGCCTCACGCGCCTCGGCCATGGCCTCGGTCTTCTTCTTGTGCGGGCCAAGAACCATGATCATGTTCCGGCCGTCCTGCTTCGGGTTCGACTCGATGAACCCGAGGTCCTCGACATCGGAAGCGAGACGCTGGAGCAGGCGGAAGCCAAGCTCGGGGCGGGACTGCTCACGACCACGGAACATGATCGTGATCTTGACCTTGTCACCCTGCTTGAGGAACCGGACGACATGACCCTTCTTGGTGTCATAGTCGTGCGGATCGATCTTCGGCCGGAGCTTCATCTCCTTGATGACCGTGTGCGCCTGGTTCTTGCGCGCCTCACGGGCCTTCATGGCCGACTCGTACTTGAACTTCCCGTAGTCCATGAGCTTGCACACGGGCGGCCGGGCGTTCGCCGCGACCTCGACCAGGTCGAGGTCATACTCCTGAGCGAGCTCAAGTGCCTTGGCGAGCGGGACGATGCCGACCTGCTCACCGCTGGGACCGACAAGCCGCACTTCCGGAACGCGAATCCGGTCGTTGATGCGGGGCTCGGCGCTGATGGATCCTCCTCGGTAGCACCACACGGCCGACTGGCAGCCAACCGCGTAACGTCTATGTGTGACCAACCGAGCCGGAACACAGAAAAGCCCCGGGACGGGACACAGGCGGGAGCTCCATCAATACCGGAGCACCGCCGTGTCGGTCACGGGGCGCACATCGGGCGATTTCCATCGTCCGTACGGAACGATGGGCATCGCCTGACCGGTGACCCGCCGTCCCGGAGGACGGTCAGGTGGGAGAGCGGAGCCTCCACTTGTGGGCTGGGCACAGATGTGTCCAGCCGGTCGTAACAGAAGGTTAGCATCGGCGGGCCGGGTTTGCTAATCAGGTGGCGCATGCGGGGCCGTCCGGGTCCCGGCATATCGTGTCCGTCATGAGCAACGCGACCCCGACCCCCGATTCCACCGAGCCCCCCGCGGGCCCGGAAGCACCCGACTTCGACGCCATGGCCCGCGACATCGCGGAGGTTCCGGCCGTCGAGGTGATCGTCACGGTCGCGGTGAATCTGATGAGCGCCGCCGCCGTCAAGCTCGGGCTGACGGAGGAGGGCGAGGAGCACAAGGATCTGGACGAGGCCCGGAAGCTGGTCCACGCGCTGGCCGGGCTGCTGGACGCGTCCACCACGGAGGTCAGCTCCTTCCACGCGGCGCCGCTGCGGGACGGGCTGAAATCCCTCCAGCTCGCCTTCCGCGAGGCGTCGCTCGTGCCGGACGAGCCGGGGCAGGGGCCGGGCGAGAAGTACACGGGTCCGGTCTACGGCTGATCCCGCGCCGCTCCCCCGTTTCCCCCCGTCACACCCGCCACACGCGCGGTCACTCCCGCCGTCACTCCCGTACGAAAAGGGGCTCGCCCGGAGCGGTCGCCCCGGCCGGCAGCAGTGCCAGGTCGAGGCCCCGCACCAGGCGGGCCCTCAGCACGTCATGGGCCGCCAGCGCCTCGGCGATCCGGCGGGCGGCCTCGGCGGGCACCGCGCCGGGGGCCGGCACCAGGGCGAGCGTGCCGTCGGCGCTGCCCGGCCCCAGATGGGCGCGGACCACGGCGGGCTCGGCGGCGACCACCTCGCGCACCGCGGCGGTGACGGCGGGGTCGTCCAGCGGATCGGTGCTGGTGCGCCCCTCGGCGAGGGCCCGCAGCGCGGCCCCGGTCAGCTGGTAGGGCACCGGTCCCGCCAGGTCGAGCACCAGGGTGTCGGCCCTCTCGTGGGCGACGGCCCGGAGCGCCTGGTGCAGCGGTACGGCGACGGGGCGCGCCCGCGGGTCCCAGCGCGCGAGCGTGTCGAGCGAGGTGAAGGCGGGCAGTGCGCGCCGGTCGCCCGCGGTGAGCGTCGGCACGGCCATGTCGCTGGTCTTCTCCCGGCGCAGTCCGTTCTCGTCCACCTCCACCTCGCCGAGGACGGCGACAACCGGGACGAGCAGCCGGGCCTCCCGGAGCGCCTCCAGCACGGGCCGCTCGGCGCGCCGGTCCGCACGGTCGCGGGACCACGCCGCGAGGGCGGCGGTCAGCCGGGGGTCGGCCGTGCCGTCGTCGTCGGAGAAACCGGGGTCGGGGATGTTCTTCAGCTCCACGCGCCGAGCCTAGTTCGTCGTCGGGGGCAGGACCGCGCGGGGGCTGTCAGTGGCCCGGGTCGCGGGCGGTGCCGGTGCGCCAGAGCGCGACGGCGGCCAGCAGCAGGAGCGCGCCCAGCGAACCGGCGAGGATGGTGAGCCACTCGGCGTTGCCGGAGCCGGCCGTCTCCCGGCGGGGGCCGGGGCCGAAGTACTTCTTCGCATAGCCGGGGGCGGTGGCCCGGGCGTCGGCGGGGCGCAGTTTCCCGGCCGCCTCGATCGCGGCGGCCGGGTCGACCATCCCGTACCCCTTGGCGTCGTTCCGCCCGCCCTCGGGGCGGTCCCCGGCCGTCTCCATCAGGACCTTCTTGACCTGGGCCGGGGTCAGGCCGGGATGCGCGGCGCGGACGAGGGCGACCGCGCCGGAGACGAAGGCGGCGGCGGCGCTGGTGCCCCAGCCCTGGTAGTACTTCCGGTCCGGGTCGGGCATGACGACATTGACGCCGGGGGCGTTGACGGTGGCGTACCACCGCCGGGTGGAGAAGGAGGCACGGGTGCCGAACTGGTCGACGGCGGTCACCGCGATCACTCCCGGGTAGGCGGCCGGGTAGGAGACCCGGTCGCCCTTCTCGCCGCCGTTGCCCGCCGAGGCGACCAGGACGGCGCCCTTGCCGAGGGCGTACTGCACGGCGGCGTCCTCGCCCCTTTCGGCGCGGGCGGATTCGCTGTCGTCCCCGAGGGAGAGGTTGATGACGTCCGCGCCCTGGTCGGCGGCCCAGCGGATTGCCTCGGCGAGGGCCGGGCCCCGGGTGTTGCGGGCCCGGTCGCGGGCCTTGTCGGTGCTTTCGAGGATGACCCGGACGGGCAGGATCTTGGCCTCGGGCGCTATGCCCATGACCCCCTCCCCGGCTCCCTCGCCATGGCCGTGCGCCGCGATGATGCCCGCCATCGCGGTGCCGTGCCGCGCCCAGGCGCCGTCCCCCCGGGACGCCCCGAAGCCGATGAAGTCCTTGCCGGGCAGGACATTGCCGGTCAGATCGGGGTGCTGGTCGTCGACACCGGTGTCGAGCACGGCGACGGTGATGCCCGATCCCTTGGTGGTGCGCCATGCCTCCGCGGTGTTGAGGGCCTCCAGGCCCCACTGGCGCGGCCGTATCCCGTCGGCCTGCGCGGGCGCGGCGGGCAGCACGGCGAAGGCGGCGGCGAGCAGGGCAATGCCGGCGCCTCGGCGGGCGCGGGGGCCCGCCGGGCCGGCCGGGCCGGCGGTGCGGACACGAGTCATCCGGCGGCCTCCGCGTCGGTGTTCAGACGGGCGCGGAGCGCCTTCTCGATCCCGTCGGCGAGGCCCTTGGCGTCGTGGACGAGGCCCGACTGGGCGGGGGCCGAGGTCTCCTTGCCCGCGGGGGAGGCGCCGACGGGCTGCGGATGGGCGACGGTGCGGCCGTCGGCGAAGCCGGAGACGGAGAAGACGACCACGGGCAGATCGGTGAGGACGCGCACGGTCCAGCCGGCCCGCTGCTGGTCTCCGAATCCTTCGGCGGCGGTGCCCTCGGCGGGCAGGGCGCGCGGCATCAGATCGGTGCGCTCGGCCAGCTTCTCCTTGCCGAAGCGGTGCTCCAGGGCCTTCATGGTGATGACGTCGCCCTTGGTGAAGATCATGCCGACGGTGATGACGCTGCTGGCCGTGGCGTCGGTGTAGGTGGCGCGGAGCAGCCGGTCGCAGCCGACCGGCCGGAGGGTCTTGGCGAGCAGCGGGTCCAGGGCGCCCGCGCAGCCGCTGTCGGGGGCGACCGTGATCCGGGTCCAGGTCCGGTCGGCCTTGCCGGGGCCCGCTCCCCTGCCGTCCAGGGTGCGGGGGAAGAGCTTGTCCACGGGGACGCTGTGCCAGAGGCCGCGGGCGTCCGCGTAGGTGCTCTGCGGGGAGGTGCCGCCCGGGGAGCCGTCGCTCAGCAGTGCCCCCGCGACGGCTCCGCCGATCAGGCCGAGTCCGAGGACGAGAGCGGTGATCGCGCCCGCGGTGCGGCCGGAGCGGCGGTGGGAGACGGGGTACGGGTGGGCGGGGCCGGTCTGCCCGGACCAGTACGGGCCCGGGTGCGCGGCGGGCCAGGGGGCGGCGGCCTCGCCGGCGCCGGGCGGCCGGAAATGCGCGGGCGGGGGCGGTACGAGGGGTGCTCCCGGCCGCTGCGGCGGCGCTCCGGCCACTCCCGGCGGCCGGGGGCCGGGCAGCCCCGATCCGGGGGGTCCGGGCGGGGGCGTGCCGGGTATCGGCGGGGCCTGGCGCGGGGCGGTCCCGGCCGGGAAGGGTTCGGGGCGGCGCGGCGGTCCGCCGGGCCGCGCGGGGGGTGTGCGGCGCGCGGCGGAGGTGTCGGGCGCGGTGCGGGGGCGCGGGGGCGCCGCCGGGGAGCCGGTCGCGGCGGTCGTACGGGCGGGGCGGCCGTCGCGCGGGGCGGGGACGGAGCCGCGCGGGGGCACGGCGGACCCGCCGTCCGGACGGCCCGGTGCCGACGCCGGCCGCGGCCCGGCGGACCCGCCCGGCTCGCGGCGGAGCAGCCGGGTGTCGGTGTCAGCGGGTCGGGGGGCGTCTCCCGGGGTGGTGTTCCGGCCGGGCACGCGGCCCGGTGACCGGGTGCCGGTGCCGGGCGGGCCGTCTCCGGGGGCCGCCGGCGGGGTCTCGGACCCGGGGCCGCCGCGCTCACGCGGGCCGCGGCGCGGCGGGCGCGCGCCGGATTCGCCGCCGGGCCCGGCGGCGCCGGATCCGGGAACCTCGCCCGGGGTGCCGTACCCGGTCGGCGCCCCGGTGCCGGAATCCGGCGTCCGGTACTCCCCCGGCTCCCGGCGCAGTACCCGGGTGTCCGAATCCGTACCGGACGGGGAGGGGCCGTCGCCCGGGGTGCCGTACGCGGCGATCCGCCGACCCGCCGGCCCGGTGCCGGAATCCGGCGCGTCGTCCGGCCCCGGCTCCCGGCGCGGTGCGCGGGTGTCCGAGTCCGAACCCGCCCGGGAAGGGACGTCGCCCGGGGCGCCGTACCCGGTGCCGGAATCCGGCGTCCGGTACTCCCCCGGCTCCCGGCGCAGTACCCGGGTGTCCGAATCCGTACCGGACGGGGAGGGGCGGCGCAGTGAGCGGGTGTCGCTGTCGGCGGGGGCCGCGGTGCGCCGGGGCGGGGGCGGAGTGTCCGACGCGGGCCGGGGCAGTGCGGGGCGCGTGCCGGGGCCGCCGGGGAGCGCGCGGCGCTCCGGGGCGCTCGGCAGGGCCGTACCGGTGGTGGCGCGGGGGCCCGTACCGCCGCTCTCGCGGCGGGGTGAACGGGTGTCGGCGGTGGACGGTCCCGTGCCGGTGCCCCACGGCGGCACCGCCTCCATCCGGGCGGGGCGGATCTCCCCGGCGTCGCGGCGGAGCAGGCGGGTGTCGTGGTCGGCCGCGGATCCGGCGGGCGGCACGGGGGAATCGGAGCGGGGGTGCGGTACGGGGGCGGCGGTGGATCCGGCGGGCGGCACGGAGGCGGCGGGGCGGCGGCCCGGCGCGCGGGCGGCGGACGGGCCCCAGGCGGCAGGCGGGAAGGACGTGGCGGCCGATTCGCCGCCGGCGGGCGGGTGTTCGGCGCGGTCCGCCGCGTCGGACGGGCGGGCGGCCGGAATGCCGCGGGGCGGCTCGCCGGGGACGCGCGGCTGGGGCGGGGAGGCACCGTCGGAGGTGGGAGGGCGCTGTGCCTCCGTGCTCATGTACCGCCCCCGTTCTCGTCCCCGCGCACCGCCGGATCGTTCTCTCCAGGGCCGGTCCGGTGGCCTCGCGTCTGCGTCACTCTACGGGTTGAGAGCCGGACCAAGGGAGTGTGGCCCGGCCTCCGGGGGAATCTGCCCAGAACGTCCCCTCCTCGACCCCTACCCGACGGTAATCGTCTCTGGCAGGCTCGGCCCATGACGCCGCTTGCCACCGACCGGGCCCGTTACGACCGGGCCACCGCCCATCTCGACGCGCCGTTCGCCATCGTGGATCTCGACGCGTTCGACGCCAACGCGCGGGACCTGGCGCGCCGTGCCGGGGGCAAGCCGGTCCGGGTGGCGAGCAAGTCCGTGCGCTGCCGGGAACTGCTCGGCCGGGTGCTGGCCATGGACGGTTTCGCCGGGATCATGTCCTTCACCCTGGCCGAGTCGGTGTGGCTGGCGCGTGCGGGGTTCGAGGATGTGCTGCTGGCCTATCCCTCGGCCGACCGGGCCGGTTT
Source organism: Streptomyces sp. CAU 1734 (assembly GCF_039888735.1). Lineage (NCBI taxonomy): Bacteria > Bacillati > Actinomycetota > Actinomycetes > Kitasatosporales > Streptomycetaceae > Streptomyces > Streptomyces sp. CAU 1734. Next base: position 250,116 of record NZ_JBDQQP010000007.1, read on the forward strand.
CGCCGAGCTGGCGGCCGATCCGAAGCTGTCGGCGGCGGTGACCGTGATGATCGACGACCCCGCGCAGCTGGAGCTGATCGACCGGGCCAGGGACGGCGGCCGGGAGGAGATCCGGGTCTGCCTGGAGCTGGACACCGCGCTGCGGCTGCTGGGCGGGCGGATCCGGATCGGGTCGTACCGGTCTCCCCTGAGCGAGCCGGCCCAACTCGCCGAACTGGCCCGGTCGATCGCCCGCAGGCCGGGATTCCGGCTGGTGGGGCTGATGGCGTACGAGGGGCACATCGCGGGGGTGGGTGACGCGCCGGCGGGACGTCCGCTGCGTTCGCGGGCGGTCGGGCTGATGCAGCGGGTGGCCCGGCGGGAGCTGGCCGCGCGCCGGGCGGCGGCCGTGCGGGCGGTACGGGCCGTCGCGCCGGAGCTGGAGTTCGTGAACGGCGGCGGCACCGGCAGCGTGCAGAGCACGGCGGCCGAGGCGGCGGTGACGGAGATCGCCGCCGGATCGGGGCTGTATCTGCCCCGGCTCTTCGACGACTACACGTCCTTCTCGGGGCGCCCGGCGGCGCTCTTCGCCCTGCCGGTGGTGCGGCGGCCGGGTGTGGGGGCGGTGACGGTGCTGGGCGGCGGCTATCCGGCGTCGGGCGCGGCGGGCGCGGACCGTTCTCCGGTCCCCCATCTCCCCGAGGGGCTGCGCCTGGCCCCCATGGAGGGGGCGGGCGAGGTGCAGACACCGCTGCTGGGGTCCCCGGCCGATGATCTGCTGATCGGCGACAAGGTGTGGTTCCGGCATGCGAAGGCCGGGGAGCTGTGCGAGCGGTTCGACACGCTGCACCTGGTGGAGGGGGACCGGGTGACCGGCTCCGTACCGACGTACCGGGGCGAGGGCCGCACCTATCTCTGAGCCCGTCACCCTTCTCCGAACCCGTCACCTTTCCCCGAACCCGTCACCTTTCTCCGGCACCGCCGCGACGCCCCGGCACCGCCGCGGCCCGGTTCAATCCGCGATGTCGAGGGCGGTTCCGTAGAGTCTGCTCACCCGGAGCCGGATGACCAGGCGGCGCTCGTCCACCAGTTGCCGGAGGAATGCCTCCTCATCGGCGGGTTTCGCGTCGTCGGGGATCATCGCGAGGAGTTCCCGGCCGGTGGCGTCGCCGGGGACCGCGGTGATCTCGGAGAGTTCCGCCTCGCCCTCCGCCACCGCGAAGGACCAGGGGTCGGCCCCCTGTACATGGACGGAGGCCCGCGGGTCGCGGCGGAGCCGGCGCACCTTGACGCGGTCGGCGGTGGTGGAGAAGCGGATGGTGCGGGTCTCGGGGTCCCAGTCGTGGACCATGGTCGTCAGATGGGGATGGCCGCTGCGTTTGACGGTGGCCAGGGTGCCGAACCGCCGGCTGCTCAGCAGGGCCGAGAGTGCCTCGTCGGACAGGGCGCGGGGTGCTGGTCCTTTGCTCATGCCGGTGCCAACCCGCCCTGGGCGAGGGGGTATTCCGTGAGGGGACCGGGCCCGCGTGATACGTGATATCGGTACGCGGGCCCGTTTCCGCGGTGGCTAGAGCGGGGTGACGTAGGCGCCGGTGAGCCCGCCGTCGACCAGGAAGTCCGTGGCATTGACGAAGGACGAGTCGTCGCTGGCGAGGAAGGCCACCGCGGCGGCGATCTCGTCGGCCTCCGCGAACCGTCCGAGGGGGATGTGGACGAGCCGGCGGGCGGCCCGCTCCGGGTCCTTGGCGAAGAGCTCCCGCAGCAGCGGGGTGTTGACCGGCCCCGGGCAGAGCGCGTTGACCCGGATGCCCTCGCGGGCGAACTGCACCCCCAGTTCGCGGGACATCGCGAGCACCCCGCCCTTGGAGGCGGTGTACGAGATCTGCGAGGTGGCGGCGCCCATCCTGGCCACGAAGGACGCGGTGTTGATGATCGAGCCGCGGCCCTGGCGCCGCATATAGGGGATGGCCGCCTTGCAGCAGAGGTAGACGGAGGTCAGATTGACGTCCTGGACGCGCTTCCACGCCTCCGGGCCGGTGGTGAGGATGGAGTCGTCGTCGGGGGGCGAGATGCCCGCGTTGTTGAAGGCGATGTCGACGGAGCCATAGGTGTCGTGGGCGGCCTTGAAGAGGGCTTCGACCTGGTCGCCGTCGGTGACGTCGACCCGGACGAAGAGCCCGCCGACCTCGTCGGCGGCGGCCTTGCCCGCGGTCTCGTCGATGTCGCCGCAGACCACATGCGCGCCCTCGGAGGCGAGGCGGCGGGCGGTGGCCAGGCCAATGCCGCTGCCGGCGCCGGTGATGACTGCGGTGCGGCCGACCAGACGGCGGCAGAGGGGGGATTCGGTCATGGGGAGCTCATGCCTCCGTGCTGAAGTAGACGTTCTTGGTCTCGGTGAAAGCGGTGAGGGCGTCGGGCCCCAGCTCGCGGCCCAGGCCGGATGCCCGGTAGCCGCCGAAGGGGGTGGAGTGGCGGACGCTGCTGTGCGAGTTGACGGAGAGGTTCCCGGCCCGTACGGCACGCGATACGCGGATGGCGCGGCCGACGTCCCGGGTCCAGACGGAGCCGGAGAGCCCGTACTCGGTGTCGTTGGCGAGCCGGATGGCGTCGGCCTCGTCCTCGAAGGGGAGCACGGCGGCGACCGGTCCGAAGATCTCCTCGCGGGCGGCCGGGGCGTCGGGGGCGATGCCGGTGAGGACGGTGGGCGGGAACCAGAAGCCGGGACCGTCCGGGGCCGTGCCCCGGATGCCGGGAAGGGTGTCGGGGACGTAACCCCTGACGCGGTCGAGCTGGGACCGGGAGATCAGCGGGCCCATCTGTGTCTTCTCGTCGGCGGGGTCGCCGACCACGACGGAGCGGATGGCCGGGGCGAGGAGTTCGAGGAACCGCTCGTACACCGTGCGCTGGACCAGGATGCGGGTGCGGGCGCAGCAGTCCTGGCCGCTGTTGTCGAGGAAGGACATGGGGGTGGCGGCGACGGCGGCGTCCAGATCGCTGTCCGCGAAGACGATATTGGGGCTCTTGCCGCCGAGTTCGAGGGTCACCCGCTTCACATCGGCGGCGCACTTGGCCATGATCGACTTGCCGACCCGGGTGGAGCCGGTGAAGACGATCTTGGCCACCCCGCCATGTTCGACCAGGGCGTTTCCCGCCACCTCGCCCGCGCCGGGGAGGACCTGGAAGAGCCCTTCGGGCAGTCCGGCCTCCAAGGCGAGAGCGGCGAGGCGCAGCGCGGTGAGCGGGGTGGTCTCGGCCGGTTTCAGCAGCACGGCGTTGCCGGCCGCGAGGGCGGGTGCGGTGCCCCAGGCGGCGATCGGCATGGGGAAGTTCCAGGGGGCGATCACCCCGACCACGCCGAGGGGTTCGAGGAAGGTGACGTCGAGGCCGCCGGCGACCGGGATCTGCCGGCCGTTGAGGCGTTCGACTCCCCCGGCGGCGTAGTCGAGCAGATCGCGGACATTGCCGGCTTCCCAGCGGGCGTTGCCGATGGTGTGTCCGGCCTCGGCGACCTCCAGGCGGGCCAACTCCTCCCGGTGGTCGTCGACGACGGCGGCGAAGCGGCGCAGCAGACGGGCCCGGTCGGCGGGGGCGGCGGCGGCCCACCCCTCCTGGGCGCGGGCGGCGCGGGTCACGGCGGCGCCGACACCGGCGGCGGTGGTGGCGGGGACGGTCTCGATGACCCGGCCCGTGGCGGGGTCGAGGACTTCGTGGTGGGTGGTGTCGCGGCGGGCTTGCGGCAAGGCGTCCTCACAGTGTGGAGCGCTCCGTGGCGCGGGTCTCGGATGTCTTCGAAGGAGCGGCGCGCCCGTCAGAGGCGTTCGGGGGCGGGTCCCGGACGTGTTCAGCGGGTCCCGGACGCGTCCGGGGGAGCGGCGCGCCCGTCAGAGGCGTTCGAAGGAGCGGCGCAGCTCCCAGTCGGTCACCGCGGCGTCATAGGCGGCGAGTTCGACCCGCGCCATGTTGGTGTAGTGGGCGACGACCTCCGGCCCGAAGGCGGCTCCCGCTATGGGACTCGCCGCCCAGAGATCGGCGGCTTCCCGCAGGGTGCCGGGGACCCGGTCGTAGCCGGCGGTGTAGGCGTTGCCGGCGCAGGGTTCGGGGAGTTCCAGCTTCCGCTCGATGCCGTGGAGGCCGGCGGCGATCAGTCCGGCGACGGCCAGATGCGGGTTGACATCGCCGCCCGGCAGCCGGTTCTCGAAGCGCATGGAGCGGCCGCGGCCGACGACCCGCAGGGCGCAGGTGCGGTTGTCGGCGCCCCAGGCGACGGCGGTGGGGGCGAAGGAGCCGGGCTGGAACCGCTTGTACGAGTTGATGTTGGGCGCGTACAGCAGGGAGAAGTCCCGCAGTGCGGCGAGCTGTCCGGCGAGGAAGTGCCGCATGACCGGGGACATGCCGTCGGGTGCCCCCGCGTCGGCCATCACATTGTCACCGTCGGCGTCGGTGAGGGAGAGATGGATGTGGCAGGAGTTGCCCTCGCGCTCGTTGTACTTGGCCATGAAGGTGAGGGAGTACCCCTCCTGCGCGGCGATCTCCTTCGCACCGGTCTTGTAGATCGCATGCTGGTCGCAGGTGGTGAGGGCGGTGTCGTAGCGGAAGACGATCTCGTGCTGGCCGGGGTTGCACTCGCCCTTGGCGGACTCCACGGTCAGTCCGGCGGCGGACATCTCATTGCGGATCCGGCGGAGCAGCGGTTCGATCCGGCCGGTGCCGAGGACGGAGTAGTCGATGTTGTACTGATTGGCGGGGGTGAGCCCGCGGTAGTCGCGGTCCCACGCCTGCTCGTAGGAGTCCTGGAAGACGATGAACTCCAGCTCGGTGCCGACCTGCGCGGTGAAACCGTGCTCGGCGAGACGTTCGAGCTGGCGGCGGAGGATCTGGCGGGGAGCGGCGGCGACGGGTGAGCCGTCGTTCCAGGCGAGGTCGGCGATGAGCAGGGCGGTGCCGTCGTTCCAGGGGACCCGGCGCAGGGTGGCCGGGTCGGGGTGCATGGCGAAGTCGCCGTACCCCCGGTCCCAGGAGGACATCGCATAGCCGTCGACGGTGTTCATCTCGGTGTCCACGGCGAGGAGGTAGTTGCAGCCCTCGGTGCCGTGGTCGAGCACCTCGTCCAGGAAGAACCGCGCGGCGAACCGCTTGCCCTGGAGCCGTCCCTGCATATCGGGGAAGGCGAGGACCACGGTGTCGATCTCGCCGTCCGAGACCAGGGCGCGCAGCTCCTCGGTCCCGAGCGGGGGTTTGCGGTCTGCCACGGGGTCGCTCCTCCTTGGATCAGCCGGAAGCCATAAGGTATTGCTGAAGACCATTGATTGGGAAGAGGGAACGGCAACGTGGCGAAGAACGATGACGCGGCCGGCCGCCTGACGCCCGTCCTGCGGCCGGTGCGCGCGGGCAACGGCTTCGAGGAGGCGCTGGAGCAGATCCTCCGGCTGCTGCGGCTCGGGCTGGTCGCGGGCGGGGACCGGCTGCCCGCCGAGCGCGAACTGGCGGAGCGGATGGGGATAAGCCGGGTCACCCTGCGCGAGGTGCTGAAGGTGCTGGCCGATCAGGGCCTGGTGGAGAGCAGGCGCGGCCGGTACGGCGGCACCTTCGTCCTGGGCCGGCCGGACACCGGCGGCGGGGAGGACGAACTGCGCCGCCGGGTGGCGGAGGTGAATGTGGAGGACACCCTCCGCTTCCGCGAGGTGCTGGAGGTGGGCGCGGCGGGGCTGTGCGCGGCGCACGGACTGGCCGGCGCGGACGCGGACCGGCTGCGCGCGGCGCTGGCCGCGACGCATGACGCCCCGCTGGCCGACTACCGGCGCCGGGACACCCTGCTCCATCTGACGCTGGCGGAGCTCTCCGGCTCGCCCACGCTGGCGGAGCAGTACGCGGCGGTCCGGGCGTCCCTCAATGAACTGCTCGACTGCATACCGCTGCTGGTGCGCAATCTGGAGCACTCCCAGCAGCAGCACACCGCGCTGGTGGAGGCGGTGCTGGACGGGGACGCGGACGGCGCCCGGGAGATGATGCGCGAGCACTGCGAGGGCACGGCCGCGCTGCTGCGGGGATTTCTCGCCCGCTGAGGGGGCGGGGGCGCGGACACCGGCTTCACGCACGGCGATCGCCCGGCGCCGGATGCCGGCCTCACGCACGGGGGCCGCCGGGCGCACGCGCCGGCCTCACGCACGCGGGGCGCCCGACCCGCGTACCGGCTTCGCGCACGGGGGTTGCGCGTTCGCCACACCTGACGCAAAGGTGTCCGCACATACCTTTGAACGCCAGGAGCGTCCCATGGCCGAAGGCACCACCGCTCGCCCCTCGTCCCCGCAACCGCCCCCCGCCGACGACGCCTATCTCCGGCGGCGCACCCTGCGCCGGGGCAGCGCGGGCTGGCTGCTGCTCACCGGGCTGGGGGTGGCCTATGTCGTCTCCGGCGACTTCTCCGGCTGGAACATCGGCCTCGCCGAGGGCGGCTTCGGCGGACTGGCCATCGCCACTCTCGTGATGGGAGTGATGTACGCCTGTCTCGTCTTCGCCCTCGCCGAGCTGTCGGCGATCCTGCCCACCGCCGGCGGCGGCTACGGCTTCGCCCGCCGGGCGCTCGGCACCTGGGGCGGCTTCCTCACCGGCACGGCGATCCTCATCGAGTACATCCTCGCCCCGGCCGCGATCTCCATCTTCATCGGCGATTACATCGAGTCGCTCGGCCTCTTCGGCCTGGAGTCGGGGTGGCCCGTCCAGCTCGCCTGCTTCGCCGTCTTCATCGGGATCCATCTCTGGGGTGTCGGGGAGGCCCTGCGCTTCAGTCTGGTGGTCACCGCCATCGCCGTCGCCGCCCTGCTGATCTTCGCCGCCGGTGCCCTCACCGACTTCAGCGCGGCCAATCTCAATGACATACCGGCCGACAAGGACGCCTTCGGCGCGAGTTCCTGGCTCCCCTTCGGGCTGCTGGGCATCTGGGCCGCGTTCCCCTTCGGCATGTGGTTCTTCCTCGGTGTCGAGGGCGTCCCGCTCGCCGCCGAGGAGGCGAAGGACCCGGTGCGCTCCATGCCGAGGGCGCTCTCCGTCTCCATGGGCATCCTGGCGCTGCTCGCCGTCCTCACCTTCGTCGCCGCCACCGGGGCGCGCGGCTCCGCCGCTCTTCAGGACGCCGGGAACCCGCTGGTGGTCGCCCTCCAGGGGGACGGCGACCCGACCGCGCTCAGCCGCTTCGTCAACTACGCGGGCCTGGCCGGGCTGGTCGCCTCCTTCTTCTCCCTCATCTACGCGGGCTCGCGCCAGCTCTTCGCGCTCTCCCGGGCCGGATACCTCCCCCGCTTCCTCTCGCTCACCAGCCGCCGCAAATCGCCCTACCCGGCCCTGCTGATCCCCGGCGCCATCGGCTTCGCCCTCGCCGCCTCGACCGGCGACGGCGCGCGGATGCTCAACATGGCCGTCTTCGGCGCGACGATCAGCTACGCCCTGATGGCCCTCTCCCATCTGGTGCTGCGCCGCCGCGAACCGGATCTGCACCGCCCGTACCGCACCCCCGGCGGGATGCTCACCTCGTCCGTCGCCTTCGTGCTCGCGCTGGCCGCGCTGGTCGCGACCTTCCTGGTGGACCGGCAGGCGGCCGTGATCGCGCTGGGCGTCTATGTGATCGCCCTCGCCTATTTCGCGCTCTACAGTCGCCGTCATCTGGTCGCCAGGGCACCGGAGGAAGAATTCGCGGCACTGGCCGCGGCCGAGGACGAACTCAAGCGCAAGTGATCGGAGCGATGGTGTCCAAACCCCTCATCGGCATCACCACCTATCTCAACCCGGCCGCCTGGGGGGTGTGGAAGATGAGTGCGGCACTGCTGCCCGCCGGGTACCCCGCCCTCGTCCAGCGGGCGGGCGGGCTCGCGGCGATGCTGCCGCCGGACCCCGACAGCGGTTCGGCACGGGAGGTGGTGGCCCGCCTGGACGGGCTGGTCATCGCGGGCGGCGCCGATGTGGAACCCGAGCGGTACGGATCGTCCCCGGGCCCGCGCACGGGCCCGCCCGCCCGGGAGCGGGACGCCTGGGAACTCGCCCTGATCCACGCGGCGCTGGCGGACGGCACTCCCCTGCTGGGGATCTGCCGGGGCATGCAGCTCCTCAATGTCGCGCTCGGCGGGACGCTGATCCAGCACATGGACGGCCACACCGGGGGCGAGGGCGTCTTCGGTTCCCACACGGTGAAGCCGGTCCCCGGTACCCGGTACGCCGGGATCGTGCCCGGGGCCGCCGATGTCCCCGCCTACCACCATCAGGCGGTGGACCGGCTGGCGGAGCCGCTCACCGCCTCCGCCTTCGCCGGGGACGGCACCGTGGAGGCGGTGGAACTCACCGGCGGCGGCTGGGTGCTGGGGGTGCAGTGGCACCCCGAGATGGGGGAGGACACCCGGGTGATGCGCGCCCTGGTCGATGCGGCGCGGGACAGGGCGGCACGGGAGCGGGCGGTACGGGAAGGAGAGGCGCCGGTCCCGGCCCTACGGGAGCGCGCGGGCTCCGGCGGCGGATGACGGCGGGCGGGGGCTCGTGCGGCGTACGGGAGAGGGCCCGGACCGCACAGCCGGCGCCGGCCGGATCCTCAGCCCCGGGCCAGCCCCAGCAGCTCGCGCGCCGGTCCGCTCGGCCGCTGGGATCTGGGCCAGACCGCCCGCAGCGCGCGGCGCAGATCCAGCCCGTCGACCCGCACCTCGATGAGCCGCCGCGCCGACACCTCCCCGGTCACGGCCAGCTCGCTCAGCACGGCCGGCCCCGCGCCGCTCACCACGGCGGACTTCACGGCCGTCGTGGAGGCCAGTTCGAGCAGGGGCTCGGCGAGACCTCCGTACGCGGAGAGCGCCGCGTCCAGCACCTGCCGGGTGCCCGAACCCCGCTCCCGGAGGATCAGCGGGGCGCGGGCCAGCTCGGGGGCCGGCAGCGGGGCGCGGCGCCGGGCCCAGGGGTGGCCGGGGGCGACGACGACCACGAGCCGGTCGTGACCGATCACGGCGCCGTCCAGGCCCTCGGGCACCGCGAGGCCCTCCACGAAGCCGAGATCCGCCGCGCCGGAGAGCAGCCGCTCCGCGACCACCGCGGAGTTGCCGGCCTGGAGTGAGACCGCGGTGTCCGGGAGGAGGGTGCTCAGGGCGATGAGCCGGCCGGGCAGCAGATACTCGGCGATGGTCATCGAGGCGACGACCCGCAGCCGGGAGTCCCGCCGGCCCCGCAGGGCCCGGGTCCCGGCGTCGAAGTCCTCGGCCGCCTCGATGACGCGCCGCGCCCAGTCGGTGACCAGCGCGCCGGCCTCGGTGAGCCGGGAGCCGCGCGGTGAGCGGTCCACCAGGGCCATGCCGAGCCGGCTCTCCATGGTGCGGATCCGGCTGCTGGCGGCGGGCTGGGAGATGCCGAGCTCGCGCGCGGCCCGGCCGAGGCTCCCGTGGCGGGCGACGGCGATCAGCAGTTCCAGGGCGCCGAAATCGGGCACCCGGTGCGACAGCGGCACCCGCTCGGGGCCGTCCCCGGGCGCCGGCCGCCCGGAGACGGCGTCCGTCCCGGGAGCGGTGCCGCGCGGGGCGTACGGCGTCTCCCCCGCGATCTCACCGGCACCGCCGGCCTCACCCATACTCATAAATCCAGCTTATGGGGTCATAGCCGACCGGGTGCTGGTGCACCCTCCCACCCGGTAGAAGGCTGCTCCCATGGCCACCGCCACCCGCCCCGCACCCGCGCGCCCCGTCCCCGTACCCCCGGAGAGGGCCCGCTCACCGGCCCTGCGCCGGTTCGGTCCCAACTGGTACGCGACGGTCATGGGCACCGCGATCGTCGCCACCGCCGGCACCGCGCTGCCGGTGCCGGCCCCGCGCGCATTCACCGCCGCCGTGTGGGCGCTCTCGCTGGTGCTGCTCGGCGCGGTCACCGCAGCGCGCGGCGCGCACTGGATCCGCCATCGCGACCGGGCGGTCGACGGGCTCGGCGACCCGGCGACGGCTCCGTTCCACGGCTGTGCGGCGATGGCGGTGCTCGCGGCCGGCACCGCGACCCTCACGGCGGGCACGGCGGGCACGGCGGTGATCGGTGAACCGGCGGGGGCCGTCATCGCCTTCGTGCTCTTCGGGGCGGGCACGGCCGCGGCGCTCGCGGTCGCGGTGACCGTCCCGTATCTGGTGGTGGTGCGCCGCCGGACCCCGCTGCGCACCGCCTCGCCCGCGTGGCTGCTGCCGGTGGTCCCCCCGATCGTCGCGTCGTCCGCCGGGGCCCTGCTCGTGCCGCGGCTCGCGCCGGGCCCGGGGCGGGAGGCCCTGCTGCTGCTCTGCCTCGGCCTCTTCGGCATCGGCCTGCTCGCGACGCTGATCATCCTGCCGGTGATCCTCGCCCGGCTGCTCCGGAACGGCGCGCCGCCGCTCGCGCTGACCCCGGCCCTCTTTCTGATCGTGGGACCGCTGGGCCAGTCCACCACCGCGGCGTCCCACATGGCCGCGGCGGCTCCGTACGCGGCGGACGCGGCGGTGCTGTACGGCGTACCGGTACTGGGCTCCGCCCTGCTGTGGCTGATCGTCGCGGCGGCGGCGACGGTACGGGCGGTTCGCCGGGGAATGCCGTTCACCCTCGGCTGGTGGGCCTTCACCTTCCCGGTCGGCACCTGTGTGACGGGGGCGGCAGGACTGGCCCGTCTCATCGGCTCCGCCCCGCTCGCGTGGTCGGCGGCCGGGCTGTACGTCCTGCTGACGGCGGCCTGGGCGGTGACCGCGTTCCAGACGCTGCGGGGGCTGTTCAGCGGCGCGCTGCTCGCGGAGCCCTGCGCTCCGGCCGGCGGCGCGGTCAGTGGGGCGGTCAGTGGCGCGGGGCCGCTGCCAGCGCCGCGCCGATGACCTCCGGCGCCTCGGCCAGTGAGGGTCCGTACCAGGTCAGATGGCGCCCGCTGACCAGTGCCGGGGTCATCCCGGGAAACGCCTCGGGGCCGTCCGACGCGGTGAAGCGGTAGGGCTCGTCGGGGAGCACCACCAGCGGGGCGCCGGCCGCCCTCAGCTCCGCGAGCGGGATGCGCGGATAGCGCTCGGGCCGGCCCTCGAAGGCGTTGCGCACGCCGAGGCGGCGCAGCAGATCCCCGGCGAAGGTGTCCCGGCCCAGAACCATCCAGGGCCGCCGCCAGATGGGCACCACGGCGGTGCACCCGGCCACCGGGACCGCCCGCGCCCAGGCACCGGCCGCGCGGTCGAGCCAGGCGGGCCTCGCGAGACCGCAGCCGGTCACGAGCACTCGTTCCAGCTCGTCGAATGCCTGGTCGAGCCCGCGTACCTCGGTGACCATCACCTCGGTGCCGGCGGCGCGGAGCGCGGCGAGGTCGGGTGCCCGGTTCTCCTCCTCATTGGCGATCACCAGATCGGGCCGCAGCCGGAGGACGGCCTCGATGTCCGGATTCTTGGTGCCGCCGATCCGGGCGGCGCCGAGACCGGCCGGATGACTGCACCAGTCGGTCACTCCGACGAGGAGACCGGGCTCGGTGGCGGCGACGGCCTCGGTGAGCGAGGGGACCAGCGAGACGACCCGCAAGGAGATCTAGCCTTCCCCGGGCGTCTCGATGTGCTCGGCGACGGTGACGACGATCATGCGGGCGTCGGGACCGGTGGTGCGCCAGCGGTGCATCACGCCGCCCGAGAGGAAGAGCGCGTCGCCGGGTCCGAGGCGGTGGGCGCGGCCCTCGGCCTCGACCTCGACGGCGCCGTCGGCGACGTACATCAGCTCGTCATTGCGGTGCTGGAACTCGCCCTCGGTGGCATGCTCGCCGAGGAATTCCAGGGCCTCCAGCTGATGCCGGCCGCGGACGAGCCGGCGGGTGGCCGGGATGCGCGCCGCCGTCACTCCGGAGGTGTTCGTTCCGACAGCGGCATCGGCGGCTTCGGCGGTCACCGCGCGGGTGAGGGTGACGGTCCGGGCGGCGTCGGATGCCTCGATCAGCCGCTCGGTCGTGGTCTCCAGCGCGTCGGCGACCCGCTGGAGGGAGCCCATGCTGGGACGGGCGCGCTCATTCTCGACCTGGCTGAGGAAGGGGACGGAGAGGCCGCTGCGCTCGGCGACGGCGGCGAGGGTCAGATCGAGCGACCGGCGGCGTCTGCGCACGGCGGCGCCCACCCGAAGACGCTCGGTCTCCTTCGGGTCCTTGCCGTCCTTCGCTTCCGCCATGTCGCCCGGCTCCCCTTCCTGGTCCTGTACAACCATACGCAGCTTCCGGGCCTCGCGGCTCGAATGGGCGTGCACCGGGCACGGGAGGAGAACGCCGGACCGGCGGGATATGGCCAGGGGCGGCCCCGCGACTCATCGGGACCGCCCCTTTCCGCTCCGTGACGGAGCCCGCCCGGGCGGTGTCTACACCGGCGCCATGCGCTCGGCGACACCGGGGTTGTCCTTGAGCCAGGAGCGGACGGCGGCCTGCTCCTCGCCCTTGCCGGTCTCCTGGATGCGGGCCTCCAGTCCGGTGAGCTCCTTCTCGGTCATGGTGAAGTTCTTCAGCCATTTCCCGATCTCAGGCTGATCAGCGGAGAATCCCTTGCGCGCGATGGTGTGAACGCCGTCGCCCTCGCCCCAGGCGCCCCGGGGATCCTTGAGCTTCCTCAGGTCGTGGCCGCTGTACGCCCAGTGCGGCGACCAGAGGGTGACGACCACCGGCTCCTTCTTCCGGTACGCGCGCTTCAGCTCGGCCAGCATGCCGGGGGTGGAGCCGTCGACGACCTCGTACTCACCCCGGAGTCCGTACTCCCCGAGCACCTTGTCCTTGAGCAGGCCCATCATTCCGGCGCTGGGCTCGATGCCGATGATCCGGCCCTTGAAGGTGTCCGAGCGGCCCCTGAGATCGTCCAGGGAGTCGATGCCCTGCACATAGGAGGGGACGGCGAGTTCCAGCGAGGTGGGTCCGTACCAGGAGCCGAGGTCCTCCAGCCGGTTCCCGTACTTCTTCCAGTACTGGGCGTGGGTGACGGGCAGCCAGCCGTCGGTCTGGAAGTCGAGCTGTCCGCCGGCCAGGCCGGTGTAGAGCGCCCCGGCCTCCAGCTGCTTGGTGTCGACGGTGAATCCGCGCCGCTCCAGCACCTCCTTCCAGAGGAAGGTGGAGGCGATGCCCTCGTCCCAGGGGATGTAGCCGATGGTGACCTCGCGGCCCTTGCCGATGTCCGCGGCGCCGGCGGGGCCGCTGCTCTTGGCGTCGCCGAAGACGCTCATCCCGCCCGCGACCAGGGCGAGCACGATCACTCCGACGACCGCGACGGAGGAGTGCGGGCGATGGTGCCAGATCTTCGGCCCGCCGGTGAGCGCTTTCGCCTTCGCGACGGCGCGGCGGCCGAGCGGGGAGACCTGGCGGCCGAGTTCGCCGGTGATCCGGTCCAGGTACATGGCGAGGATGACGATGGAGACACCCGCCTCGAAGCCGAGGCCGATGTCGACATTGCCGATGGCGCGGTAGACGGCGCCGCCGAGTCCGCCGCCGCCGACCATTCCGGCGATGACGACCATGGAGAGGCCGAGCATGATGACCTGGTTGACCCCGGCCATGATGGTGGGCAGGGCGAGCGGCAGCTGGACCCGGAGCAGGGTGTCGCGCGGGCTGGTGCCGAACGCCTCGGCGGCCTCGACCAGTTCCCCGTCCACCTGGCGGATGCCGAGCTCGGTCATCCGCACACCGGGCGGCAGGGCGAAGACGATGGTGGCGATGATGCCGGGGACCACGCCGACGCCGAAGAAGATGATGCCGGGGATCAGATAGACCATGGCGGGCATGGTCTGCATGAAGTCCAGGACGGGCCGGATGACGGCGCTCACGGTCCTGGAACGGGAGGCCCAGATGCCGAGGGGGACGGCTATCGCGAGGGTGACCGCGGTGGCGACCAGCACCAGCGAGAGGGTCGACATGGCGTCGTCCCAGAGCTCGATGGAGTCGATCAGCGCGAAGCCCGCGAAGGCGAGGACTCCGGCGGTCAGCCCGCGCAGCCACCAGGCGACGACGGCGAGGATGGCGGCGAAGAGCAGCGGTTCGGGTGCGGAGAGGGCCGCGTCGATTCCGTCGTACATCCCGGTGACGAGGGAACCGATGGCCTGGAAGAGCCAGTCGAGATGACGCTGGAGCCAGTCGACTCCGCTGTCGACCAGACCGCCGAGATCAAATCTGGGCACGGGCCACCGCCTTGCCGGATCCGGTGCGCGGCGGGGCGGCGGCCGTTTCCGGCACGGCGTCCCGCACGGCGCCGGGACCGGACGGCTCCGGCGGCGCGGGGTTCATCGGCTCCCCCAGCGCGGCGAGCAGGGCGGACCGCGACACGACACCGATCAGCTCCCGCGCGCCGTCCACGACGGCGACGGGCGCGTCGCCCGTGGAGCAGGGGGTGAAGAGCTCGATGGCCGGGGTCGAGGCGGACACCTCGGCGGGCGCGGCGGCGAGTACGCGGGCGGCCTCGCCCTCACCGGTTCCGGGATCGGTCATGATCGCCCCGGCGGTGAGGACCCTGGAGCGGTCCACGTCCTGGATGAAGGAGGCGACATAGTCGGTGGCGGGGGCGGTGAGGATGTCCTCGGCGGTGCCGAGCTGCTCGATCCGGCCGTCGCGCATCACGGCGATCCGGTCGCCGAGCCGCATCGCCTCGTTGAGGTCGTGGGTGATGAAGACAATGGTCTTCTTCAGGGTCTTCTGGAGCCGCAGCAGCTGATCCTGCATGTCGCGGCGGATCAGCGGGTCGAGCGCGCTGAAGGACTCGTCCATCAGAAGCAGATCGGCGTCCGTGGCCAGGGCGCGGGCGAGGCCGACGCGCTGCTGCATTCCGCCGGAGAGCTCGTCGGGCCAGGAGTCCTCCCAGCCCGCGAGTCCGGCGAGGGCCAGCGCCTCGGCGGCGCGCCGGTCGCGCTCGGCGCGGTCGACGCCCTGCACCTCCAGGCCGTAACCGGCGTTCTCCAGCACACTGCGGTGCGGGAAGAGCGCGAAGTGCTGGAAGACCATGCTGATCTTGCGGGAGCGGACGGCGCGCAGCTCGCGCGGGGAGAGCGCGGTGAGGTCCTGGCCGTCGAAGAGGACCCGGCCCGAGGTGGGTTCGAGGAGTCCGTTGAGCATGCGCAGCAGGGTGGACTTGCCGGATCCGGACAGACCCATGACGACGAAGACATGGCCGGGCTCGACCGTGAACGAGGCGTCGATGACGGCGGCCGTGGCCCCGTCGGCCCGGAGTTCGTCCCGGCCGGCTCCGCCTTCGAGCCTGCGTACCGATTCATCGGGCCGTCTGCCGAACACCTTGTACAAGTGCTCGGCCTGGAGTCTGGACACACACACCTCGCGGATCGCACGGAAACGGTCCGCCCGGCGCCGGGCCCGGCGGACCGTGGAGCCCGGCGGGTTCCGCCCGCGCAACCCCGTGCCGATAATTCATTGCATTGGCCACGGAATTTGCTCCGGACCGCGCCTGCCCGGACCGGCCGGGAGCAAACAGAACAGTGACCCACATCACGGAAATGCCGGATACGGTGCGCCATGGGCGGTGAAGTCCGACTGTTGCCGGCAGGTGTCCCGCCGGTGCCCACCGGCGCCTGACGGGCACTGTCACAGGCGTGCGGCATCATCGGGGTGTGACGCGACGCCTGATGCTCCTCGACACCGCTTCTCTCTACTTCCGGGCCTACTTCGGGGTTCCCGATTCGGTCCGCGCCCCCGACGGCACCCCGGTGAACGCCGTGCGCGGGCTGCTCGAATTCATCACCCGGCTGGTCCAGGACCATCATCCGGACGATCTGGTGGCCTGCTGGGACAATGACTGGCGTCCGCAGTGGCGGGTGGATCTGATCCCGTCGTACAAGGCGCACCGGGTGGCCGTCGAGACGGAGCCGGGCAGCCCCGACGAGGAGGAGACCCCGGACACCCTCGCCCCGCAGGTCCCGGTGATCGCCGAGGTGCTCGACGCGCTGGGCGTCGCGCGGGTCGGCGCCGACGGCTACGAGGCGGACGATGTGATCGGCACCCTGACCGCGCGGGCCACCGGACCGGTGGACATCGTCACCGGTGACCGCGATCTGTTCCAGCTGGTGGACGACGCGCGCGGGCGGCGGGTGCTCTATCCGCTGAAGGGCGTCGGAATGCTCCAGACGACGGACGAGGCGTGGCTGCGGGGGAAGTACGGCGTCGACGGCCCGGGTTACGCGGCCCTGGCGCTGCTGCGCGGCGACCCGAGCGACGGGCTGCCGGGCGTGCCCGGGATCGGCGAGAAGACGGCGGCGAAGCTGCTGGACGCCTTCGGCGATCTGGACGGAATCATGGCGGCCGTGGACGACCCGTCGGCCGCGCTCACCCCCTCGCAGCGCAAGCGGCTCGACGAGGCGCGCGGCTATGTGGCGGTGGCTCCGAAGGTGGTCCGGGTGGCGGCCGATGTGCCGCTGCCCGCCTTCGACCCGGCCCTGCCGGCCGCGCCCCGGGACCCGGACGCGCTGGAGCGGCTGTCGGCGCGCTGGGGGCTGGGCGGTGCGCTCCAGCGCCTGCTGACGACCCTGGAGAGCTGACTTCGCGACAATCCCCGAGCTGAGAGCCACCCTCCGAAGTGTTAACTTAGGCAAGCCTAAGTCATACACGAGTCGAGGGAGACCACCGTGGCAGAACGACCGGCCCGTTCCGCACCGAAGGACATTTACGAAGCCCGTGTCGTCCACACGGAGCGGATCGCCCCGCACATGACACGGGTGGTCCTCGGCGGCGAGGGGCTGGACGGTTTCGCCGTCGAGGGGTTCACCGACAGCTATGTGAAGCTCGTCTTCAAGCCGGAGGGTGTGACCTACCCGGAGCCGTTCAGCCTGGTGCGGATCCGCGAGGAGTTCCCGCGCGACCAGTGGCCCGCGAACCGCACCTACTCGGTGCGGCGCTGGGACGAGACGCTCGGGGAGCTGACGATCGACTTCGTCGTCCACGGTGACGAGGGCCTGGCCGGGCCGTGGGCGGCCCGCGCGGTCCCCGGCGACCGGCTGTGGATCGTCGGCCCGAGCGGCGGGTACGCCCCCGACCCGGCCGCCGACTGGCATCTGCTGGTGGGCGACGAGAGCGCGCTGCCCGCCATCGCCGCCGCGCTGGAGAACATGCCCGCGGGCGTTCCGGTGCATGCCTTCATCGAGATCGAGGGGGCGGAGGACGAGCTCAAGCTCGTGGCCCCGGAGGGCGTGCGGGTCAGCTGGCTGCACCGGGCGGGCCGCCCGGTGGGCGAGGCGCTGGTGGCCGAGGTCACCGGGCTGGAGTTCCCGGCGGGCCGGGTGAGCGCCTTCGTCCACGGCGAGGCGGCGTTCGTGAAGGAGCTGCGGCGCCATCTCCGGCTGGACCGGCAGATCCCGCGCGATCAGCTGTCGATCTCGGGCTACTGGCGGCTCGGCCAGACGGACGAGGCGTGGCGCGCGGTGAAGCGCGAGTGGAACGAGCAGGTGGAGCGCGAGCAGGAGCAGCAGAAGGCCGCCTGATCCGGCGGATCCGGCGGATTCACGCCGGGTCCGGCTCCGACTGCGGCTCCGACTGCGGGTCCGGATCCGGGCCCGGGTCCGGGCCCGGTGGCCCGCCCACCGGCTCCGGGTCCGGAGCCGGCACTTCCGCCCGTACGGACCGAGCCGGACGGACACGGGCCGAAGCCGTACGGACCGAGCCGGACGGACACGGTGGGGCCCGGCGGCATGCGCAGCGCATGCCGCCGGGCCCCACTCCTGTGCGACGCCGGTGACCGCTCCCGCGCCTCAGCCGGCGCTCCGCCCGCCGCCCGGCCCGCCGGGGGCCGCCCCGCCGGATCCGCCGGAAGCCGCCCCGCCGGGCCCGCCCGCCGGTGACCGGCCCGCCCCGCCCGGCCCGGCATCCCTGTCGCCCCTGTCGCCTCCGCCGTCGCCTCCGTCACCGCCGTACAGCCGGGACGAGATGCTCGCATGGGCCATGTGCCGCAGCGCCTCGAACATGGACTCCCCCAGCACCGTCCCGACGATCGCGCTCTCCACCACCCGCTCGACGCCGACACTGGACGCCACATAGGCGAGATCCGCAGCGGCGACCTGCTCCGCCGCGTCGGCATAGGTCTCCAGACTCGACGCGAAACCGCCGTGCCCGATCCGCTGCAAGGTGGCCAGCGCCGTGGCCAGCGCCTCGCTTCCCGGGCAGTCCGGCTTCTCGTCCCAGCCGCGCCGCTCGATCAGACCGGCCACCCGCTCGCGGGCCGTGTTCATCACGGTGTCCGGCGGACCGTCCGGGGACCCCGCCTCCGGATAGCGGGGCACCAGCAGGTCGGTGGCCACCCCCAGCACGTTGTGCACCGAACTCTCCGGGTCGTCGACGGCCGCCAGCACCTCCGCGATGGCCGCCACCTTCAGTCCGCCCACATCGAGCAGGGCCCGGATCAGCCGCAGCCGGTGCTCGTGTTCATCGCCGTAGGACGCCTGGTTCGGACTGGTCAGCCGGCCCGCCGGCAGCAGCCCCTCCCGGACGTAGTACTTGATCGTCGGCACCGGGACCCCGGTCCTGCGACTCAACTCGCCAATGCGCACGACCAGTTCTTCCTTCCGCACTTGCCCATACCGGGTTCCATCATAGATAGTGGCGCTACCGGATAGCGGTAAGTGTCGCTATCCATAATCCCGCAGGGGTATTTCTATGCCTTCCTCCTGGCGCTCATGGCACCGCCCCCTCCTCTTCGTCTCGGCCCTGATGGCACTCTCGGCGGCCGTCTCCGCGGTCGGCCTGGTCGTGGACGACCGCATACTCGTGGGCTCGCCCATCTGGGCGAAGCCCTTCAAGTTCTCGGTCTCGTTCCTGGTGTACGGCATCTCCCTGGCCTGGATGCTCTCGCTGAGCACCCGCGCCCGCCGGGTCGGCCACTGGGCGGGAACCCTGGTCGCCGTCGCGACCGTCGTCGAGATGGCGATCGTCATCGCCCAGGTGGTGCGGGGCCGGCGCAGCCACTTCAACAACGAGACGGACCTCGACACCACACTCTTCGGGATCATGGGCAACACCATCGTGGTCCTCTGGCTCGCCACCCTGGTCATCGCGATCCTGCTCTTCCGCACCCCGCTCCGGGACCGCGCCTCCGCCTGGGCCCTGCGGCTCGGCTCACCGATCGCGCTGATCGGCGCGGCGCTCGGCTTTCTGATGACCTTCCCCACCCGGGCACAGCAGGCGGCCGCCGACCGGGGCGAGCGGCCCGACACCACCGGAGCGCACTCCGTCGGAGTCACGGACGGCGGCCCCTCGATGCCCGTCACCGGGTGGTCGACCACCGGCGGGGACATGCGGATTCCCCACTTCATCGGCATGCACGCGCTTCAGCTGCTGCCGCTCCTGGTCCTCGCCCTGGTCTTCCTCGCCCGCCGCCACCCCCGGCTGCGCGACGAGCGGGTACGCGTCCGGCTGGTGGTGACCGCCGCCGGGGTGCTCTCCGGCCTGGTCGCCCTCACCACCTGGCAGGCACAGCGCGGCCAGGCGCTGATCCACCCGGACGGGGCCACCATCACGGCGCTGGCCGCGCTCCTCGCCCTCGGCGCCGCCGCCGCGCTGCTCTCCCTGCGCACCCCGGGCGCCCCCGCCGCCGGATTGGTTCCGGACACCCGGACCCGCGAGAGCACGGCCCCCGGCACCGACCCGGCCGGCCGCACCGGAACGGACACCCCGGAGCCGGCCGGACCCGCCGGGACCGCCGGCCGGCGCAGCGGCAGCGGAAAGCTCTCCGCGTAACCTTCCGCGAGCGGTCGAACGTACAGCGTTATTCACTCCAACGGGTGACAGTCCTGCTTTGCCGTCCGGGCCCCCCGGAAGCCGTTCACATGCGACTATCTGCGGACCCGGACCAATCCGGGGCCGATGCGGCACCGAAACCCGGTTGCCCCGGCCCGGAGGGTCCCCCCACACGCCGCGGAGGCCGCCGCACGACCGGCGCCGCACCCCTCGCCGGCACCACCGGCCCGGCCTCCCGCACCGCGACAGCCACCCCCCGGCCGACCCTCCGGAACGAGCCCAGGAGCTTCCGCTGACCGACCGCGCGCCCCGAGAAACCACACTGATACGCCTCCCCCTGCCGCACGGGGGCGGCGTATGAGTGTGTCCGTGATGCTCTTCACCTCCGATCTGCGGATCCACGACCACCCGGCACTCACCGCAGCGGTGCGGGAGGCGGACGAGGTGGTGCCCCTCTTCGTGATCGACAACGGAGTACGGCGAGCCGGCTTCGACGCCCCCAACCGGCGGGCCTTCCTCGCCGACTGCCTGGCCTCCCTCGACGCCGGCCTCCGCGAGCGCGGCGGACGGCTGGTGATCCGCATGGGCGATGTCACCGAACAGGTCTGCCGGATCGTCACCGAGACCGGAGCCCGCGCGGTGCACATCGCCGCGGGCGTCAGCGCCTACGCCCAGCGCCGCGAGGAACGCCTCCGCCCGGCCCTCGCCGCCGTGCGCTGCGCCCTGCGGGTCCACGAGGGAGTGGTCACCGCGCTGCCGCCGGGCCGGACAGCCCTCGCCGGCCAGGATCACTTCACCGCCTTCACGCCCTACTTCGACCGCTGGCACCGGACCGGACCGCGCCCCGTGCTGGCCGCCCCCCGGGAGGTGGCCGTACCCGAACTCCCCGGCCATCCGCTCCCCCGCCGGATCGCGGTCACCGGCGTCTCGCCCGGCGTCGCCCGGGGCGGGGAGCGCGAGGGACGGCTGCGGCTGAGCGCCTGGCTCGCCGCCTCCCGCACCGCCACCGGGCCGAGCGGCCGGCACGACGGCCCGCCGGCCGACACCACCTCCCGTCTCTCGCCCCATCTGCACTTCGGCACGCTCTCCGCCACCGAGCTGCTGCACCGTGCCCGCGGCAGCGGCGGAACGGGGATGGACACTCTCGTACGCCGTCTGGCCTGGCGGGACTTCCACCATCAGGTACTCGCGGCCCGGCCGGACGCGGCCCATGCCGACTACCGTCCGCGCGGCGACCGCTGGCGCACCGACGAACGGGAGATCACCGCCTGGAAGGAGGGGCGCACCGGCTGCCCGATCGTGGACGCGGGGATGCGGCAGCTGAGCCATGAGGGCTGGCTGCCCAACCGGGCCAGGCTGCTGGTGGCCAGCTATCTCACCAAGACGCTCTACACGGACTGGCGGATCGGCGCCCGCCACTTCCTGACCCTGCTGGTCGACGGCGACATCGCCGACAACCAGCTCACCTGGCAGTGGATGGCGGGCACCGGCACCGACACCCGGCCCAACCGGATCCTCAACCCGCTCGCCCAGGCACGGCGGCTGGACCCCTCCGGCGACTACGTCCGCCGCTGGGTCCCCGAACTGGCCTCTCTCACCGGGCCCGAGATCCACCGCCCGCACGAACTGGACGCGCGCCGGCTCGCCCGGCTGGGCTACCCCCCGCCCCTGGTGGACCCGGCGGAGGGCCGGGCCCGCTTCGAACGCGCCCGCGGTCTGCGCTGACGCGCACGCCTACGCTGTGCGGATGAGACATCTCGACCGCATGGCACGGGTACTCGGCGCCGTCATCGGCTCGGCGGCCGGTGACGCGCTGGGCGCGCCCTTCGAATTCCGCGAGCCGGGGGTGTTCACCGCGGAATTCCCCACCGGGAGAGGGGAGTTGTGCGGGGGCGGGGGCTGGGACCCGGGAGAGGCCACCGACGACACCCAGATGTCGGTCCTGGTCGGGGAGTCCCTGCTGGCATGCGGGGGCCTCGATCTCCCCGACATCTTCGGCAGGTTCCAGCGCTGGGCCGCCGGCGATCCCAAGGACATCGGCCTCCAGACCGAGGATGTGCTGACCAACGGCGAGCCCTGGGACCGCGCGGCGGCGCTCCACTTCCGGATCACCGGGCGTTCGGCCGGAAACGGCTCCCTGATGCGGGCGTCGACCGCCGCCGTCCACTTCGCTCCGGCCGGCCGGGAGGCCACCATGACGGCGGCCCGGCGGATCTCCGCCCTCACCCACGGGGACCCGGCGGCCGGGGAGGGCACCGCGATCCTGCACGAACTGATCCGGGTCGCCCTGGACGGCGGCGATCCGGCCGGAGCCGTGCCCGCCGCGCTCTCCGCGGTCCATCCCGGCCACCGGGAACGCTGGGCCCGGGTGCTGGCACCCGGATGGTCTCCGGCCGACGCCACCGAGTTCAACGGAGCGGTGTGGCCCTGCCTCGGCTCCGCGCTCTGGGCGGTGCGCACCACGGACACCTATGAGGAGTCACTGGCGGCGGCGGTCGATCTGGGCGGCGACACGGACACGGTGGCGGCGGTCACCGGCATGCTCGCGGGAGCGGTCCACGGCATCGGAGCCGTCCCCTCCCGCTGGCTGGAAAGACTCCACGTGCCGCTCCCCGGCTTCGGCGATCGGGTGGTGCGGGCGGCCGGACTGGAATCCCTGGCGAGAGCTCTCGCCCCGGCCTGACGCCGCCCGCCCGTCTCAGCCCACCGAGCTGTACGCCACCACTCCGCGCAGCAGCGCGTCCACCGCCTTGCGGGCATTCCTCGACACCGTGCCGCCCTCGGCGGGAGCCGCCGCGGCGATCTGGCCGAGCACATCGATCACCTGCTTCGACCAGCGGACGAAGTCGCCCGCGGGCATCTCCGCCTCGCGCAGGACCTCGTCCAGGCTCTTGTCCGAGGCCCACTGATAGGCGGCCCAGGCGAAGCCAAGATCCGGTTCCCGCTGGCCCACGCCCTCGGTCTGGTTGATCTTGAAGTCCTCCTCCAGGGCGTCGAGCCTGCCCCAGATGCGGATCATCTCGCCGAGCGCCGTCTTCGCCCGCCCGGCCGGCACCTTGGGGGCCACCGCGTCGTCGGACTGGCGCGCCTCATAGACCAGCGCGGAGACACAGGCGGCCAGCTCGGCCGGGCTGAGCCCCTCCCAGACGCCCTCGCGCAGACACTCGCTCGCCAGCAGATCGAGCTCGCCGTAGAGCCGGGCCAGCCGTCTGCCGTGCTCGGTGACCTCGTCGCCGCGGAGGTAGTCCAGCTCGGTCAGGAGCGCCACGATCCGGTCGAAGGTGCGGGCGATCGTATTGGTGCGCCCCTCGATCCGGCGCTCCAGCTGGAGCGTGTCCCGCTGGAGGCGGTGGTAGCGCTCGGCCCACCGGGCGTGGTCCTCGCGCTCGGCGCAGCCATGGCACGGATGGGCCCGCAGCTCCGCCCGCAGCCGGGCGATCTCCCGGTCCTCCGCCGCGGCCGACCGGGACTTGCGGTGCCGCTCGGGCACGATGTGCCCGGCCTTGGTCCGCAGCGCGGAGGCCAGATCACGCCGCGACTGCGGCGACCGAGCGTTGAAGGACTTGGGAATCCGCATCCGCTCCAGCGGCTCCACCGGCACCGGGAAGTCGATCGACGCCAGCCGCTTGACCTGCCGCTCGGCGGTGAGCACCAGCGGCCGGGGCCCGTCGTGCTGCTCGAATCCCCGGTGGCCGTTGGTGCGCCCGGCCGGGATCCCCGGATCGAGCACCAGCGCGAGACCGGCGAACTTGCCCGTCGGCACATGGATGACATCGCCCGGCTTCAGCTTCTCCAGCGAGACCGCGGCGGCGGTCCGCCGCTGCGCCGCCCCCTGCTTCGCCAGGTCGTTCTCCCGGTCCTTGAGGTCGCGGCGGAGCCGCGCGTACTCCTCGAAGTCGCCGAGGTGGCAGGTCATTCCCTCGCGGTAGCCGTCGAGCCCCGCTTCGTTCTTCTGGACCTGGCGGGAGATGCCGACGACCGAACGGTCCGCCTGGAACTGCGCGAAGGAGGTCTCCAGCAGCTCGCGCGAGCGGTGCCGCCCGAACTGCTGGGTGAGATTGACCGCCATGTTGTACGACGGCCGGAAGCTGGAGCGGAGCGGATACGTCCGGGTCCCGGCGAGACCCGCGAGGGCGGCCGGGTCCATGGCCCGCTGCCAGAGCACCACGGCATGGCCCTCGACATCGATCCCGCGCCGCCCGGCACGGCCGGTGAGCTGGGTGTACTCGCCCGGAGTGATGTCGGCATGCTGCTCGCCGTTCCACTTGACGAGCTTCTCCAGAACCACGGAGCGGGCGGGCATGTTGATGCCGAGCGCGAGGGTCTCGGTGGCGAAGACGGCCTTCACCAGGCCGCGGACGAAGAGCTCCTCCACGACCTCCTTGAAGGTCGGCAGCATCCCGGCGTGGTGGGCGGCGATGCCCCGCTCCAGGCCCTCCAGCCACTCGTAGTAGCCGAGGACATGGAGATCCTCGGTGGGGATGGAGGAGGTGCGCTCCTCGACGATCTCGCGGACCCTGAGCCGCGCGCCGTCGTCATTGAGCCGGAGCCCGGCGTACATGCACTGCTGGACGGCGGCCTCGCACCCGGCCCGGCTGAAGATGAAGGTGATCGCGGGCAGCAGCCCCTCGGCATCGAGCCGGTCGATGACCTCGGGCCGTCCCGGGGTCCAGATCCGGCTGCGCTGGCGGCGCTCCCGTTCCCGGTCGGCCTCCCGGACCATCTTGCCCCTGCGGCGGTCGCGCGGATTGTAGGAGCGCTGATTCTCCATCCGGGCCAGCCGGACGAGATCGGGATTGACCTCCCGCCGGCCGGTGCCCCGGCCGCCGTGGTCGGACTCCTCCTCGAAGAGGTCGTACATCCGCCGCCCGGCCATCACATGCTGCCAGAGGGGCACCGGCCGGTGCTCGGAGACGATCACGGCGGTGTCGCCGCGCACCGTGTCCAGCCAGTCGCCGAACTCCTCCGCGTTGGAGACGGTGGCCGAGAGTGAGACCAGGGTGACCGATTCGGGGAGGTGAATGATCACTTCCTCCCAGACGGCGCCGCGGAAGCGGTCGGAGAGGTAGTGCACCTCGTCCATCACCACATACCCGAGGCCCAGCAGTGCCGGGGATCCCGCGTACAGCATGTTGCGCAGGACCTCGGTGGTCATGACGACCACCGGCGCGTCGGCGTTGACGCTGTTGTCGCCGGTGAGCAGGCCGACCTTGTCAGCGCCGTAGCGCTTGGCGAGGTCGGTGTACTTCTGGTTGGAGAGGGCCTTGATCGGGGTGGTGTAGAAGCATTTGCGGCCCTGCTCCAGGGCGAGGTGGACGGCGAATTCGCCGACGATGGTCTTCCCGGAACCGGTGGGCGCCGCGACGAGCACACCCCTGCCCGCTTCCAGGGCCTGACAGGCCTCGATCTGGAACGGGTCCAGATCGAATTCGTACATCGCGCGGAAGGGGGACAGTGCGGTGGCCTCCACTGCGGCGCGGATGCGGGCGGCGGCGTAGCGCTCGGCGGGAGAGAGATCCTCGGTCATCTTGCTCACGAGCCTACCCAAGAGGTGTGACACTCAGCGCGGGACTTATTCGCCCGGGGCATCCAGTGGTACGAGCACCCGCACCGCGCCGGGCACGCACTCGGCGGTGAGCGGCAGCGGGCCCAGCCGCTCGCCGTCCGCGTATCCGGTGATGCCGGGTGCCTCCAGGGTGACCGACCGGACACGGTGCGCGGTGACCAGCCGGTGGCCGAGGTGGGTGCCCCGGTAGACCCGGGGGAAGACCCTGAGCAGGGTGGTGCGGGAGCAGGGGCCGACCACGGTGACATCGAGGAGTCCGTCGTCGAGCGCGGCTCCGGCGCACATCCGCATGCCGCCGCCGTAGGCGGGGCCGTTGCCCACCGCGACGAGCGTGGCCTCGATCTCCCGGACGGGCCCTCCGTCGAGGGTGATCCGGTACGGGATGGGCCGCAGCGCCGCCAGTTCGGCGACGATGGCGAGATCGTAGGTGAACCGCCCCAGCGGCAGCCGCATCCGGTTGCCCCGGTCGTTCACCCGGGAGTCGAATCCGGAGGCGAGTATGGTGCCGAACCAGCGTCCGCCGGCCCGGCCCAGATCGATGGTGCGGGTCGAGCCGGCCTTGAGCGCGGCTCCGGCGAGCGCACCGGCGCGTGCCGGGTCGCGGAGCGGGAGACCGAGCGTGCGGGCGAAGTCGTTGCCGGTGCCGACGGCTATCACGCCGAGCGGGGTCGGGGTCCCGGCCACCGCCTGGAGTGCGAGGGAGATCATTCCGTCGCCGCCGACGGCCAGCAGCGCGCCGGTGCCGCCGTCGACCGCCCGGCGGGCCCGGACGAGCGCGTCGGCCGCGTCCTCGCCGAGGACGGTGCGTACGGAGAAGCCCACGTCCCGCAGGGCTCTCGCGGCGGGCTGTGCCGCCCGCGCACCCCGGCCGCGGCCCGCCGCGGGATTGACGAAGAGAGTGATCTCGCTGGTCATCCGCGTGAGATTACTGCACCCCGGGGGCCGTGGGGACATGCCGGAGGGGCCGGCGTGTGCCGTCGCGCCCGGGCCGTGTTCCCGCGGGCCCGGCGCGGTGGTCAGGTGATGTCGTCGTAACCGTTCACCCGGTGCGGCAGCCGGTCGCCGGCTTCGCCGCTCGCCTGCTCGGGCAGGGCACGGGAGGCGGCGACGGGTTCCATCTCGCCGATCTCCTCGGGGGCGTCCAGCTCGGACGCCTCGTCGTCGCGGGGGCCCCGGGCGGCCTTGATCGCCCGCCGCCGGTCGTTGAAGAGCGAGATCCCGGTGGCCAGGAAGTAGAGGAGGACGATGGGCATCGCCAGCGCCAGCATGGTGATCGGCTCGGTGCTGGGGGTCGCGACGGCCGAGAAGACCGTGATGCCCATGATCATTCCGCGCCACCAGCCGAGCATCCGGCGGCCGGTGATGACACCACCGATGTTGAGCATGACCAGCAGCAGCGGCAGTTCGAAGGAGAGCCCGAAGACGACCACCATGCGGGTCACCAGGTCGAGCAGATCATCCAGCGGAAGCAGGTTCTCCACCTGGGCCGGCGTGAACTCGATGAGCACCTTCGCCGTGGTCGGCAGCACCTTGTAGGCGAAGAAAGCGCCCATCAGGAAGAGCGGGAAGCCGGCGCCGACGAACATCAGCGCGTACTTCTTCTCGTGTTTGTGCAGACCCGGCGCGAGGAAGGCCCAGAGCTGGTAGAGCCAGACCGGCGAGGCGAGGACGACACCGGCCATCAGGGACACCTTGAGCACCAGCGTGAAGGGCGTCAGCAGGCCGTTGATGGTGATCTTGGCGCAGGTGGCGTCCTCCTCCAGCTTCGCCAGTTCGGAGAAGCTGGTGGCGCAGCCCACGGACTCCAGGATGGGCTTGGTGAACACATCGATGATGTCGTTGTAGAAGAAGGCGGAGGCGACCGTCACGGCGACAATCGCCAGCAACCCCTTGGCGAGCCTGTTCCGCAGCTCGCGGAGGTGCTCCACCAAGGGCATCCGCCCCTCGGGGTCCTTCTTCTTACGGGCAGGCTTGAGCAACCCACGTCCTCATCTCATGCGGCAGGCCCTCACCGGTGAAGGGCCTGTGAGCGGCCCTGTTCTAGCGCTGGGTGGAGTCCGTCGGCTCGTTCACCGGGCGCGAGCTGCTCACATCACCGGGTGCGGCCTTGATCGTGCGCGGCGCGGGCTGCTGCTCCTGAGAGGCACCGGGCTGCGGCGGGTCCGCGGGGGCCGTCTGCTGCTGGCCGCCCTCCGACTTCATCGCCTTGGCCTCGCTCTTGAGGATGCGGGCGGACTTGCCCAGCGAACGGGCCATGTCCGGAAGCTTCTTGGCCCCGAACAGCAGGATGATGACGACGAGGATCAGAATGATCTCTGGAGCGCCGATCCGTCCGAATCCCATAGCGTGTACCTTCTCACCGAGGCGGTTGGGGGGTGCCGGCTGAGCAACCGTACGGATGTTCAGCCACCATGCTGTCAGCGATCGTAACCCGAGTTGGTAAACGCAGGGCAATGCCGGCAGTTATTTGATCTTGCCGCCGGGTTACTGACTTTCACCAAACAATGCGTTCTTGACGCCTTTGCCCTGATTCGGGGAGTCAATTCACGACCCCGGGCGCAATGTCTCGCCATTCCGGGCCAGTCCGGCAGCCGCCCGTTCAAGATCCTCCGAGGCCCGGCTGATCCGCTCCGCGGTCCGGGCGACCTCCAGCCCGAGCCGCCGGGCCTCGACGAAGACACGGATCCCGAGGACGCCGAGGACGGCGATCCCGAGGAAACCGAGGGCGATGGCGATCATGGGCCAGAGCATGGACGGCCTAAACAGTCGGGGAGATGGGGGCGAGGCGGAGGGTGCGCACCCCGCCGCCGGTGAGGAGCTCGACGATCCGCTCACCGGCGGGCTTGCGGACCGCCGAGCCGCACTGGGGGCAGGTGAAGGTGTAGAAGGTGGTGTCGGGGGTGGCGCCGATCTTCAGCCGCAGCGACTCGGCGGCGAGCTCGAAGCCGGCCCGGCAGTCGGGGCAGGCCGCCCGGAAGAGGACCGGGCCGGACCGTGAGGGAACAGACCCAGACGTGAGCGACATAGTGCGCAAACCCCCCTATTCCTGTCCTCTGTCGGTACGGTGCGTCCGGCCATCGGCCGCCACGGCTCCCGGCGGGGCCGGAACCGGCCCGGGATCCGGCGAGTCCGCGATGATGTCCGCGGGATCCGGAGATCCGGGGGCGGCCGCGGCCTCGGCGTAGGCGGCCAGGGCCTCCCGCGCGGCGCTCCGGGCACTCTCCGCCAGCTCCACCGGGGAGACGATCCGCCCGTCACGGCCCAGCCGCAGCGCCAGCCGCCGCAGGGAGGAGGGGGACGGTGTCCGCAGGGTGATGCGCAGCCCTCCGCCGGCCAGCTCCTCGGCGCTGTCGTGCGGGTAGTACTCGGCGACCCAGCGCCCGGCCGGACCCACCTCGACCACCACCTCGGGATCGTCCGCCGAGGGATGGACCAGCCCCTCCGACAGATCCCGCACCTCGATCTCGGGCGGCGCGGAGGGCTCGTCCAGCAGCCGGATCTCGGCCACCCGGTCGAGCCGGAAAGTGCGGCGCGCCTCCGAGAGCCGGCACCACCCCTCCATATAGGTGTGGCCCACGGCGAAGAGCCGGATCGGATCGACCTCGCGCTCGGTCAGCTCATCGCGCGCCGGTGAGTAGTAGCGCAGCCAGAGCCGGCGCCGCTCCGAGATCGCCCGGTCCACATCCGCGAACACCCCGCCCTCGGACTCGAAGGTCACCGAGAGCCGGGAGGAGGCGCCGGCCACCTCTCCGGCCGCGGCCTCCAGCTTGGCGGTGGCCCGCACCAGCGCGTCACGGTCGCTCTCCCGCAGCCCGGGGAGCGTGGCCACCGCGCGCGCCGCCACCAGAAGCGCGGTCGCCTCGTCGGCGGCCAGCCGCAGCGGCTCGGCCACGTCGTCCGGGTTGTGCCACCAGATCCGTTCGCCGTCGGTGTCGATGTCGAGCAGATCGCCGCCCCGGAAGCTGGTCCCGCACATGGGCAGCACATCGAGATCGGAGATCAGCTCGTCCTCGGTGATCCCGAAGGCGCGGGCCACATCACCGATGCGCGCACCGGGACGCTCCCGCAGATAGGTCACCAGCGACAGCATGCGCCGCGTCTGGTCAATGGCGTTGGTGGCCATGGTCGTACGACTTCCCCTCAGCCCTTGGCCACGGCACGGAGCCGGTCCATCACTTCGGCCCGCAGATCCGCGGGCTCCACCACGACCACATCCGGGCCGAACTCCACCAGCCAGGCGTCCAGCCCGTGCCCGTACGGAATCTCCAGCTCGTCCCAGCCGCCGCCGAGCTCGCGCACCGACTGCGCCCGGGCCCGCAGCGGATAGCCGGAACCGGTGCGCAGCCTGATCCGCGCGGTACGGGTCGCGGTCTCCCCCGCCCAGCTCTCCACGGTCTCGCGGACCGTGACCACATCGGGCACGGGCACGGTGAAGGCCCCGGCCCGGGACCGGACCCTGCCGGTGATACGGGAGAGGCGGAAGACCCGCTCGGCCCCGCGCTCCCGGTCCCAGCCCGCCAGATACCAGTGGCCGCGCCAGCACTCCAGGGTCCAGGGCTCCACCTGGCGCTGCTCGGGACGGGCGGCGGTGACCTTCCGGTAGTCGAAGATCACCGGCCGGCGGTCGCGGCAGGCCAGCATCAGCGGCTCGAAGGCCGCCTCATGCACCGGAATACGCGGCTCCAGCGCGCTCTGGTGGGTGTCGAAGGCATCCTCGGCCTCGGGCATTCCGGCCGCCCGGAGCTTCTGGAGCGCGCCGCTCG
Organism: Streptomyces sp. CAU 1734; assembly: GCF_039888735.1. Classification (NCBI taxonomy): domain Bacteria; kingdom Bacillati; phylum Actinomycetota; class Actinomycetes; order Kitasatosporales; family Streptomycetaceae; genus Streptomyces; species Streptomyces sp. CAU 1734. The sequence continues at coordinate 280,102 of NZ_JBDQQP010000007.1, forward strand.
CCGCCCCGGCGAGCCGGGCCTGCTGCCACACCCGGGCGGCCAGACCCAGCGCGGCCGCCTCCTCCGCGTCGAGGGTGATCGGCGGCAGCCGGTTGCTGTCCCGGCGGGCGAGATAGCCCACCTCGCCGTCGATGTTCTCGACGGTCTCGATGATCAGGCCGAGCTCGCGCAGATCGTCCTTGTCGCGCTCGAACATCCGGTTGAAGGCATCGTCGACCCCCGCCTCCAGATACGCCTCGATGGACTCGCGCAGCTCGCGTTTGCTCAGCGGCCGGCGCGTCCCGAGCAGGCACAGTGCCAGATTCATCAGCCGCTCGGCCTTGGCAATCGCCATCGACGCCCCGCACCTCTTCCGCTCGACTCGCTTCCGCCCCGGACGACCGTACCGCCCCGGGGTGTCGACACAAAAGCCGAGGCCCGTGCTCAGCGGAGCACGGGCCTCGGCCGAGCTGTCCGGGAACGGTCCCGGAGCGGCCCGGGAAGGTCAGACGCCGAGGAGGTCCACGACGAAGATCAGGGTCTCGCCCGGCTTGATCGCGCCGCCGGCGCCGCGGTCCCCGTACCCGAGGTGCGGCGGAATGGTCAGCCGGCGGCGGCCGCCGACCTTCATGCCCTGCACACCCTTGTCCCAGCCGGCGATGACACGGCCGCCGCCGAGCGGGAAGCGGAACGCCTCGCCCCGGTTCCAGGACGCGTCGAACTCCTCACCCGTGGAGAACGAGACACCCACATAGTGGACGCTGACAAAGGCGCCCGCCGTGGCCTCGGGACCGTCACCCTCCCAGATGTCCACGATCTCCAGGTCGGCCGGCGGGTTGCCTTCCGGGAAGTCGATCTCGGGCTTCTCGATGCTCACTGAACTGCTCCTCAAACGTTGAATGGGCAACCCGGACAGTCTCGCACCCCACCGGGGCGCCGGCCTCCGGGGGCACGACCGGCCGCGCGCCGGTCACAGCCCTCCGGCGGTCTCCGCCGGAGGGGACGGGCGGGCGGGCGCGGCCCCGGAGACCGGGACCGCGCCCCGCGGGATCACGCCTTGGAGAGCAGGTCCACCGCGAAGACCAGGGTGGCGTTCTTCGGGATCCCCTGCTGCTCCTTGTCACCGAACGCCTGGTCCGGCGGGATCACCAGCAGCACCCGGCTGCCGGCCTTCTTCCCGATGAGCCCGTCCTTGAGCCCCTTCACGGTCAGCTGGCCCAGCGGCCAGGTGACCGTGGAGTCCGACTTGTAGGTGCTGTCGAACTGCTTCGCGCCGTCCCAGACATACGCCTCGTACTTCACGACAACGCTGTCCTTGTCGGTCAGCTCGGCACCCGTGCTCTCCAGCACATAGTTCGACACGAGCTTCTTCGGCGCGGCGGCCGACTTGGGGAAGGTCACCGACGGCGCCTTGCCGTCGGTGTTGGTGCCCACCTTCGGCAGGTCGATGTTCTCCTGGGCGACCTCGGTGCCCTTGGCGGAGACCGGGACGCTCGTGCCCTTGACGACGTCCATCACGAAGACGAGCGTGGCATTGGCCTTGATGTCGCCCTGGCCCTGCGCGCCGTAACCGAGGGCCGGCGGAATCGACACCTCCAGGCGGCTGCCGATCTTCTGGCCGTCCAGCGCCTTCTGCCATCCCTCGATGACACCCTGGCCGCCGATGGAGACATCGAACGGCTGGCCGCGGTCGAAGCTGTTGTCGAACGGCTTGGTCTCGTCCCACTCCTGGCCGAGGTAGTTCACCTGCGCCTGGTCGCCCTTCTTCAGGACGGCCCCCTTGCCCTCGCTGATGACCTCGACCTTCAGCTCCTTCGGCGGAGCGCCCTTCCCCTTCGCCAGCGTGGGCTTCTCGCCGAACTTGGCGCCCGCGGTGATCGCCGGCAGCCCGCCCTTCGACACACTGGAGCTGGAGCTTGCGGAGTTGGAGTCGGAGCCCTTGTCATCACTCCCGCATGCCGCTGTCGACAGCAGCAGCGCGGGGACGACAAGAAGGCCGGCGAATCGGCGCACGTGTTCCTCAGATCTCAGACGTCATGGAAAGGTCCTCGACACTCTAGGGCCTCCCTTTCGGATCACGCCGGGCCCGGCGCGGCCCGTCGCCGTGCCCTCACCCGGCCCGATCGACAAGGCCCCAGGGCGCGCCAAGGGCCCCGCACGAGTAAACGTACGGGGCCCGGGTGACGTTCCACCGGCCGGCGGGTGCGTGTTGACGACTCCGGACATCTGGCCGGAATCGACCCCTCGCAGGTCTACATTCCGGCGATCAGCTTCTCCACCCGGTCGTCGACCGAACGGAACGGGTCCTTGCACAGCACGGTGCGCTGCGCCTGGTCATTGAGCTTCAGATGCACCCAGTCGACGGTGAAGTCCCGGCGCTGTTCCTGCGCCCGGCGGATGAAGTCGCCGCGCAGCCGTGCCCTGGTGGTCTGCGGGGGCACCGACTTGCCCTCGAAGATCTTCAGGTCGTTGCAGATCCGGGCGGCCTGGCCCTTGCGCTCCAGGAGGTAGTAGAGCCCGCGGCGGCGGTGGATGTCGTGGTACGCCAGGTCTATCTGCGCGACCCTCGGGTGGGACATGGTCATGTTGTGCTTGGCCCGGTACCGCTCGATGAGCTTGTACTTCATGACCCAGTCGATCTCGGTGCCGATGCGGTCGAGGTCCTCCGCCTCGATGGCGTCGAGGGTGCGGCCCCACAGTTCGAGTACCTGCTCGACCACTCCGGTGCGGATCCCCCGCCGGTCGACGAAGTCCACGGCCTTCTCGTAGTACTCCCGCTGAACCTCCAGCGCCGACGCCTCCCGGCCGCTGGCCAGGCGTACCTTGCGGCGGCCGGTGAGGTCGTGGCTGACCTCGCGGATCGCCCGGATCGGGTTCTCCAGTGTCAGATCCCGCATCACGGTGCCCGCCTCGATCATGCGCAGCACCAGATCGGTCGCGCCGACCTTGAGCAGCATGGTCGTCTCGGACATGTTCGAGTCGCCGACGATGACATGGAGACGGCGGTAGCGCTCGGCGTCCGCATGCGGCTCGTCACGGGTGTTGATGATGGGACGGGAACGGGTGGTCGCGGAGCTGACCCCCTCCCAGATGTGCTCGGCCCGCTGGCTCACGCAGTAGACGGCGCCGCGCGGCGTCTGGAGCACTTTGCCCGCACCGCAGAGCAGCTGCCGGGTGACGAGGAACGGAATGAGAATATCCGCGAGCCGGGAGAACTCTCCGTGGCGGGCGACGAGATAGTTCTCGTGGCAGCCGTAGGAGTTTCCCGCCGAGTCGGTGTTGTTCTTGAAGAGGTAGACGTCGCCCGCGATTCCCTCCTCGTGCAGGCGGCGTTCGGCGTCGACGAGCAGGCCTTCGAGAATGCGCTCACCGGCCTTGTCGTGGGTGACCAGTTCGATCACATTGTCACATTCCGGCGTGGCATATTCCGGATGCGAACCCACATCGAGGTAGAGGCGGGCGCCGTTCCGCAGGAAGACATTGCTGCTGCGGCCCCATGACACAACTCGGCGGAAGAGGTAGCGCGCCACTTCGTCAGGTGACAGTCGGCGCTGTCCCCTGAACGTGCACGTGACGCCGTACTCGTTCTCCAGCCCGAAAATGCGGCGGTCCATGTCTGAACATTACGCCTCGGGGCGGGAACTGAAACCGGGTTCGGCGGCCCCATTACGATCATTTTCGGATACCCGTGCGGTGGTGTCGGGCACGGGAGGGCCGGCGGGGGCCGGATCGGCCGGTACGGGGCGGGCTGGTTCACCGGTGCGCAGGGGTACGGCGAGGGCCCGCCGGGTCACCGCCAGCACCAGCAGCGCGGCGGCCCCGCCGCCGCCGGCCACGGCGAAACTCCAGGCCGTGCCCGCCGACTCGACCACCGGACCCGCGACGGCGGTGCCGCCCGCCGCGCCCACCCCGAAGGTGGTCACCAGCCAGGAGAACGCCTCGGTCACCGTGCCGCGCGGGGCGTGGCGGTCGACCACGACGAAGGCGCAGGCGATCGCCGGGGCGAGAAAGAGCCCGGCCAGAGCGGACAGAACGGTCATCGCCGCCACTCCGGGGGTGAGCGCGAGGGGCAGATAGCCGAGCGCCAGCAGGGCGATCAGGATGCGCAGCCGCCGCTCGGGCTCGCCGGTCCACCGCCGGGCTCCGTAGAACACCCCGCCGACCAGGGCGCCGAAGCTGAGCGCGGCCAGCAGCAGGCCGTACACCGCCTCGCTCCCCCGGTCGTCCGCGTAGGCGACACCGGCGACCGTGATGGAGCCGAGGGCGAGACCGACGAAGAAGAAGGAGCCCAGCAGGGCGAGCAGGCCGGGCGAGCGCAGCGCCCCCAGCCAGTGCGCCTCGCGGGGCGCGGAACGCCAGGCCCGGGAGGGCTCGGAGAGCACCACGGCGAGTGCGCCGAGCACCCCGAGCGCGTTGATCACCAGCAGCGCCGCCGCCGGGGACCAGAGCCACACCAGCAGGGTGACCAGCAGCGGGCCGACGGTGAACATGATCTCCTGGGCCACGGCGTCCAGGGCGTAGGCCCGGTGGACCCGGTCCTCGCGCCCCAGCACGGCCGGCCACAGGGCGCGCAGACCGCCTTCGAGGGGCGGGGTGAAGAGCCCGGCGACCGCGACCGCCGCACAGGCGGGCCAGAGTTCGCCGGTGCCGATCACGGCGAGCGCCACCATGGCGAGCGCGGAGACGAGGGCGGCCGGGAGCTGGACCCGGAGCTGCCCGCGCAGATCGACGGCACGCCCCAGCAGGGGCTGTCCTGCCGCGGTGCCGGCTCCGTATACGGCGGCCAGGGCCGAGGCGAGGCTGTAGCTGCCGCCCTCGGCCCTGGTGAAGAGCATGATCGCGATGGGTCCGGTGGCACTCGGCAGCCGCCCGACCAGTGTTCCGGCGAGCAGCCTCGCGGCGTACGGAGCCCTCAGGATCTCCCCGTAACCGGTGACACCTGCGCCCATGTCCAGCCCCTCCCTCCTCCGGCAGCACCGGAGTGTTACGTATAACGTCGCGGCCATACGTACCATGTCGGCAGTTCGCGGGTCCACTGAGTTGCCCCGCCGCGGACACCGCGCGACCGGCCGGGCCGGGGCGGTACCCGCCCGCTCCGGAACCCTCCGGAGCGGGCGGGCGGGGCGGCGGAACGGCAGAGGACGGCAGCCATGGCAGACGGGTCCCGTCGCGGCGGAGCACGGACACGCACCGGGGGCGGCGCAGGCGAGGGGGAGGAGGAGCACCGGCGGGCACAGCCGGCTCCGGAGCGGGAGGTCCGCCCGGACCCCGCGCCGGAACGGACCCGGCGGGCCCCCGCCGAGCAGCACGGCGCGGCCGTCTCCCCCCGGCCCACCAGCCGGGACGTCGCCCGGGCCGCCGGGGTCTCGCAGGCCACCGTCTCCCTCGTGCTCGGCGGCAAATGGCGCGGCCGGGTCTCCCAGCGCACCGCCGACCATGTGCGGGAGACCGCGCGCGCCCTGGACTACCGGCCGAATCTCGCCGCCCGCAATCTCCGTCTCGGCCGCACCCGTACCGCGCTGCTCGTCGTCCCCGCCCTCACCAACGAATTCTTCGCCCGCGTCCACACCGGAGCCGCCGCCGTCGCCGAGGCCCACGGCTTCGGTGTCGTCGTCTACCCCTCCCCCGAGGGCATCGGGCCCGCCCGGGACCCCTTCGCGAGCTCCCCCGCGGCGCTCGACGGAGTGATCGCCTCCTCCATGGCCGCGACGGCGGTCGCCGCCCTCCGGGGCACCGATCTGCCCCTGGTCATGCTCGACAGCGACCCCGCCGACCGCGAGGCCGCCGCCCATGTCAACCTCGACATCGCGGACGGCATGCGCCGGGTCGCGGAGCATCTGCTGGCCCTCGGCCACCGGCGCTTCCTCCATCTCGCCTCCGCCGTCGACTCCTGGACCTTCGATGTGCGCGCCCGCGCGCTGGCCGGCACGATCCGCGCCGTGCCCGGCACCGCCGTCGCCACCGTCCGGGCCGCGTTCGACGTCGCGGGCGCGCGCGAGGCCACCGAGCGGGCCCTCACCGGGCCGGGCCCCCGGCCCACCGCCGTCGTCTGCGACGGCGACCTCCTCGCCGCCGGCGCCTGCAAGGCCGTACGGCGCCTGGGGCTGCGCGTCCCCGCGGACATCTCCGTCACCGGCTTCGACGACTTCGCCCTCGCCACCGCGGTGGAACCCGAGCTGACCACCGTGCGGCTGCCCGCCCAACAGGTCGGGGAGCGCGGGATGTCCGCACTGCTGGCCGTGCTCGACGGCGCCCCGCCCACCGGGGACGACCTTCCCGTCGAGCTGATCGTCCGCGACTCCACCGCGCCCCCGCCGTCCTGAGCCGGCCGGCGGCCCGCGCGGGCGGGCGGTGTCCCGGTGAGACGGCTCTTGAGACCGCCGTACCGCCGTGCAACGATCACGATCATGACGAGTGCAGCGGAGACCCCGATCGACGCCGCTCTCAACGGAACCCTCCCCACCGCCGGTACCGTGACCCCGCTCCCCGGGGGAAGACTGGCCGTACGGGACGGGGACCGGCTGGAGACCCATGAAGCCGCCGCGCTGCTGGCGGGCGAGCTCAGCCCGCTGCACACCCTCCGGCTGCCGGAGCAGGCCGCCGCCGCCGCGCTCGACGACGGCGCCATCGTCGCGGAGGCCGGCCGGATCCGCCGGGTCACCGCGGACGGCACCACCGTCTGGGAGCTCCCGCACGCCCCCTGGCACGGCCCCCACCAGACCCCGCGGCCTCCCGGGCCGCCCGCCGTGCACCCCGGCGGCGGCCTGGTCAGCGCCGTCGTGCCCAATCTCGGCACCGGCCGCCGCACGGGCCGCGGCGCCGCGTCCACGCCCCCGTACAAGAGCGATGTCCTGATCCTCGCGGACGTCGGCACCGGCGACATACGGGCGCAGCGCCCCATCGGGGGCATCTCCTCCGTCATCACCCAGCGCTGGCACCCCGGCGGCGGGCTTCTCGCCGTCTCCCGCTGGACCGCCTGGTACAGCTGGTCGTCCTGGTGGATCGAGCCCCGGCACGACGGACTCCACATCCGCGGCGGCACCACCATGCGCGAGATCATCGACTTCCTGCCGGGTGCCCCGGCGGACCGGCCGCGCGCACTCACACTGCGCCGGGCCGAGCGGATCGCCGCCAATGACGACCGGGACGAACTCGCCTGCCACGAGGTGACCGCGGACGAACCGGCCGTCCTCTACGACCTGGCGGGGCTGGGGGCGGACCGGGACGACGACGAGTTCGACGGCGCCTTTCTCCTGGACGGCCGGCATCTCCTGGTCACCGGGCGGATCCACGCGCCCGGCCGGCCGGCCGCCGCACGCCACTGGCTCTGCGACGCGGCCACCCTGCGCCCGCTGGGGCGGATCCGCTATCCGGCACCCGTCGGCTGGGTGACACCGCTGGGCGACGGCACCTGGCTCACCCGCTCCACCCGGGGCCTGCACCACTGGCGGCTGCCCTGACGGCCCCGGACACGGAAGTGTCCCGGACCCCCGACCGGGGATGTCCGGGACACCATCGGCTCACCCGCGGGCGTGACACCCGCCGGATGATCCGCCGCTACGCGCCGCTCTCCTCCGTGCCGTCCTCCGTGTCGGACGGCGCGTCCGTGGGCACCGACGCGGCGCCGTCCGCCTCCAGGAGACGGGCGAGCTGCCGGCCCACGATGCGCTTGAACTTCCGCTTCTGCGGCCGGGTGCGGTCCAGCACCGCGACCTCCAGCCGCTCCGCCGGAATCTCCCGGTCGGTGCCGTTGGTCTGGTTCGACAGTGCCTGGACGGCGAGCTTCAGCGCCTCCGCGAGCGACATGCTGTCGCGGTGCCGCTGATCGAGATAGGTGCTGATCTGCTCGGCATTGCCGCCGACCGCGACCGAGCCGTGCTCGTCCACGATCGAGCCGTCGTGCGGCAGCCGGTAGATCTGATCGCCGTCCGGGGTCGCGCCCACCTCGGCGACGACCAGCTCCACCTCGTACGGCTTCTCGGCCGAGCTGGAGAAGATCGTGCCCAGTGTCTGGGCGTAGACATTGGCCAGGCCCCGGGCCGTCACATCGTCCCGGTCGTAGGTGTATCCGCGGAGGTCGGCATAGCGGACTCCGCCGATGCGCAGATTCTCGTACTCGTTGTACTTACCGGCCGCTGCGAAGCCGATCCGGTCGTAGATCTCGCTGAACTTGTGCAGCGCACGGGACGGGTTCTCTCCGACGAAGACAATGCCGTCGGTGTACTGCAGCACAACCAGGCTGCGTCCACGGGCGATGCCTTTCCGGGCGTACTCCGCCCGGTCCTGCATGGCCTGTGCGGGCGAGACATAGAACGGCGTCGTCACCGGCTATCCGTCCCTTTCTGTCAGTGGAGAGTGCGTCAACACGGCACGGACCGGCTCGGAACAGCCCGGCCGCGGTGACCGGGTACGGGGAAGGCGACGGACGGACACCCTGCGCCATGAGCGATGGCTTCCACGAGCCCCCCTTCCGGATGGGCGGCGGCCGGCGAACGGTCCGGAAACGCCCCCCCAATGTGCCGATGGCCGAATTGCAGTTGAAGCACGGTACGCCACGGACCCTACCCGTCTTGTGGCGGTGATCCACATGAATGGGAGGAGCAGCTGAGCGGATGGAGCGGATCCCCCTCCGCCGCCCGGCCGGGCTCATCCCGCCGGGCTCCGGCCATGCCGTACCGACGCTTCGGAACGCCGTCCGCCGTTCGGATCCCGGGACTACTCTCCGCCCTTCTGAACGAAGGAGCGGACGAAGTCCTCGGCATTCTCCTCAAGGACATCGTCGATCTCGTCGAGAACCGAGTCGACGTCGTCGCTCAGCTTCTCCTGGCGCTCCTTGAGGTCCTCCGAGACCTGCGCGTCCTGCGCCTGCTCCTCGGTCTCCTCCGTGGAACGTGTGGCCTTCTGCTGTCCGCCGCCGCTGTCCTTGGTCGACATATCCCTCACCCCGCTCGGTTTCACCCTGATATGAGTTGATTCTGTCAAGATCAGACCCTACAAGCAGGCTCTGACATCGGCCTGTGGTTTCCCTGGGCTCCGGGACGCTCCGTCGATTCCCCGATCCCCGGAATGATTCCCGAACCGGGACCCTTTCACCCGCCCGACAGGACCCGGACCAGCTCTTCCGCCGTCCGGCACCGGTCGAGGAGGTCCTTGACGTGGGCACGGGTGCCGCGCAGGGGCTCCAGGGTCGGGACCCGCTGGAGCGAGTCGCGGCCGGGGAGGTCGAAGATCACCGAATCCCAGGAGGCCGCCGCCACGTCATCCGCGTACTGCTCCAGACAGCGGCCGCGGAAGTACGCCCTGGTGTCCTCCGGCGGCTTGGTACGAGCCCTGGAGACGTCCTCCTCGGTCAGGAGGCGTTTCATCCTGCCGCGGGCCGCCAGACGGTTGTAGAGGCCCTTGTCGGCCCGGACGTCCGCGTACTGGAGATCCACCAGATGGAGCCGGGCGGCGTCCCAGTCCAGGCCGTCCCGGCGGCGGTAGCCCTCCATGAGTTCCTTCTTGGCGACCCAGTCGAGCTCGCCGGAGAGGCTCATCGGATCGGTCTCCAGGCGGTTGAGCGTGTCCTCCCAGCGGCTCAGCACATCCCTGGTCTGGTCGTCGGCGTCGGCGCCGAAGCGCTCCTCCACATATTTGCGGGCCAGCTCGTAGTACTCCATCTGGAGCTGGACGGCGGTGAGTGTCCGGCCGCTGCGGAGCGTGATCAGATAGCCGAGGCCGGGGTCGTGGGAGACCTGGTGCAGGGTGCGCACGGGCTGGTCGACGGCGAGATCGACGGTGATGAAACCGTCCTCGATCATCGAGAGCACCAGCGCCGTGGTGCCGAGCTTCAGATAGGTCGAGATCTCCGAGAGATTGGCGTCCCCGATGATCACATGGAGCCGGCGGTACTTCTCGGCGTCCGAGTGCGGCTCGTCGCGGGTGTTGATGATGGGGCGCTTCAGCGTGGTCTCCAGGCCGACCTCGACCTCGAAGTAATCCGCCCGCTGGCTGATCTGGAAGCCGTGCTCATGACCGTCCTGGCCGATCCCGACGCGTCCGGCGCCGGTGACGACCTGACGGGAGACGAAGAACGGCGTGAGATGGCGCACGATGTCCGAGAACGGGGTCTCGCGCTTCATCAGGTAGTTCTCATGGGTGCCGTAGGAGGCGCCCTTGTTGTCCGTGTTGTTCTTGTACAGATGGATGGGCTGGGCACCGGGGAGCAGACCGGCGCGCTCGGCGGCCTCGGCCATGATCCGCTCGCCGGCCTTGTCCCAGAGGACGGCGTCGAGCGGATTGGTGATCTCCGGGGAGCTGTACTCCGGGTGCGCGTGGTCCACATAGAGCCGGGCGCCATTGGTGAGGATCACATTGGCCAGGCCGATGTCCTCGTCGGTCAGCTGACTGGAGTCGGCGGCCTCGCGGGCGAGGTCGAAGCCCCGGGCGTCCCGCAGCGGGTTCTCCTCCTCGAAATCCCAGCGGGCGCGGCGCGCCCGGTGCATCGCCGCCGCGTACGCGTTGACGATCTGGGACGAGGTGAGCATGGCATTGGCGTTCGGGTGGCCCGGGACGGAGATGCCGTACTCGGTCTCGATGCCCATTACTCGCCGTACGGTCATGCGGCCCTCCTTGCCCTGCGCCGCTCCCCTCCGGGAGGGACGCTCAAGTACCGCTGGTGCTCCGGTGCGCATGCGGTGCCCGTCCCCGCGCTGCGCGACTCGGCGGTACCGCAGAGCCTAGAACGCCGTTGCGCCGCTGGGGAGATCGATTTCGTCATTGCTGCGGTGTGGCCGGAGTGGCCCGGTCGGCCGGTCAGAGGTACTGACCGGTATTGGCCACGGTGTCGATGGAGCGTCCGGTGTCCGCTCCCTGCTTTCCGGTGACGAGCGTGCGGATGAAGACGATCCGCTCGCCCTTCTTGCCGGAGATCCGCGCCCAGTCGTCCGGGTTGGTGGTGTTCGGGAGGTCTTCGTTCTCCTTGAACTCGTCCACACATGCCTGGAGGAGGTGGGAGACCCGCAGACCCTTCTGGTCACGGTCGAGGAATGCCTTGATGGCCATCTTCTTCGCCCGGTCCACGATGTTCTGGATCATCGCGCCGGAGTTGAAGTCCTTGAAGTAGAGGACTTCCTTGTCACCATTGGCGTAGGTGACCTCCAGGAAGCGGTTCTCCTCGGTCTCCGCGTACATCTGCTCGACGACCGACTGGATCATCGCGTGGGCGGCGGCTTCCTTGGAGCCGTTGTGCTCGGAGAGGTCGTCGGCGTGGAGCGGCAGCGTGGCCGTGAGGTACTTGGCGAAGATGTCCTTCGCGGCCTCGGCGTCCGGACGCTCGATCTTGATCTTCACATCGAGACGGCCGGGGCGGAGGATCGCGGGGTCGATCATGTCCTCGCGGTTGGAGGCGCCGATGACGATGACGTTCTCCAGGCCCTCGACGCCGTCGATCTCGGCGAGGAGCTGCGGAACGATGGTGTTCTCGACATCGGAGCTGACGCCGGATCCGCGGGTGCGGAAGAGGGATTCCATTTCGTCGAAGAAGACGATGACGGGGGTACCCTCACTCGCCTTCTCACGGGCCCTCTGGAAGACGAGACGGATGTGCCGCTCGGTTTCGCCGACGTATTTGTTGAGGAGCTCGGGGCCCTTGATGTTGAGGAAGTAGCTCTTCCCCGCGGGCTGGCCGGTGACCTCGGCGACTTTCTTGGCGAGAGAATTGGCGACGGCTTTGGCGATCAGGGTTTTGCCGCAGCCGGGCGGGCCGTAGAGCAGGATGCCCTTCGGCGGTCGGAGTTCGTGCTCCTTGAAGAGGTCGGGGTGGAGGTAGGGCAGCTCGACCGCGTCGCGGATCAGTTCGATCTGGTTGCCCAGGCCGCCGATCTTCTCGTAGTCGACGTCCGGGACCTCTTCGAGTACGAGCTCCTCGACCTCGCTCTTGGGAACCACTTCATAGACATAACCGGAGCGGGGTTCGAGAAGCAGGGCGTCGCCGGGCCGGATGGTGATGTCCAGCAGTGGCTCGGCGAGCCTTACGACTCGTTCCTCGTCGGTGTGTCCGACGACCAGGGCGCGCTCGCCGTCCTCGAGGATCTCCTTGAGGGTGACGATGTCCCCGGCGCGCTCGTACGCCATGGCCTCGACCACGTTGAGCGCTTCATTGAGCATGACTTCCTGGCCTCGCCGCAGCTCTTCGAGCTGGACGCCCGGGCTAACGTTCACCCGGAGCTTGCGGCCCCCGGTGAAGATGTCGCATGTGCCGTCCTCATTGGCCTGCAGAAAGACACCGAAGCCGGCCGGAGGCTGTGCGAGCCGGTCGACTTCCTCCTTGAGGGCCACGATCTGGTCGCGGGCCTCGCGGAGTGTACTGGCGAGCCGCTCGTTCTGTGCGGACACGCCGGCCAGATTGGTCTGAAGCTCGACGATCCGCTCTTCGAGAATCCTCGTGTGACGCGGAGAGTCGGCGAGCTTGCGGCGCAGGACGGCGATTTCCTGCTCAAGATAGGCAACCTGGCCGGCTGGGTCTTCGGACCCCCGCCCGGGCCGGATGCCGCGGTTGATGTCGTCGTCGTGGGCTGCCACGGTCCTCACCTCCTCCAAGGGGAGCTGGACGCTTCCTGACCCTACCTGTGTGGGTGGTGATTGAAACCCCTAGATCACAAAGACGGTGGGAGTGTGTCCGATCTTCACCCTTGCGCTCTCCCTCGTGTCAGGGGAATACCCACCCATCAACATCGGAAAGCGGACGGTTGTATCGTCGAAGTGTTCAACACCCGTCAGGGCTGGCGCGACTTGCTTCCCGGCAGTGCATCGGGCGCTTCACCCGACGAAGGAAACGGCAGGAGATTATGACCGTGCAGCACGAGGCCCCGTCCGAGGGCGCCGCCGAGGCTCTGGAGGTCTGGATCGACCAGGATCTCTGCACCGGGGACGGGATCTGCGCGCAGTACGCGCCCGAGGTGTTCGAGCTGGACATCGACGGGCTGGCGTATGTGAAGAGCGGCGAGGACGAGCTGCTCCAGGCTCCGGGGGCGACGACGCCGGTGCCGCTGCCGCTGCTCCGGGACGTGGTGGACTCCGCGAAGGAGTGCCCCGGCGACTGCATTCATGTACGTCGGGTTTCGGACAGGGTCGAGGTGTACGGACCCGACGCGGGGTAGCCGCGAGGTCACGGACCGCGCATGGCGGAACGTTTCGGGGGCGCCCCGGCAGTTGAGGGGCGCCCTCCGGCATGGCCGGGGGCGGGGGTCAGACGCTGCGGCCGGCTCCCGCGAGGGTGCGGATGAACGCCGCGTCCCGCCAGCGCCATTCGGCCTTCTCCCGCTGGTCGGGGCAGCAGCCGGGGACCGCGTCCGAGGAGTAGCCGAGCAGGGTGGCGGAGATGGTTCCGTTCCGCACCGTCAGGGTGTCCGCGGTGCGGCGCTCGGCGGGCTCCAGCAGGGTCGCGACGACGCGCGGGGCGCCGTCGCGGCCGGTGGTGAGCACCCAGATGCCGTTCGGCGGGGTCCCCGAGCCCGCGTCGCAGCGGGCGGCGACGACGGTCTCGGGCCTGCCGTCACCGTCCAGATCGCCGGTCGCCTTCCGCACGATGACGGTGCCGACGGCCGGGCAGGAGAGCGGCAGGCCGACCCGGGCCGGGTCGGGGGCGGCGGCAGCGGGCCCGGCCGCCGGGCCGGGGCGTCCGGCGGTCGCCGTGTCGGGCTGGACCAGCCCCCCGAGGGCGATGACGGCCGCGGTGGCGGCGGCGGTGACCAGCCAGTGGAGCGGGCGGGCCGCGGTGTGCGCGAGGTCCGGGACGGCGGAGGTCTGCACGCGTGAGGTCTCCTGTGACGACGGAGCCGGAGGGAGCTTCCGGCGGCGGGAGGGAGATCTGCATCGTGCCACAGGTCACACGGCCGGGGTGCGGCGGGGTGTACGGGGCCGGGGGTGCGGGAGAGAGGTGGGACGGCGGGGCCCGGCCCGGGGCGCGGCGCCCCGGGGGCCGGTCCGCGGGACGGCCGGCCGTCCCCGGAGTGCGGAAAGCTGTCCGGATTCGGTCCATCGCGGCGGGGATACGACCGGATGGGGACGGGTGTGTGCCGCCGGGACCGCGCGCCGGGGAGGCTGCCGTACGGCGCGGGAGTGCGGAGCCCGCCGGCCCGGCCGCGCCCACCCCGGCCGGCCCGTGACGCCGCCCGCGCCGCCCCCGTCCCGCTCGCTCCGCCCGGCCGCGACCGCGGCGTACGGGCAAAACGACGGCGCCGCCGCCGAGTTCCGGACGCGCGATGGTGGCTGCGCGGGAACTCGGCGGCGGCGCCGGGGCGGTGTTCCGGTGGGGCCGGCCGGACGGGAGGCGTGGGCTCCTGCCGGGCGGGACCGGTGTCAGCCCTTGTTGGGGCCTTCGTAGTCGTCACCGTAGGCGCCCTTGGCGGGGCGGCGGCGGCGCATCGGGGGTTCCACCCCGTCGGCGAGCCGGCGGGCGGTGACCAGGAAGCCGGTGTGTCCGATCATCCGGTGATCGGGGCGGACGGCGAGACCCTCGACGTGCCAGTTCCGGATCATCGACTCCCAGGGCTGCGGTTCGGCGAAGCAGCCGATCTCGCGGATGGATTCGACGGTGCGGGCGAGCTGGGTGGTGGTCGCGACGTAGCAGCAGAGGATGCCGCCGGGCACGAGCGCCTTGGAGACGGCGTCGAGGCACTCCCAGGGAGCGAGCATGTCCAGGATGACCCGGTCGACGTCGGCGTCGGTGAGGTTGTCCTGGAGGTCGCCCACGGTGAGCTGCCAGGCGGGGTGCGGCCCGCCGAAGTAGCGCTCCACATTCTGCTGGGCGATCTCGGCGAAGTCGGCGCGGCGCTCGTAGGAGTGCAGCATTCCGTGATCGCCGATGGCGCGCAGCAGGAAGGCGCTGAGCGAGCCGGAGCCGACCCCCGCCTCGACGACGCGGGCGCCGGCGAAGATGTCGGCGAAGGCCAGGATCTGCCCCGCGTCCTTGGGGTAGACCACGGCGGCGCCGCGGGGCATGGACAGGACATAGTCGGGGAGCAGGGGGCGCAGCGCGAGATAGGCGACGTTTCCCGTGGTTCGGACAACACTGCCCTCGGGGGAGCCGATCAGCTCGTCGTGCGGGAAGGACCCTTTGTGGGTGTGGAAATTCTTCCCGGCTTCGAGCGTGAACGTGTAGTGGCGTCCCTTGGGATCGGTGAGCTGGACCTGGTCCCCGACCTTGAAGGGCCCGCGTCGGCGGGCGGCACCGGTCGGTTCGGACATGTGACCAGCGTACCGGGCCCGGGGAGGCCCCGCGGACCTGGGCGGGACGGGGCGGTCAGTGGGGGCGGGCCATGGCGGCGACGAATGCGCGTTCGACGTCGGCGGTGGAGAGCACCCCGTAGATGGCGCCGGATTCCTCCAGCACGAGGTACTCGGTGGCGGGGGCGGCCCTGAGCCGGTCCAGGAGGGCCTCCCCGGCGAGTTCGGCGGGGATCGTCATGTCGTCGGTGAGGTCCTGGGCGAGTCCGCCCGCGGCGACCCAGGGGCGGCGGTGTTCGGGTACGCCGACGATGGCGGTCTCGCGGACGAGGCCGGTGGGCTCGCCCTGGCCGTCGACGACGACGAGGGCGCGGGCGCCCGCCTCATTGGCGCGGCGGAGCGCCTCGGAGAGCGGGGTGTCCGCCTCGACGGGGACGGCGCGGCGGGTGAGGGTGCGGGCCTCCAGCTCGGGGAGGTGCTCGCGGAGGCGGGCCACCCGGAGGCTGTTCCCGGCGCCGGTCCAGATGATGGCGGCGAGGATGGCGGCGAGGAGCGCGTCGGTGACGGTCTGGGTGCCGCCGATGTCCTGGGCCGGGTTGCCGAGGGCGCCGGTGTGGGTGAGGAGCGGCAGCCCGATGAGGACGGCGATGGCGAGGGCGCGGCCGACCCAGGCGGCGGCGACGGTGCCGCTCATGGGCTTTCCGGTGATCTTCCAGACGACGGCGCGGAGCATGCGTCCGCCGTCGAGCGGGAGGCCGGGGAGGAGGTTGAACGCGGCGACGATGAGGTTGGAGATCATCAGTCCGGCGAGCAGGACGCCGGGCACGGTGCCGGGCTCGACGATCTGCATGGCGCCGTAGAAGACGCCGGCGAGGACGAGGGAGAAGAGGGGCCCGACGAAGGCGAGGATGAATTCGCGGCCGGGGGTCTCGGACTCCTTCTCGATCTCGGAGACGCCGCCGAAGAACTGGAGCTGGATGCGGCGGACCGGGAGCTTGTAGCGGAGCGCGACGACGGTGTGCGCGAGCTCGTGGACGAGCACGGAGGCGTAGAAGGCGATCGCGAAGAAGAGCGAGACCAGATAGCGGGCGCCGCCGAGGTCGGGCAGGACACGGTCGAGCTGTCCGCCGAAGACCCAGGTGATGAGCGCGGCGACGAGGAACCAGCTGGGGGCGACATAGACGGGCACGCCGAAGGGGCGGCCCATGAGGATGCCGCCGCCGGGGCCGTCGGAGCGCTTGCGCTTGCCGTTCCGCGGGGTCTCGGGGCCCCCGCCGGTGCCGGAGTGGGCCCGCTCGCGCTCGCCTCGCGTGTCGTCCGGGTTCACGGGGGTCACGGGGTCCCTTCACATATGACGTCTCAGCTGTCGTTCGGGTGGGGGGCGGGGTGTGTGCCGCTGATCCGAGGATGCGGTGCACGGCCCTCCGACGTCGATGGTATTGCGCTCGGTGTCAGTGGCGGGCCGTAGGGTCGTGGTCATGAGTACGAGTGAGGGGCCGCCGGCGGGCAGGCCGCCGATGTCGCTGTCGCCGTCGCGGGCGAGTGATTTCATGCAGTGTCCGCTGCTGTACCGGTTTCGGGTGATTGACCGGCTCCCGGAGAAGCCGAGCGAGGCGGCGACCCGGGGGACACTGGTCCACGCGGTGCTGGAGCGGCTCTTCGACGCGCCGGCGGCGGAGCGGACCGCGCCGCGGGCGAAGTCGCTGATCCCGGGCCAGTGGGACCGGCTGCTGGAGCAGCGGCCGGAGCTGGCCGGCCTCTTCGGCGAGGACACCGGTGGTGAGCGGCTGGCCGGGTGGCTGGCACAGGCGGAGTCGCTGGTGGAGCGGTGGTTCGCGCTGGAGGATCCGACCCGGCTGGAGCCGGCGGAGCGGGAGATGTTCGTGGAGACGGAGCTGGATTCGGGGCTCCGGCTGCGCGGGGTGATCGACCGGGTGGATGTGGCGCCCTCGGGTGAGGTGCGGATCGTCGACTACAAGACGGGCAAGGCCCCGCGTCCGGAGTACAGCGAGGGCGCGCTCTTCCAGATGACCTTCTACGCGCTGGTGATCCACCGGCTGAAGGGGGTGCTGCCCCGGCGGCTCCAGCTGGTGTATCTGGGCAGCGGGGATGTGGTGACGTACGACCCGGTGCCGGCCGATCTCGACCGGGTGGAGCGGAAGCTGCTGGCGCTCTGGGAGGCGATCCGGCAGGCGACGGAGTCGGGCGACTGGCGGCCCCGGCCGACGAAGCTCTGCGGCTGGTGTGACCATCAGGCGTTCTGTCCCGAGTTCGGGGGCACGCCGCCGGTGTATCCGCTGCTCGCCGCCCCCGCCCCGCTTGCCGGGGCGGTTCCGGGTCAGGGCAGAATGGTGCCCGACCAAATGTGAGGAGTTCTCCGTGGCTATCCGTGTTCTGCTGGTCGATGATCAGCCGCTGCTGCGTACTGGTTTCCGGATGATTCTGGAGGCCGAGCAGGATGTCGCGGTGGTGGGTGAGGCCGGGGACGGCCTTCAGGCACTCGATCAGGTGCGGGCGCTTCAGCCGGATGTGGTGCTGATGGACATCCGGATGCCGCGGATGGACGGGGTCGAGGCGACCCGCCAGATCACCGGCCCGGGGCGGGACGGCCCGGCGAAGGTCCTGGTGCTGACCACGTTCGATCTCGATGAGTATGTGGTGGAGGCGCTGCGGGCGGGGGCCAGCGGGTTTCTGCTGAAGGACGCGCCGGCCAATGAGCTGGTGCAGGCGATCCGGGTGGTCGCGGCGGGTGAGGCGATGCTGGCGCCGAGCATCACGCGCCGGCTGCTGGACAAGTACGCGGGGCATCTGCCGTCGGGGGACGAGCCGCTGCCGGACACCCTGCACACCCTCACGGACCGCGAGGTCGAGGTGTTGAAGCTGGTGGCGCGCGGCCTGTCGAACGCCGAGATCGCCGCGGATCTCTTCGTCAGCGAGACGACGGTGAAGACGCATGTGGGGCATGTGCTGACGAAGCTGGGGCTGCGGGACCGGGTGCAGGCGGCGGTGTACGCCTATGAGAGCGGTCTGGTGCGGCCCGGGGCGCAGTAGGCCCGGGACGCGGTAGGCCCGGGACGCGGTAGCGGATGAGAGCCGGAAGCGGCGGCGGGCCGAGCCCGCCGCCGCTTCCGGCTTCTCCGGCTCCCGGGGTCAGTCGCCGTCCTTGCTCAGCTCCCAGAGCTGGATGTCGGAGCTGCCGTTGAGCAGCCGCTCCACACCGATGACACCCTTGCGGGCGGCGACGAAGTGCTTGCCCTGCCAGAGCGGCATCACGGGCACGTCGTTCGCCACGATCTCCTGGAGCCGCTCGAAGTCGCCGGTGGCGGCGGAGCGGTCCGACTGGCGGCGCGACTGCGGGATGAGCCGCTGGGCCTCGGCATTGCTGTACGGAGAGTTGAGGAAGTTGTCCTTCTCCAGGAAGGGGGCGATGAAGTTGTCGGGGTCCGGGAAGTCGGGGACCCAGCCGAGGCCGTAGACGGGATAGTCGCCGCGCTTGTGGGCGGTGCGGAACTTGTTCCAGGGGGCGCCCTTGGCGGTGACCTCGAAGAGGCCGGAGGCATTCAGCTGATCACGGATGACGGCGAATTCCTTGGCCGCGTACCGGTCGTCGGCGTAGTGCAGGGAGAGCTTCACCGGTGTGGTGATGCCGGCCTTCCGGAGTATGCCCTTGGCCTTGCTGGTGCTGGGGTCGCCGTACTTGTTGTAGAAGGCGTTCTTGTGCGCGCCGATCTTGGTGGGGATCAGCGAGTAGAGCGGCTCGGCGGTGGAGCGGTACACATCGCCGGCGATCTTGCCGCGGTCGATGACGGTGGCCATGGCCTGGCGGACGGCCTTGTCCTTCACCGAGGGGTGGTCGGTGTTGAAGGCGAGGAACTGGATGAAGAGCCCGGGCAGCTCGGTCAGTTCGATGTCCTTCTTGGGCTGCTCGACCATCGCCTGGACCTGCTCGGGGGACATCTCGCGGGAGGCGATGTCGATGTCGCCCTTCTCCAGCGCCTTGGCCATGTCCTGGGCGTCCTCGTAGATGCGCAGCTCGACCCGGCTGTTGTGGTGCTCGAAGCCGCCCTTGTAGGAGTCGTTCCGCTTGAAGACGATCTTTGAGGCGTGGCCCTTCTTCGACTCGGAGGTCATCGTGTACGGCCCGGAGCCGTCGACCTGGAGACCGTGGCGGAGCTTCTTGCCCTCGTACTTCTTCTTGCTGAGGATGCCGGCGACCGGGGTGGAGAGCTTGAACGGGAAGGTCGCGTCGGGCGTGGCGAGATGGAAGATGATCTCGTAGTCGCCCTTGGTCTCAATGGTGTCGATGTTCGCCAGCAGGGCGGCGGCACCGTTGTCGTCATTGATGCCCAGCAGCCGCTCGATGGAGAACTTGACGTCCTCGACGGTGATGGCGGTGCCGTCGGAGAACTGCAGATCGCTGCGGAGCTTGCAGCGGAAGCTCTGGGACATGCTGT
Organism: Streptomyces sp. CAU 1734; assembly: GCF_039888735.1. Taxonomy (NCBI): domain Bacteria; kingdom Bacillati; phylum Actinomycetota; class Actinomycetes; order Kitasatosporales; family Streptomycetaceae; genus Streptomyces; species Streptomyces sp. CAU 1734. The sequence goes on from NZ_JBDQQP010000007.1 coordinate 299,742, forward strand.
CCGTGAACTCACAGGACTTGGCGGCCTCGGGCACCGGCTTGCCGCCGCCCCGGGGGGCGGTCAGCAGCGTCTGCACGGTCTGGCGGAGGACGTTCCAGGAGCCGGTGTCATAGGCGAACGCCGGGTCGAGAGGCGCGGGCGCCTCCTTGTCGGCGACGACCTGATCCGTGGTGCCCACGACAATGGCGTCGTCGCCACCGGCCCCGCTCCCCGCACCGCCACAGGCGACGAGTACAGGCGCGAGCAGGCCGACCACGGCCGGCAGCACCAGAGTCTTGCGGTTCATCCTGGACGTTCTCCTCATCCGGCACTGGGATACAGCGTGTAGGGGAGACTTCGCCGCAGGCCGCCCGGTGGGGCGGTTCGATCGGTCCGGGAATCAGGACGATCGGTCCTGTGTTCCCGGCGGCCGTACGACCGCACAGCCGCCGGGGTGCCTCGGAGTTGCGGCGAAGACCCGCGACGAGATTAGTCCGGGAAGAGCGCGGGGTTTGACCGGTCGAAGTCGGGGCGAATTCGTTCAGTGATCACTTGTGTCTGTGCGTGGATGAACCTGTCCGGGAATGTTTCGTACACCCCTCCATGAATGGGGACACATAGGCCCTTCCATCCCGCCCGGAGAGCGCTATTGAGCGGTTCGAGAGGTTCCGTCCAGACCATTCACGGTGATGAACGTCACGCCCCGGAACATATCGGAAGGGTCCTGTATAAACACGATTCCGGACAGCGGGAATGGCCGCCTATCCCCTTCCGGGCTTTCTCCGCTATTCAGGAAACACAGACCGTGCACATGTCAGTTGGTGACAGTGATCAGCTTACGGAGAAATCCGAGGTCGACTTCCTCCAGCGAACCGACGACAACACGGCCCTCGGCGGGGGCGATGGGCGCCACGGACGGTACGGCGACGACCCGGCATCCGGCGGCCTCCGCGGAGGCGACCCCGGTCGCGGTGTCCTCGATGACGGCGCACCGGGCCGGTTCGGCGCCCAGCCCCCGGGCCGCGATCAGATACGGGTCCGGGTGCGGCTTGGTCCGCGCGACCTCGTCCCCGGCGATGGAGAGCGCGAAGTGGGAGGGGCCGAGGGAGTGCAGCACCCGGTCGATGATGCGGCGGTGGGAGGCGGAGACCAGGGCGGTGGGGACGGCCGCGGCGGTCAGCTCGGCCAGCAGTTTCCCCGCCCCGGGCATCAGGGGCACCCCGAGGCCGATGCGCTTCTCGAACCGGTCGTTGAGCAGCACGGTCAGCTCGGGCAGGGTGATGTCGGCGCCCGTCACCTCGATGAGGTATCCGGCGCTGCGGGTCATCGGGCCGCCCACCACCACATCGCGCCAGGCGTCGTCCAGTTCATGACCGAGCTCGGCGAAGACATCGCGTTCCGCCTCCCACCAGAAGCCCTCGGTGTCCACGAGGGTGCCGTCCATGTCGAGCAGCACCGCCTGAAGGGCGGAGCCCTCCGCGAGGCGGATCGGGGACACGGGGACCGTGCTGGTCATGGGCACACCTCCGGTGGGGGACGAGAAGGCCGGCCGCCTCTCTCCCGGGGCTCTCCCCCGGGTACGGCGACCGGCCTGCGCTGGACCGACAAGTGTACGACCCGGCCGGCGAAAGCGCCTGGGGAAAACCCCGCGCCGGGCCCGCCGGCCCCCGCCCGCTACCTGGCGTTGAAGTACTTCGCCTCGGGGTGGTGGATGATGATCGCGTCCGTGGACTGCTCGGGGTGGAGCTGGAACTCCTCCGAGAGGTGGACACCGATCCGCTCCGGCCGGAGCAGGTCGGCGATCTTCGCCCGGTCCTCCAGATCGGGGCAGGCGCCGTAGCCGAGGGAGAACCGCGCGCCCCGGTACTTCAGGGCGAACATGTCCTCCACATCCGCCGGGTCCTCCCCCGCGAAGCCGAGCTCGGCCCGGACCCGGGCGTGCCAGTACTCCGCGAGCGCCTCCGCGAGCTGCACGGACAGACCGTGGAGTTCGAGGTAGTCGCGGTAGGAGTCGGAGGCGAAGAGCTCCGCGGTGGCCTCCCCGATCCGGGAGCCGACCGTGACGACCTGGAGTCCGACGACATCGGTCTCGCCGGACTCCTCGGGACGGAAGAAGTCGGCGAGGCAGAGCCGGCGCCCGCGGCGCTGCCGCGGGAAGGAGAAGCGGGTGCGCTCGGAGCCGTCCTCATTGAGCAGGATCAGATCGTCGCCCTTGGAGACACAGGGGAAGTAGCCCTGGACCACGGCCGCCTCCAGGAGCCCCTGGGTGTGGAGCTGTTCGAGCCAGCCGCGCAGCCGGGGCCGGCCCTCCGTCTCCACCAGCTCCTCATAGGTGGGCCCGTCACCGGCCCTGGCCTGCTTGAGTCCCCACTGGCCCTTGAAGAGCGCGCCCTCGTCCAGCCAGGAGGCGTACTCCTTCAGCTGGATGCCCTTGATCACCCGGGTGCCCCAGAACGGCGGGGTGGGCACGGGGTTGTCGACGGCGACATCGGAGCGCGCGGCGCCCTCCTCGGGCCGCTCGTCCAGCACGGCGGCGGTGGCGGCGCTCCTGACCCGGCGCTGCTTCAGCTCGGGCAGGGCCGCCCCGGGCACTCCGCGCTTGACGGCGATCAGGGCGTCCATCAGCCGCAGGCCCTCGAAGGCGTCGCGGGCGTACCGCACCTCGCCCTCGTAGATCTCGTGCAGATCCTGCTCCACATAGGCCCGGGTGAGCGCGGCGCCGCCGAGGATCACCGGATAGTCGGCGGCCATCTTGCGCTGGTTCAGCTCCTCCAGGTTCTCCTTCATGATCACCGTGGACTTGACCAGCAGTCCGGACATCCCGATCACATCGGCGCGGTGCTCCTCGGCGGCTTCGAGGATCGCGGAGACCGGCTGCTTGATGCCCAGATTGACGACGTTGTAGCCGTTGTTGGAGAGGATGATGTCAACGAGGTTCTTGCCGATGTCGTGGACGTCGCCGCGGACGGTGGCGAGCACGATGGTGCCCTTGCCCTCGGCGTCGGACTTCTCCATGTGCGGTTCCAGATGGGCCACCGCGATCTTCATGACCTCGGCGGACTGGAGCACGAAGGGGAGCTGCATCTGGCCGGAGCCGAAGAGCTCGCCGACCACCTTCATGCCCTCCAGCAGGGTGTCATTGACGATGGCGAGCGCCGGCCGTTCCTGGAGGGCCTCGTCGAGGTCGGCGGCCAGGCCGTTCTTCTCGCCGTCGATGATGCGCCGCTGGAGCCGCTCGTCCAGGGGCAGCGCCAGGAGCTCCTCGGCCTTGCCGGCCTTGAGGGACTTGGTGTTGACCCCCTCGAAGAGCTCCATCAGCCGCTGGAGCGGGTCATAGCCCTCGCGGCGGCGGTCGTACACCAGGTCGAGCGCGGTGGCGACCTCCTCGTCGGAGAACCGCGCGATCGGCAGGATCTTGGAGGCGTGCACGATCGCCGAGTCGAGACCGGCCTTGACGCACTCGTCCAGGAAGACGGAGTTGAGCAGGATCCGCGCGGCCGGGTTGAGGCCGAAGGAGATGTTGGAGAGCCCGAGGGTGGTCTGGACATCGGGGTGGCGCCGCTTGAGCTCGCGAATCGCCTCGATGGTGGCGATGCCGTCCTTGCGGGACTCCTCCTGGCCGGTGCAGATGGTGAAGGTCAGCAGGTCGATCAGGATGTCCGACTCGTGGATGCCCCAGTTCCCCGTGAGGTCGCCGATGAGCCGCTCGGCGATGGCGACCTTGGTCTCGACGGTACGGGCCTGGCCCTCCTCGTCGATGGTCAGCGCGATCAGCGCCGCGCCGTGCTCCTGGGCCAGCCGGGTGACCTGGGCGAAACGGGAGTCGGGGCCGTCGCCGTCCTCGTAGTTGACGGAGTTGATGACGGCCCGGCCGCCGAGCCGCTCCAGCCCGGCCCTGATGACATTGACCTCGGTGGAGTCCAGCACGATGGGGAGGGTGGAGGCGGTGGCGAAGCGGCCCGCCAGCTCGTGCATGTCGGCGACGCCGTCCCGGCCGACATAGTCGACACAGAGGTCGAGCATGTGGGCGCCCTCGCGGATCTGGTCGCGGGCCATCTCCACACAGTCGTCCCAGCGGCCGTCCAGCATGGCCTCGCGGAACTTCTTCGATCCATTGGCGTTGGTCCGCTCCCCGATCGCCATGTAGGCGGTGTCCTGGCGGAACGGCACGGTCTGGTAGAGCGAGGCGGCACCCGGCTCGGGGCGCGGGCTGCGCTCGGCCGGGGTGAGGCCGCGCACCCGCTCGACCACCTGGCGCAGATGCTCCGGGGTCGTGCCGCAGCAGCCGCCGACCAGCGAGAGGCCGTACTCGCGGACGAAATTCTCCTGCGCGTCGGCCAGCTCGGGCGCGCCCAGCGGGTAGTGGGCGCCGTTCTTGCCGAGGACGGGCAGTCCGGCGTTGGGCATGCAGGAGAGCGGGATACGGGAGTGGCGGGCCAGATAGCGCAGGTGCTCGCTCATCTCGGCGGGGCCGGTGGCGCAGTTCAGGCCGATCATGTCGATACCGAGCGGTTCCAGCGCGGTGAGGGCGGCGCCGATCTCGGATCCGAGGAGCATGGTGCCGGTGGTCTCGACCGTCACCGAGCAGATCAGCGGCAGCGAGAGCCCGGTGGCCTCCATGGCGCGGCGGGCGCCGATGATGGCGGACTTGGTCTGGAGCAGGTCCTGGGTGGTCTCCACCAGCAGGGCGTCGGCGCCGCCCGCGATCATGCCCTCGGCGTTCGCCTGGAAGGCGTCCCGGAGCACGGTGTACGGAGCGTGGCCGAGGGTGGGGAGTTTGGTGCCGGGGCCCATGGAGCCGAGCACCCAGCGCTGCTGTCCGGTGGCGCCGGTGAACTCGTCGGCGACCTGGCGCGCGATGCGGGCGCCCGCCTCGGAGAGCTCGTGCACGCGTTCGGGGATGTCGTACTCGGCGAGGGCGGCGAAGTTGGCGCCGAAGGTATTGGTCTCGACGCAGTCGACACCGACCTCGAAGTAGGCGGAGTGCACCGATCGGACGATGTCCGGACGGGTGACATTCAGAATCTCGTTGCAGCCTTCGAGCTGTTCGAAGTCCTCAAGCGTCGGGTCCTGTGCCTGAAGCATCGTTCCCATCGCCCCATCGGCGACGACGACCCGCGTGGCGAGTGCCTCGCGGAGGGCTTCGATCCGGGTCCGGCTGTCTGCGGAAGGTGCGGAAGGGGTCGGCGACGAGGCCATGGAATGTGCTCCCTGGAGTGCGACGGCTGTCGGCTTTGCGTCTTCCGGGGGGAAGGCGCACGGAGCCAGAGTAGCCGGGCGCGGTCGGGGCGCGCTTGGGCGTCCCATGGGACGGACTGGGGTTGGCCTGGGGGTTTCTGTGAGGCGGTCCCTCACGGGATACTCACTCAGCAGTGACCGAAGTCGGCATCGACCGATAGTGTTCAGCATTGTCGAACAGCGGGTGGAGAGGGCACGATCCGATGGCGAAGAACATCCAGTCGCTGGAGCGTGCGGCGGCGATGCTGCGGCTGCTCGCCGGCGGCGAGCGCCGGCTCGGCCTGTCCGACATCGCCTCCTCGCTGGAGCTCGCCAAGGGAACGGCCCACGGCATTCTGCGGACGCTCCAGTCGGAGGGGTTCGTGGAGCAGGACCCCGCGTCGGGCCGCTACCAGCTGGGCGCGGAGCTGCTGCGGCTGGGCACCGGCTATCTCGACGTGCACGAGCTGCGCGCCCGCGCCCTGGTCTGGACGGACGATCTGGCCAGGTCCAGCGGGGAGAGCGTCCATGTCGGCGTCCCGCATCAGCGCGGTGTGCTCGTCGTCCACCATGTCTTCCGGCCGGACGACAGCCGCCAGGTGCTGGAGGTGGGGGCCATGCAGCCGCTGCACTCCACGGCGCTGGGGAAGGTGCTGGCCGCGTACGACCCGGTGGCCCATGCCGAGGCCGTGGAGATCGAGCGCGAGGCGTTCACCCAGTGGACGGTGACGGAGCTGGACGGGTTCGAGACCGTGCTCGATCTGACCCGGGCGCGCGGCTGGGGCTCGGATGTGGAGGAGACCTGGGAGGGTGTGGCCGCCGTCGCGGCGCCCATCCACGACCGGCGCCGGATGCCGGTGGGCGCGGTGGCGATCACCGGACCGGTGGAGCGGATCTGCGAGGGTCGCGAGCTGCGGTCGGAGCTGGTGGCGGCGGTACGGGAGTGCGCGCGGGCGGTCTCCCGCGATCTGGGCGCGGGCCGCTTCTGAGCACCGGCGTGGCCTGAGGACGGGCCCGCGCCGGGGGCCGGCGGGCGCGAGAGCCGCCGGACGCAGAGGTCAGGCGGACGCGAGAGGGCCCGGGGCGGGCGCGGTTCCGGGCGGCGGGCGGACGGCCCCGTTCCCGTACGGAATGACGCCCCGCGGCGACCGGCTCCCGCACGCCCGGGCGCGTGTACCGGGCGGGGCCGATCATGTCGGCGCATCATCGATAACGATCCGGTTTTCGGACAGACGGCCCTTGACGCCGTGTTTACCAGGGGCAAAACTGCCGTTCACCGGTCGGCATTGTCGAACAGCTAACGGAAATACGCGTTAGAGTGTGGCAAGCGCCAAGGGCCGGCAACGCCCTCACCTGAGGGCGCGGATCACCGGCGCGAACCCGGGGTCCGCCTTCCCCTGGACGAAGGACAAAGGAGTCGCGGTGTCCAGCTCCGACATCTTTATCGGCGAGACGATCGGCACGGCCGTGCTGATCCTGCTCGGCGGCGGCGTGGTCGCCGCCGTCACCCTCAAGAATTCCAAGGCCCGCGGCGCGGGCTTCCTCGCCATCACGTTCGCGTGGGGCTTCGCCGTCATGACGGCCGTCTACATGGTCACGCCCCTCTCCGGCGCGCATCTGAACCCGGCCGTCACCCTGGGTATCGCGATCAAGGACGGGACCTGGTCGAACGTCCCCGTCTACATCGCCGGCCAGATGCTGGGCGCCATGATCGGCGCGGCGCTGGTCGTCGTCGCGTACTACGGACAGTTCATGTCGCACCTGCGCGACCCCGAGATCGCCGGCGACCCGGCCGACAAGCCGATCGAGGGCGCGCCCGGCCCCAAGGCCGGCCCCGTCCTCGGCATCTTCTCCACCGGCCCGGAGATCCGCGTCGTCTGGCAGAACCTCGCCACCGAGATCATCGGCACCACCGTGCTCGTCCTCGCCGTGCTCACCCAGGGCCTCAACGCCGAGGGCAAGGGCCTGAGCACGCTCGGCGCGCTGATCACCGCCTTTGTCGTGGTCGGCATCGGTCTCTCGCTCGGCGGGCCCACCGGCTACGCCATCAACCCCGCCCGTGACCTGGGCCCCCGCATCATCCACGCCCTGCTGCCGCTGCCCAACAAGGGCGGCTCCGACTGGGGCTACGCCTGGATTCCCGTCGTCGGCCCGCTGGCCGGCGGAGCGCTCGCCGCCGGAATCTACGATCTCGCGTTCGCCTGACCGGTGAGCCCACTCGCCACGCGGATACGTATGGAGCACCAGAACCGCGTCCGCACCGGCAACCCGTACAGGTACCGCCGTATCCCCACCGACCACAGCAGGAGCACACCGTGACCGATGCACACACCTCGGGAACGTCTTCGCACGGACATGGTCCGTTCATCGCGGCCATCGACCAGGGCACCACGTCGAGCCGCTGCATCGTCTTCGACAAGGACGGCCGGATCGTCTCGGTCGACCAGAAGGAGCACGAGCAGATCTTCCCCAAGCCGGGCTGGGTGGAGCACGACGCCGCCGAGATCTGGACCAATGTCCAGGAAGTCCTGGCGGGCGCCGTCGACAAGGCCGGGATCACCCGCGCCGACGTCATGGCGATCGGCATCACCAACCAGCGCGAGACCACCCTCCTGTGGGACAGGAACACCGGCGAGCCGGTCCACAACGCCATCGTCTGGCAGGACACCCGCACCGACGCGCTCTGCAAGGAGCTCGGCCGCAATGTCGGCCAGGACCGCTTCCGCCGCCAGACCGGCCTCCCGCTGGCCAGCTACTTCGCCGGGCCGAAGGTCCGCTGGCTGCTGGACAACGTCCCGGGGCTGCGCGAGCGCGCCGAGCGCGGCGAGATCCTCTTCGGCACCATGGACTCCTGGGTCATCTGGAATCTGACCGGCGGTGTGGACGGCGGTGTGCACGTCACGGACGTCACCAACGCCTCCCGCACCATGCTGATGAACCTCCACACCATGGAGTGGGACGACAAGATCCTCACCTCCATGGAGGTCCCGGCCAACGTCCTGCCCGAGATCCGCTCCTCCAGCGAGGTCTACGGCACCGCCAAGGGCGGCGTCCTCGACGGGGTGCCGGTCGCCTCGGCCCTCGGCGACCAGCAGGCCGCGCTCTTCGGCCAGACGTGCTTCGCCGAGGGCGAGGCGAAGTCCACCTACGGCACCGGCACCTTCATGCTGATGAACACCGGTGACACCCCGGTGAACTCCTACAACGGCCTGCTGACCACCGTCGGCTACCGCATCGGCGACCAGAAGGCGGTCTACGCCCTGGAGGGCTCGATCGCGGTCACCGGATCGCTCGTGCAGTGGATGCGCGACCAGATGGGCCTGATCAAGTCCGCGGCCGAGATCGAGACTCTGGCGCTCTCCGTCGAGGACAACGGCGGCGCGTACTTCGTCCCCGCCTTCTCCGGTCTCTTCGCCCCCTACTGGCGCTCCGACGCCCGCGGGGTGATCGCCGGACTCACCCGGTACGTCACCAAGGCGCACATCGCCCGTGCCGTACTGGAGGCCACCGCCTGGCAGACCCGCGAGATCACCGACGCCATGACGAAGGACTCCGGTGTCGAGCTGGCCGCGCTCAAGGTCGACGGCGGCATGACCTCCAACAATCTGCTGATGCAGACCCTCTCGGACTTCCTGGACGCGCCGGTGGTGCGTCCGATGGTCGCCGAGACGACCTGCCTCGGCGCGGCGTACGCCGCAGGTCTGGCCGTCGGGTTCTGGCCGGACACCGACGCCCTGCGCGCCAACTGGCGCCGGGCCGCCGAATGGACCCCGCGCATGGACGCCGACCAGCGTGAGCGCGAGTACAAGAGCTGGCTCAAGGCCGTACAGCGGTCGATGAGCTGGCTCGACGAGGAAGAGTGACGAGGAGCAAACGACGATGACCACCATGCAGAGCGTCCCGGCCCTCGGGACGCACCCGGCCTCCGGCTCCCTCCCGAGCCGAGCCGAGACCCGGGAGCAGCTCTCCAAGGCGACCTACGACCTCCTGGTGATCGGCGGCGGCATCCTGGGCATCTCCACCGCCTGGCATGCGGCGCAGGCCGGGCTGCGGGTGGCTCTGGTGGACGCCGGCGACTTCGCCGGCGCCACCTCGTCCGCCTCCTCCAAGCTTCTCCACGGCGGTCTGCGCTACCTCCAGACCGGCGCGGTGAAGCTGGTCGCGGAGAACCACTTCGAGCGGCGCGCGGTCTCCCGCGAGGTCGCCCCCCACCTGGCCAATCCGCTCACCTTCTATCTGCCCGTCTACAAGGGCGGCCCGCACGGCGCGGCGAAGCTCGGTGCCGGGGTCTTCGCGTACTCCGCGCTCTCCGCCTTCGGCGACGGCGTCGGCCATGTGATCGGCGCGGCGAAGGCCCAGCGCGACGTTCCCGAACTGCGCACCGAGAATCTGAAGGCCGTCGCCGTCTACGGGGACGACCAGATGAACGACTCCCGGATGGCGCTGATGACGGTCCGCGCGGCCGTCGCGGCCGGGGCGACCGTGCTCAATCACGCCGAGGTCACCGGGCTGCGGTTCACCCGCGGCCGGGTGACGGGCGCCGAGCTGAAGGACCGCACCGACGGCACCGAATTCGGGGTCACCTCGCGGCTGGTGCTGAACGCCACCGGTCCGTGGGTGGACCATCTGCGCCGGATGGAGGACCCGGCGGCGGCGCCGTCGATCCGCCTCTCCAAGGGCGCCCACCTGGTGCTGAAGCGCACCTCGCCGTGGAAGGCCGCGCTGGCCACCCCGATAGACAAGTACCGGATCACCTTCGCCCTGCCCTGGGAGGACATGCTCCTCCTCGGGACCACGGACGAGGAGTACGAGGGCGACCCGGGCGAGGTCGCGGTCAACGAGAAGGACACCGCGCAGATCCTGGACGAGGCCGCGTACTCGATCCGGGACCAGCAGCTGTCACGGGATCTGATCACCTACTCCTTCGCGGGTCTGCGGGTACTGCCCGGCGGCCCGGGTGACACCTCCAAGGCCAAGCGGGAGACGGTCGTCTCCGAGGGCCGCGGCGGCATGCTCTCGGTCGCGGGCGGCAAGTGGACCACCTTCCGGCACATCGGCCGCACGGTGATGAACAAGCTGGCCGAGCTCCCCGGAAAGCCGCTCGCCGAGGACATGGAGCCCATCTCCCGGCTGCCGAGGAAGGTGCCGCTCCCCGGCATAGCCAACCCGGACGCGGTCGCGCACCGGCTGCTGGTCGACGGGGGCACCCCCGGCCCCCGGATGGCGGCGGACACCGCGCGCCACCTGGCGACGCACTACGGCTCGCTGTCGTTCGACATCGCGCGGCTGGCCAACGACGATCCGGCGCTCGCCGAGCGGATCCACCCCGACGCCCCGGAGATCTGGGCGCAGGTGGTGTACGCCCGGGACCACGAGTGGGCCGAGACGGCGGACGACGTACTGCGCCGGCGCACCACGCTGACGATCCGGGGCCTGGCCACGGACCCGATCCGCGCGAAGGTGGAGGGTCTGCTGGCGGACCGCGCGTAACGGCGCCCGGCGGCACCGCGCGGGCTCCGCTCAAGGGCCCGCGCGAGGCGGGAATTTCAGTGGTACGGGGCGGCTCCTTGCGGGCCGCCCCTCGCTGTACCCTCCGAGATCGGATGATTCGCGGGGCCGATCGGACGAGCGGACGAGGGGGCGGTCGTGGCAGTCACCGACCAGGCGATCGAGAGAATCAAGGACATGATCGTCTCGGGTGCGCTGCGCCCCGGCGACCGGCTGCCCAAGGAGAGCGAACTCGCCGCCGAGCTCGGCCTCTCCCGCAATTCGCTGCGCGAGGCGGTACGCGCCCTCTCGCTGATCCGGATCCTGGACGTCCGCCAGGGCGACGGCACCTATGTGACCAGTCTCGACCCTCAGCTGCTGCTGGAGGCGGTCGGCTTCGTGGTGGATCTGCACCGGGACGACACCGAGCTGGAGTTCCTCGCCGTGCGCCGGATCCTGGAACCCGCCGCGACCGCGCTGGCGGCGTCCCGCATCAGCACCGCCGAACTCGACGCGCTGAGCACCGGACTCGACGGGCTCGGCCCGGCCCCCTCACTGGAGGAACTGGTCGCCGCGGACCTGGAGTTCCACCGGGGGATCGTGCGGGCTTCGGGCAACGCGGTGCTCTGCTCGCTGCTCGACGGGCTCTCCGGCCCGGCGACCCGGGCCAGGATCTGGCGCGGGCTGACGCGTGAGGACGCCGTCGGCCGGACCCTTCACGAGCACCGGGCGATCCTGGCGGCGCTGCGGAACCGGGACGCGGCGGTGGCCCAGTGCTGGGCGACCGTGCACATCGCCGGTGTGGAGCAGTGCCTGCGGCGGGCGGCACCGGACGGTGCGTGAATCCGTCCCGCGGGCGGTACAGGAGTACGCGGACGGCGGGTCTCCCCCGGCGCCGTCCCGGCCGCCCCATCACCACGGGATCGATGAGGGGTTGACACGGACGGCCGGTGCGCTACCGGCGCCGGGCCCGGCGGGGCCGAACAGCGGTCGGGACCGGGCGACTTCATGGAGTCCGGCGGGGGCCGCCGGGGGCGGGAGATCGGATGATCCGGGGCCGCTGTACCCCGGCGGCGCGGGCCGGGGCGGCTCTCCCGCGCCCTGCGGTGCGGCGTATTCCATGGCCTTGTGCACCTTCGGCACCGGCGGCGGCCGGTCCGGACCGGATGAGCGCTCCACCGTACGCCCTCGCCCGCCCGGAGAACATCGGATCTCTGGTGGTCATCCGATGTATAGCGTCCACCTCGCGCCACGATCCAGGGGTCATGACGCAATTCCCTGGGTACAGCTCGGATGTATTCCCTTGAGTGAGCTGCGGTTACGCGCATATTGCTCAGCTGTGAAGCAGCCGTGTCGATCTCCCGCCCAAGTTCACCCGCGCGTGCGCGAGGGCTGCGGCGGGAGACGTCGAAACCCGTAAGGTTGGGGCGTACACAAGGAACTTCGGAAGGAGGCACTGGGTGATCGAGCTCGAGGGGGTACCCGAGCTGATCGACCCGGTCATGGTGGCCGCGTTCGAGGGCTGGAACGACGCCGGCGACGCCGCCTCCACCGCGGTCGCACACCTGGACCGGGAGTGGAAGGGCGAGGTGTTCGCGGCCCTCGACGCCGAGGACTACTACGACTTCCAGGTCAACCGGCCCACAGTGTGGCTGGACGGCGGAGTGCGGAAGATCACCTGGCCCACGACCCGGTTGTCCGTGGTCCGTGTCGGCGGCGAGAAACCACGCGATCTCGTGCTGGTGCGCGGGATCGAACCATCCATGCGCTGGCGCTCGTTCTGCAATGAGATCCTCGGATTCGCCCATGAACTGGGCGTCGAGATGGTGGTGATCCTGGGCGCGCTGCTCGGCGACACCCCGCACACCCGGCCCGTACCCGTCAGCGGCATCACCTCCGATCCCGATCTGGCGCGGACGATGGACCTGGAGGAGACCCGGTACGAGGGGCCGACCGGGATCGTCGGCATTCTCCAGGAGGCATGCACCCACGCCGGGGTGCCGGCGGTGAGCCTGTGGGCGGCGGTGCCGCACTATGTGTCGCAGCCGCCCAACCCCAAGGCCACGCTGGCGCTGCTCAACCGGCTGGAGGATCTGATCGGGCTGCGCATTCCGCTGGGCGAACTGCCCGAGGACGCGCGGGCCTGGCAGCTGGGCGTGGACCAGCTGGCCGCCGAGGACACCGAGGTGGCGGAGTACGTGCAGACCCTGGAGGAGGCGCGGGACACCGCGGAGCTGCCGGAGGCGTCCGGAGAGGCCATCGCCCGGGAATTCGAGCGGTATCTGCGGCGGCGTGACGGCGGTCCGGGCCCGGGGCCCGGTCCGGGCCTCGCGACCGACGGCGGCGGCGGTGACGGCGGGGCGTATCTGCGGGATCCCGGCGGCGGGCTCAACCGGCCGGCGCGGGCGCCGCGTTCGGGTACGGAGGAGCCGGCGGACTCGCCGGAGCCGTCCGGGGCGGACGGTCCCTCCGACGCCGCCGACCCGTCCGAAACCGCCGATCCGTCCGATCCGTCTGTTTCGCCGGACGAGGCCGGCCCGTCCGGCGCCCGGGAGCGGCCGGAGCCGGACGCGGAGGCCGAGGACGGCGGCGACAGCGGCGGCGACAGCGGCGAGAAGGACCGGCCGGAGGAGTGACATCCGGGCGGACGACGAGATTGGCCGAAATTGATTGGCCGATTAGCGGTACGACGGCCTCGGGGCCGGGCCTGTGACACGGAAGCGCCGGGCGGTGGGATCACCGCCCGGCGCTTCCGTGTCACCTCATCGGATCGCCGCTACAGTGCGACGCCGAGCAGCGCGTCGACCGTCCGCGACACCACTCCGGGCGCGCCCTCGTCCGTACCGCCCTCCGAGCTCTGACACTCGGCCCAGCGATCGACGGCGGCCAGCGCCGCCGGTGCGTCCAGATCGTCCGCCAGCGCCTCCCGGACCTCCTCGACCAGCGCGTCCGCCGACGGCCCGTCGGGCCGCGAGACCGCCGCCCGCCACCGGGCGAGCCGCTCCTCGGCGTCCCGGAGCACCGAATCGGTCCACTCCCAGTCGGCGCGGTAGTGGTGCGAGAGCAGCGCCAGCCGGATCGCGGCGGGGTCCACACCGGCACGGCGCAGCGCCGAGACGAAGACCAGATTGCCCTTCGACTTCGACATCTTCTCGCCGCCGAGGGCGACCATGCCGGCATGCACATACGCCTTGGCGTAGGGGTGCTCGCCGGTCAGGGCGTGCGCATGCGAGGCGCCCATCTCATGGTGCGGGAAGACCAGGTCGGAGCCGCCGCCCTGGACGTCGAAGCCCATCCCCAGATACTCCAGCGCGATGGCCACGCACTCGATGTGCCAGCCCGGGCGCCCGGCGCCGAGACTGCCGCCGTCCCAGCTCGGCTCACCCTCCCGGGCGCCCACCCAGAGCATCGGGTCGAGCGGGTTCTTCTTCCCCGGCCGCTCCGGGTCGCCGCCGCGCTCGGCGGAGAGCAGCCGCATCGCCTCGGCGTCCAGGTGGGACAGCTCGCCGAAGTGCGGGTCCGCCTCGACGGAGAAGTAGATGTCCCCTTCGAGCTCATAGGCGGCCCCGGCGTCCCGGAGACGTTCCACCAGCGGCACGATGCCGGGTATCGCCTCGACGGCTCCGATGTACTGCTTCGGCGGCAGCATCCGCAGAGCTGTCATGTCCTCGCGGAAGAGTGCGGTCTCACGCTCGGCGAGCTCGGTCCAGTCGTGCCCGTCACGGATGGCCCGCTCCAGCAGCGGATCGTCGATGTCGGTGACGTTCTGGACGTAGTGAACCTGACGCTTGGTGTCGAGCCACACGCGCTGAACGAGATCGAACGCGTTGTAGGTCGCCGCGTGACCGATGTGGGTCGCGTCGTACGGCGTGATGCCGCAGACATAGATACGGGCGACGGGACCGGGGGCGAGGGTCAGGAACCCGTCGGTCGCGGTGTCGTGGATCCGGAGGTCGCGGCCCTTGCCAGGCAGGGCGGGGACCTCAGAAGCGGGCCAGGCATACATGCAGTGAGCCTAACCGGACGGCTGATCCGGTTACGAACCGGATCACGCCGATTGGCCGGTTGGACGGGGTTGCGCGGTGGCACGTGTATGTGCGGGACCCCTGGGGCGGGGTGGTCTCCCCCGGGGCGCGGGTACGACACCGGGCACCCCCGCCCGGGTACGGGTCCCGCCTCAATCGCCGGCGGGGCCTGATTCACCACCCCGGTGCGCCCGGTACGGCTCTCCGGGGGTTCGGGTCCCGCACACTCCGGCCCCGCCGGCGACTGAGGCGGGTGGCCCGGGACGGAGTGAGCGGACTCGGCCCCGCCGGCCTTTGAAGCGCGGGGTGAGCAGACTCGGCCCGCCGGCGATTGAGGCCCGGGGTCGGGGGCGGAGCCCCGGTTGCGCGCCACCAAGCCCCGCCGGCGATTGAGGCGCGAGGTCCGGGGCGGAGCCCCGGTTGCGCACCACCAAGCCCCGCCGGCGATTGAGGCGCGAGGTCCGGGGCGGAGCCCCGGTTGCGGGAAGGGGCGGGGAGGGGACAACACCCCCGCCCCGGGGTCAGAGCGGGGGCCAGGGAATCGCGGGCCACTGGCCCGAGGGCACGGGATGCCGGCCGGTCCGGCACAGCGAGGCCACCCTGCCCCGTACCGCCTCCACCTCCCCCGGCGTCAGCAGCTCCGCCAGCCGCCCCGACAACCCGCTCCCCTCCGCCAGCGCCGCGCCCAGCGCCCCGAGCGCGCTCAGCGCCTCCTCCGTGAGGGGCTCCCCCGCCCAGCCCCACAGCAGCGTGCGGAGCTTGTCCTCGGTGTGAAAGGTCACCCCGTGGTCGATGGCGTACAGAGCGCCGTCCGGAGCCGGCAGCAGATGCCCGCCCTTGCGGTCGCCGTTGTTGATCACCGCGTCCAGCACCGCCAGCCGCCGCAGCCGGGCGTCGTCCGCGTGGACCAGCAGCGCCGTGCGGCCCTCTCCGACGTCCGCGAGGCCGACCGCCTTCCACCCCTCCCCGGGCTCCTCCGCGTCGACCAGCGCCAGCAGCTCGGCGGCGGGATGCTCACCGGTGTCCGTGTCGATCCAGAGCTGGACCATGCCCTCCCCGTGGGGGCCGTCCCGCAGGACGGTGGGCGGAACCAGATGCCAGCCGAGAGCCTCGGAGATCTCGTACGCCGCCACCTCGCGCTGGGCCAGCGTCCCCTCGGGAAAGTCCCACAGGGGGCGCTCCCCGGCGACGGGCTTGTAGACGCAGGACGCCTCCTCGCCACCGAGGGAGACCGAGCAGAACAGCACCGCGTTGGACGCCTCGGCGACCCGGCCGCGTACGGTCAGCTCGCCCTTGGTGAGGAGGTCCGGAGCCGTCAGGCTCCCCGCCGGTATCCGTTCTGGCGCGGGCATACGTGTCCTTCCGGGTCGAGCGGCAGGCTGCAGAGCGGGCAGGGCGGACGCCCGGCGTTCACCACGTCCAGCGCTCGTTTGGCGAACGCCCGCGCCTGGGCCCCGGTCAGCCGGACGCGCAGCATCGGCGGGCCGTTCTCCTCGTCCTGGAGGAGCCGCTCCTCGGCCTCGGCGAGATCCTCCTCCGAGTCGGCGTCCAGCTCGACCAGCGCCTGGGCCTCGACGATCATGCGCTGTTCGTCGCCGTCCCAGGCCAGGGCCATCGTGCCGACCCGGAACTCCTCCTCCACCGGGGAGTCGAGCGGTGCGGTGTCGGTGACCTCGGCGGGCGCGACGGCGGGCACGGGGGCATTGCCGCCGGTGCGGCGGACCACTTCGTCGAGGAGCTCGTCGATCCGCTCGGCGAGCGCGGCGACCTGCGTCTTCTCCAGGGCGACGCTGGTGACGCGCCCTCCGGCCGATGCCTGGAGGAAGAACGTACGGCGTCCAGGGAGACCGACCGTACCGGCGACGAACCGGTCCGGCGGGTCGTAGAGGAACACCTGACGGGACACGTTCTGACTCCCTTGAGACTCGGGGACGACCCGTACGGGCATACGGGCGCATCGCGCGTCCACCCTACTGCCCGGGGCGATCACGGGGCGCCCGCGCCGCCCCCCACGACCGCGTTCCCGTCACCGGCCGCCGCGGCCTCGCCGCCGCGCGGCACCAGGGGGCCGAGGCCATCGGTGTCACCGAGCCTGAGAAGAAACGGCCGGGTGCGGGTGTAACGGATCGCTGTCACGGAACAAGGATCCACATGGATCCGCTGGAAGAGGTCGAGATGCATACCGAGCGCGTCCGCGACGAGCGCCTTGATGATGTCCCCGTGCGAGCACATGACATAGGCGGCGTCCTCGCCGTGGGCCGCTTCGACGCGGCCGTTCCAGTCGCGCACCGCGTCCACGGCCCGGGCCTGCATGGCCCGCATGGTCTCACCGCCGGGGAAGGCCGCCGCGGAGGGATGGTGCTGGACGACCTCCATCAGGGGTTCGTCGTTGAGCTCCCCCAGCTTGCGGCCGGACCAGTCGCCGTAGTCGCACTCGCTGATCCGTTCATCGGTTTCGAGCCGGAGGGCGGGCCGGGCGTCGAGCAGCGGCCGGAGCGTCTGAACACAGCGCTCCAGCGGGCTGCTGACGGCCGCGGCGAGCGGTATCCCGCCGAGACGGGCGGGGAGCCCGGCGGCCTGGGCGGCGCCGTGCTCGTCGAGGTGGACTCCGGGGGTGCGGCCGGCGAGCACCCCCGCGGTGTTGGCGGTGGAGCGTCCGTGCCGTACGAGGATGAGCATGGCCATGCCCGCAAGCCTAGGCGGTGTGCCGCCGCGCGCGTCGTGAAGTGCGCGCGGCCCGTGCGCGGGGAAGAATCCGCGCTGTGATCGTTGACTGTGCCATCTACCGTGCGGGGCGCCGGACGGAGGGCCCCGGGGACCTCTCGGAGGCACTGGACGCGGCGCGGGCGGCCGGTGACGCGTTCATCTGGATCGGGATGCACGAGCCGGCGGCCGACGAGTTCGATCTGGTGTCGCGGGAGTTCGGGCTCCACCCGCTGGCGGTGGAGGACGCGCTCCGCGCCCATCAGCGTCCCAAACTGGAGGTCTACGACGACTCGCTCTTCGTGGTGCTGAAGCCGGTGGTGTACGAGGCGGAGAGCGACACCGTGTCGGCGGGTGAGCTGATGGTGTTCATCGGGGATTCGTTCGTGGTGACGGTGCGGCACGGCGAGGGGGCGCCGCTGGCGGATGTGCGGGCCCGGCTGGAGTCGGATCCGGAGGTGCTGGCACACGGGCCGACGGCGGTGCTGTACGCGATCAGCGACGCGGTGGTCGACCACTACATCGATGTGGCCGGGGAGCTCCAGGTGGACTTGGAGGAGATGGAGGCCGAGGTCTTCGCCCCGACGGGCGGCGGGGCGTCGGGGACGTCCGGTCCGCCGACGGCGGAGCGGATCTACCGGTTCAAGCGGCAGGTGCTGGAGTTCCGGCGGGCCACCGGGCCGCTGGCGGGGCCGATGGCGCGGCTGGCGAGTCCCGGGGTGCCCTTTGTGCATGAGCGGTCGCAGCCCTTCTTCCGGGATGTCAGCGACCATCTGACCCGGGCGAATGAGCAGGTGGAGGGGTTGGACCGGCTGCTGTCGGACATTCTGGCGGCCCATCTGGCACAGCAGGGTGTGCGGCAGAACGACGACATGCGGAAGATCTCGGCATGGGCGGCGATGGCGGCGGTCCCGACCATGGTGGCGGGGATCTACGGCATGAATTTCGACCACATGCCGGAGCTGCACTGGGTGGGGGGCTATCCGATGGTGCTGGGGCTGATGGCGGGGACGGTCTACGGCCTGCACCGGCTCTTCAAGCGGCGGGGCTGGCTCTAGGCCGGGCCCGGCGCCCGGGCGCCGGGGGGGGCGGGGCGGCCGGGGCCGGGTGGCCGGGGGGGGCCGGGCCCGGGTGGCCGGGGCGGCTGCTCAGAACGCGGGCGCGGGCACGGCCGGGCCGTCGAGCGCGCCGCGGCGCTCGGGCATGGTGAGGTTGATCGCGCGGTGCCAGCCGCCGGCGCGTTCATACGCGTAGACGCCCCGGATGCCGGTGGTGAGGAGGCCGGCCTTGGCACGCGGCCAGCGCAGGATCCCGGCCATGCGCCCCATGACGGCGAGGCTCACATCGCGGTGGACCTTGATCTCCGCGAGGGCGCTCTCGCGGAGCACGCGGTGGATGGTGCGGCCGTGCCCCTCGGCGGCGAGGCGGAGCAGTTCCTCGTGGCAGTACGCGAGGTGGTTCTCCTCGTCGTGGCAGATCATCCTGATCGCCTTGCCGAGCTCGGGGTGGTCTCCGAAGTGGGTGACGAGCATGTCCATCTGGTCGGCGGCCCGCTGCTCGGTGACCCTGCTGTGCGCCAGGTACACGACGATGTCCTTCTCGGTGAGGGGTTCGTCGCGGCGCAGTTTCTCGTGGGTGAGGCCGATGCCCTGCTGTTCCAGGAGCATGGTGTAGTCGGTCTCGGGCGGTACGGGCACGGGTTCGAGGCCGCGCTTGCGGAGCAGGGCGTTGAATATCCTGCCGTGTTTGTCCTCATCCGCGCCGTGCCGGGTGATCCTGGGCGCGAGAGCGCGCATGCTCTCGGGCACCAGTGCGGCGATCCGGCCGTTCTCCCAGCCTCCCTGGGCCTCGCCGCTGGCGGCGATGGAGCAGAAGAGCCGGAAGGCGTCGTCGTTGTCGATGATTTCCTGGAAAAGGCTGCGGGCCGAGAGCATCACTGCACCTCCTGAAGGCATCCCAGGGACAGAGTCACCGGGATCCGGGAGGCGGGGCAACAGGTGGACCGGGCAAACTCCGCCGAATGGAGGACTTCCGGCGCGATCGGCCCGTACGCGCCGGTCCTCACGGCCCCGGAGGGGGCGCGGCCGGGGTGCCGCCGGCCTGCGGGGGCGGGGCGTACGGGCGCAGGACCATGAGCGGGCCCTCAGGGGCCGCCACCATGGCGAAGGGGAACCGGTCGAGTTCGAGGCAGAGTGCGACGTCATCGGGGTGGGCGCCCCGGCGCACCCCCTCCGTCAGCTCGGCCGCGGCCCGGGATCCGGCGGCGCGGCGGAGGTACCCGGAGGGATCCGTCGCGGCCCCGGCGGCCCGCCGGGCGATGTACCGGGCGCATGCCAGATCCTCATCGGCCCGGCCGTCCTCGCCGGTGACCACGTAGGTGACGGCCTCGCTCCCGCGTGCCCGCAGGACCCGGGCGGTCGCCTCCGCCACCACGAAGCCGGCGCAGAGCACCAGCGACGCGTCCTTGACCGCGAGGGCGCCGACCGTGCCCGCCGTGGTCTTCTGCACCACGGTCCGTCCGCCGAGGTCGGCGGAGCGCAGCAGGCCCGGTGAGTTGACCAGGTCGAAGCCGGGCGCGGGCGGGCCGTCCTTGAGCGCGGCCCAGTCCGGCCGGCGGGCCTTGAGCTCACGGGCCTCGTCCAGCGATCCGGCGAGCACGATCTTCTCCGCCCCCCGGGCGAAGGCCCAGGCCGCGACGGTGTAAGCGCGCATGACGTCGACCACGACGGCCACGGAGGGGACTTCGGTCAGATCGGCGATGCCGAGGAAGCGGGCGTTCATCCCCGTCATGATCGCCTGTGCCCGACCGGAGAAACACGGAGAGTGACGCACATCACGCGGCCCGAGGCGGCGGCGACGGCACCCCGGCCGGCCCGGTCCCGCAGGCCGCACGGGTGCGGCTCAGGCGAGTCCGGCGTGCTCGACCGCCTCGGTGCCCGCGCGGAGTGCGGCGATCCGCTCGTCCAGGGTGAATCCGGCCGGGGCCAGGGTGAGGGTGGTGACCCCGGCGGCGGCGTACGCCTGCATCCGCTCCGCGATCCGGGGGACGGAACCGAGCAGGGCGGTGGAGTCGATCAGCCGGTGCGGTACGGCGGCGGCGGCGCCCGCCTTGTCGCCGGCGAGGTACTTGTCCTGGATCTCGGCGGCCTCCTTCTCGTATCCCATGCGCTGGGCGAGCTGGTTGTAGAAGTTCTGCTTGCGGCTGCCCATACCGCCGACGTAGAGCGCGGTGTAGGGGCGGAAGATGTCGGCGAGGGCGTCGACGTCGTCGCCGAGCGCCAGCGGCAGGGTGGGACAGACGTCGAAGCCCTCCATCGTCTTCCCGGCCAGCGCGCGGCCCGCGCGCAGATGACGGATGGCGGTGTCCTCCAGATGGTCGGCGGAGGAGAAGATCAGCAGGGCGCCGTCGGCGATCTCGCCGGTCTGCTCCAGGTTCTTGGGGCCGATCGCGGCGATGTAGAGCGGGATGTGCTCGCGCTCGGGGTGGACGGTCAGCCTGAGCGGCTTGCCCGGTCCGCCGGGGAGCGGAAGGGTCCAGTGCGCGCCGTCGTGGGTGAGGCGTTCGCGGGTCATGGCCTTGCGGACGATCTCGACGTACTCGCGGGTCCTGGCGAGGGGCTTGTCGAATTTCACCCCGTACCAGCCCTCGGAGACCTGGGGGCCGGAGACGCCGAGGCCGAGCCGGAAGCGGCCGCCGGAGAGGGAGTCGAGGGTGGCGGCGGTCATCGCGGTCATCGCGGGCTGCCGGGCCGGGATCTGCATGATGGCGGAGCCGACGTCGATGCGTTCGGTCCGGGCGGCGACCCAGCTCAGCACGGTGGGTGCGTCGGAGCCGTACGCCTCCGCGGCCCAGCAGACGTCGTAGCCGAGCCGGTCGGCCTCCTTGGCGACGGCGAGATTGTCGCCGTCCATGCCCGCGCCCCAGTAGCCGAGGTTGATGCCGAGCCGCATAACCGCTCCCTCTTACTGATTAGTAACATCCGTTTCGGGGACTCTAGCGCGGGGGACGGGGTTACGTCAGGGGGCGGCCGGGCCCGAGTTGTCCACAGGCCGTTGTCCACAGGCCCGTCCGGGGCGGGTCCCCGGCCAGTAATCTCAGCGCTCATGGAGCAGAGGCAACTCGGCCGGACCGGCCTGCGTGTGTCCCGTATCGGACTCGGCACCCTGACCTGGGGGCGGGACACCGATGAGCATGACGCGGCGGATCAGCTGAAGGCGTTCTGGGAAGCGGGCGGGAGCCTGGTGGACACCGCCGATGTGTACGGCGGCGGGGACGCGGAGTACCTGCTGGGGCAGTTGGTGGAGCGGCTGGTGCCCCGGCGGGATCTCGTCATAGCCACCAAGGCCGGCAGTGTGCTCGATCCGGACCGCCGGTTCGACTGCTCGCGCGGCCATCTGCTCTCCGCGCTGGACGATTCACTGGCCCGGCTCGGGACGGATTATGTGGATCTGTGGCAGATCCATGCCTTCGACCCCGGGGCCCCGCTCGACGAGACGCTCCAGGCGCTGGACATCGCGGTGAGCAGCGGGCGGGCACGGTATGCGGGAGTGTCCAATTTCTGCGGCTGGCAGCTCGCGAAGGCCGCGACCTGGCAGTTGGCGGCGCCCGGGGTGCGCACCCGGCTGGCGAGCACCCAGATGGAGTACTCACTGCTCCAGCGGGGGGTGGAGCGGGAGGTGCTGCCCGCGGCGATCGATCTGGGGGTGGGGCTGCTGCCGTCGTCACCGCTCGGCCGGGGGGTGCTGACCGGGAAGTACCGGCAGGGCACACCGTCCGACTCGCGGGGGGCGTCGGAGATGCTGGGGCCCTTCGTGGAGCCGTATCTCGACGAGATGGCCGACAGCGTGGTGGACGCGGTGCTCACGGCCGCGGACGGACTGGCGACGACGGCGCTCCATGTGGCGCTGGCATGGGTGCGGGATCGCCCGGGAGTGGTGGCCCCGATCGTCGGCGCGCGCAACGCGCGGCAGCTGGCGGCCGCACTGTCAGTGGAGGCGCTTACGCTTCCTGACGAGATCCGCCGGGCGCTGGACGATGTGTCCGCCCCGGTGCACCGCTATCCCGACCAGGACTGGAGCACTCTGTGACCGCGCCTTCGCCTTCCCGGGGGTCGAACCCCGCATCCCAGGCCGAGGACCCTTCTGTGTCCGGTGACACGGCTCCTCCGGCCGGAGCGAGTGGCGGGCCCGGGGCCGGGAGCGGGGGTGGAGGGGACCGGGAGAGCGCAGCCGGGGGCACGGAGGCACCGGAGACGGGCGCCGGCCCGGAGAAGGACGGCGCTGAAGCGGACGGCACGGACGAGCCCGGCGCTGATCCGGACGGCACTGATCAGGACGGCGCTGATCAGGACGCGAAGGAAGCGGACGGTGCCGGCGGGGGCGGGTCGGAGACGGCGGAGCCCGGCGCGGCGGCAGCGGCGGCTGATGCCGCCGAGGTGTCCGAGGCGGCGGCGGAGCTGGCCGCGCAGCGGGAGCTGCGGGCGCGGATCGAACAGCGGAAGGCCGAGAGGGACGGGCCCGTCGAGAGCGGGACCAAGCTGAGCGGAAAGGCCGCGGATCTGCTCGCCGCGGTGCGGGCCGTGGAGAGCGGCGGGGCCTCGGGCTCGGCGTTCTTCGCGTCTCCCGAACCGGCACCGGCGGCGGCGCCCGGCGGGCCCGCGAGCGCGTCCGCCGGTCCGGCGGCCGGGCGGGCCCCGGTACCGCGGGCGGCCGGCGGCGCGGCCCCGGGCCCGGTACCGCGGGCGGCCACCGCCGCGACGGCCCCGGGCACGGCCGCCCGGGCGGTCGCGCCCGGGGCCGTCGCGGCGGTGGCGGCCGTGCTCACCGAGGGCGGGATGACCGGCACACCGGCGGCCCGGGTCACGGACGCGCTCGGGGAGCGGGCGGCCGAGCTGCTGCGGGCCGACCCCTGGCAGCTGCTGTCCGTGCCGGGGATCCGGCCGGAGCAGGCTGACGGGTTCGCCCGGTCGCTGCTCGGCGGGGCCTGCGGTCCCGGGGACGAGCGGCGGACGGCCGCCCTGGTCGTCTGGCGGCTGGAGCGGGCCGCGCTTCGGGGGCACACCGCCCTGGAGTCGTCCGCCGTACGGGAGGCACTGGTGCGGTGGTCCGTGCCGGATCCGGACGCGGTGCTCGAACAGGCGGTCGCCGACAGCGTTGTCCTGGCCTTCCAGGACGGGCCGGAGGAGGACACGGACACCGGCGCGGAGGCGGAGGCGGAGGCGGATACGGCCGGGGAGGGGTCCGGCGGCGAGCCGGCCGCACCCGGTCCGGTGCTGCTGGGGCTCGACCGTTACGCACTCGCCGAGGAGAGCCTGGCGGACGGCCTGGCCCGGCTCGCCAGGTCCGGCGCGGACGCCCGCTGGGAGGCCGCCGCCGAGCACGCCCCGGCGGCACTGGCCCGCGCGGCGGCCGAGAGCGGTCTGGTGGCCCACACGGGCGGCGAGGCGGCGCGGGCGGAGCCGATCGCGCTGGCGCGGGCCGCCGCCGGGATCGGGCTGCGCGCGGTGGTCGCGGTGCACAGCGCCCCGCAGTGGCAGGAGCCGGCGCCGGATGTCGTCACCCTCACCGGTCTGCTCTCCGGCGCGGAGGGTCCCGGGCGGGACACGGACGGCGCGCTGGCGCTGGATCTCCTGGTGGTGCTGGACGCTCCGCAGCTCGATGTGGAGACCGCCGCGGTGGTGGTGGAGTCGCTTCCGGACGGCGGCCGGCTGGTGCTCAGCGGTGATCCCGCGCTGCTCGGTTCGGCGGGCCCCGGGCGGGTCTTCGCGGATCTGCTGGCGGCCGGTGTCTGTCCCCGGATCGCCTCACGCGTCCCGGACCCGGGCCCGCTCGGCGAGCTGGTGTCGGGGATCGGCGCCGGAGAGCTCAACCAGGTGGCGGCGCCGGACAAGGAGATCGTCATCGTCCCGGTGCGGGACGCGGGCGAGGCCGTGCACCGGACGGTGCAGCTCGTCGCCGACTCGGTGCCGAGGGCGATCGGGGTGCGGCCGGACCGGACCCAGGTGATCACCGTGGGCCATGGCGGCTCTGCGGGCACCCGGGCGCTCAACACGGCGCTGAAGGCCCGGCTCAACCCCGGCCCCGGGAGGTTCGGCGGCTTCGACCCGGGCGACCGGGTCGCGTACGCCCCGGCGCTCGGCCGCACCGTGCCCGGGACAGTCGTCTCGGCGGACGCGGAGGGGCTGCTGCTGGAATGCGGCGAGACCAGGGTGACCGTGCCCCGGGAGCGGGTCGAGTCGGCGGTCCGGCACGGCTGGGCGATGACCGCGCACCAGGCGGCCGGGCTGCGCTGGCCCGCGGTGGTCGTGGTGCTGCCCGGCGACGCGGCGGACGCGCTGAGCCGCCCCTGGGTGTACACGGCCTTCAGCCGCGGGGAGCGTCATCTCTCCGTGGTGCACGGTGTGGAGGGCGCGCTCGCCCGGTCGGTGGCGGGAATCCCCTCCGAGGAGCGCACCACCCGGCTGCGGACCCTGCTGGAGGAGCTGCCGGCCCCCGCCGCGCACTGAGGCGTCTTCCGCCCCGGGCCGCCGGGCCCGGGGGGAAGTACGTGCGCCGCCCCGCGGCGGCGGACGGGGCTTCGAAACCACGCCCGGGGTCGTGTCTCCCGGTCCGTCTCCCGGTCCGGCGGCGTATTGCGCCGCCGGACCGGACGGACCCCGCCGCCGGGCGGCGCGGCGGCTCCGGGGAGGCCGGGAAGCCCGGGTCAGGGACCCGGTTCGTCGACCTCGTCCAGATCCTCGGCCAGGTCGTCGAGATCGTCCTCGTCGAAGACGGAACTCACATCGAAGCGGATCACCGTCCGCTGCGGATCCGCTCCCTCGAAGGGGGCGTTGAGCCATTCGCCCGGATCCGCGAGGTCGTCCAGGGCCGAGACCCAGAGGGTGGAGTCCCCTTCCTCCAGACCGAACTCCTTGTGCCGGGAGGCGATCTCGTCGGGCTCGTACTCCCCGAAGACCAGCCCGAGGGCGGCATGCACTCCGGTGCCCCCGGTCCGCGACGACTGCGGTCTCGCGTCGTCCGGGTCCAGATACGCGAGGCGCTGCGCCTGGGAGAGCAGCCGGGCGGGTTCCACGACCGCGTAGTCGCGCCGGATCAGCACGCTGAGGGCGCTCGGTTCCTCGGGGCCCGCGTAGGGCGGCAGGGCGTCGTCCACTCCCGGGATCTCGAAGGGGGTGACCTCGTCGTACCGGTCGTAGAGGCGTTCGTCGTACACCTCGGCCGCGAGTGCCAGGGCGTTGAAGGCGTCGTAAACGGCCGGGTCGTCCTCTCCCGTCCGGTTCTCGACCGCCACGAGGTGGCGGTCCAGGGCGGCTTTGACCGCCTCGGCGGCGGCACGTACCTCGTCAGCGGTGGGCGGCGCAGCATCAGACATAGTGCAGACGCTATCCGTACCGGACCGGTGCCCGCACAATAGATGCGATGCCGGAATACGAATTTGTCAACGTGTACGTCCCGCGCGGGGTCTCCCGCTCGGAGGCGGCACGCCTGCTGACCGACCACGCCGAGTACGGACACTGGGAATTGGACCGACTGACGCTGCACCGGGACGGCAGCCGCAGGGTGCGGCTGCGCCGGCGGATCATCCGCCAGGTGCGCGCCACCTGGTGACAGCGGAGAGGGGGTCCCGCCGGTGCGGGACCCCCTCCGTACGCCGCCGTGCGGCGCCGCTACGCGGAGGCGCGGGCGCGGCGGTACAGAACCACACCGGCGAGCATCATTCCGGCGCCCACCGGGATGATCAGGCCGAGCGACTCGCTGCCGGTCTGGGCGAGCTGGTCGATCACCCGGGGCTCATCGGTCTTCGGCTGGTGGTTCACATGCCGGGGGGTCTCCGATTCACCGGGGCCGCCGTTCTGCCCCGGCGGGGTCTTGGGCGGGGCGGGCGGGGTGACGGGCTTCACCGGCGGGGTGACCGGCTTCACCGGCTCGACGGGCGGGGCCTCCGGGGCGTTGACGCACTCGTTGCCGAAGGTGGGGTTGAGCAGACCCAC
This sequence comes from Streptomyces sp. CAU 1734, assembly GCF_039888735.1. Lineage (NCBI taxonomy): Bacteria > Bacillati > Actinomycetota > Actinomycetes > Kitasatosporales > Streptomycetaceae > Streptomyces > Streptomyces sp. CAU 1734. The sequence continues at coordinate 326,143 of NZ_JBDQQP010000007.1, forward strand.
CACGTCGACCGAGTTCCCGCAGGCGTTCACGGGGACGTCGATGGGGGCCTGCACGCTGTTGCCGGAGCCGACACCGGGTGAGTTGTGCGCTCCCCCGGAGGCGTGGGATCCGCTGCCGGTCTGGGAGACGCCGGCCGGCAGCGTGGTCCCGGGCACTCCGGTGCCCGGCTGGCCGGGGCCGCCGGTGACCGGGCCGCCGCCCGGCTTGGCCGGGGAGACCGGGGCGCCCGGCTGGGGCCCGCTGTCGACGTTGGCACAGTTGTTGCCGAACGCGGGGTTGAGCAGCCCCACCACGTTGACGGTGTTGCCACACGCGTTCACGGGCACGTGAACCGGCACCTGAACCGAATTCCCGGATCCGACGCCCGGCGAGTTCGCCGCCACTCCATCGGCTCCGGCACCGGCATGTGCATAACCGCCGCCGAGCGCGATTGCGCCACCGGCCGCTGCCATGGTGATCAGGCCCTTGCGGGTGATCTGTCGCATAGGTAGTTCCCTGTCTTCTTCAGGAATCCATCCGGGCGCTGTGCCCGGGAGCGGAAATGCCGGGCGGTCCCGGAGCGCATGGAGTGCACCGCGGGACCGCCGGCCTCAAGCCCGGACCTCATGGGGCCGAGTCACAGCATCAGGCGTTGACGCCGGTGTTGCCGAAGGCAGGGTTCAGCAGACCGATCACATTGACGGTGTTGCCCACCACATTGACCGGAACGTGCACGGGAACCTGGACGAGGTTGCCCGAGAGCACACCCGGGGAACCGACAGCGGCACCCTGGGCACCGGCGTCGGCCATGGCGACACCGGCTCCGGCGAGCAGCAGACCGCCCGTGGCAGCCGCGGTGGCGACGACCTTCTTGATCATTGATTCCTCCTTGTTGGCAAATGCGGTCCCAGCCGCGGACCGCAACACCTGTAACGAGGAGGGAGGAGTGTGGGCTACGAGCCCGGTGTTCCTTTCACCCTTTTCAGTCAGGCACGTACATAGTGACGATTATTGGAGTTTCGTCCCGGTGAACAGCTCCGGCGCTCACCCGATCCGGTTCAGCACTGGTCCAGGAAGCGGTCAAGCACTCGTACTCCGAACTTGAGACCGTCCACCGGCACCCGCTCGTCGACGCCGTGGAACATGCCGGCGAAGTCGAGCTCCGGGGGGAGTTTGAGCGGCGCGAAGCCGAAGCAGCGGATGCCGAGGTCGTCGAAGGACTTGGCGTCCGTACCGCCGGAGAGCATGTAGGGGACGGCCCGGGCGATCGGGTCCTCGGCCCGCAGCGCGGTCTGCATGGCGTCCACGAGGTCCCCGTCGAAGCTGGTCTCCAGGGCCTTGTCGCCGTGTACGTCCTCGCGCCTGACCCGGGGGCCGAGGAGCCGGTCGAGGTCGGCCAGGAACTCCTGCTCGTATCCGGGCAGAAAGCGGCCGTCGACATGGGCGGTGGCCTGGCCGGGGATGACATTGACCTTGTACCCGGCGCCGAGCATGGTCGGGGCCGCGGAGTTGCGCAGGGTGGCTCCGATCATCTTGGCGATGCCGCCGAGCTTGGCGAGGGTGGCCTCCATGTCCTCGGGGTCGAGGGGGGTGCCGAGGGCGTCGGAGAGCTCGTCCAGGAAGGACCGCACGGTCTTGGTCATCCGCACCGGCCAGGTGTGCCGGCCGAGCCGGCCGACCGCCTCGCACAGTTCGGTGATCGCGTTGTCGTTGTTGGTCATGGAGCCGTGGCCCGCGGTGCCGTCGACGGTGAGCCGCATCCAGTGCATGCCCTTCTGGGCCGTCTCGACGAGATAGAGCCGGAGGTTCTCGTTGACGGTGAAGGAGAAGCCGCCGACCTCGCCGATCGCCTCGGTGACGCCCTCGAAGAGATCGGGGTGCTTGTCGACGAGATACCGCGCGCCGTAGGTGCCGCCGGCCTCCTCGTCGGCGAGGAAGGCGAGCACGATGTCGCGCGGGGGCTTGCGCCCGCTGCGCAGCCGGTCCCGGACGACGGCGAGCGTCATCGCGTCCATGTCCTTCATGTCGACCGCGCCGCGGCCCCAGACGCAGCCGTCGGCGATCTCGCCGGAGAAGGGGTGGTGCGTCCAGTCGCCGGCGTTGGCCGGCACGACATCGGTGTGGCCGTGGATGAGCAGCGCGGGCCGGGAGGGGTCCTCGCCCTCGATCCGGGCCACGGTGGAGGCGCGGCCGGGATGGGATTCGATGATCCGGGGTTCGAGCCCGACCTCGGCGAGCTGTTCCGCGATGTACTCGGCCGCCGCGCGCTCCCCCGGCCCCGAGTGGTCGCCGTAGTTGCTGGTGTCGATCCGGATCAGCTCACGGCAGAGGTCGACTACCTCGTCCTCGCCCGAGACGGTACGGGCCGTGTTCGACTCGCTCACGCTGATTCCTCCCGATGTCGCTGCTGGTGGTTCCCGCCCATCCTCCCGCGCCGGGCTCCGGACCCCAAGGGCTGCTGGCGTCCCCCGGGGGGTGATCGGGGCCGCTCGAATGTTTGCTATGGTTTTCCTCGTCGCAAGGGCGCAGGAACAAGGCCCCGCGACAGACACCTTGTCCGGGTGGCGGAATGGCAGACGCGCTAGCTTGAGGTGCTAGTGCCCTTTATCGGGCGTGGGGGTTCAAGTCCCCCCTCGGACACCAGCAGAAACCCCAGTTGATCTGGGGTTTTTCTGTTTTTCGGCGATGGCCGGGCAGGGTGCGGAGCCCGTCGGTCCGCAGCGCCTACAGTCGTCCCGGTGAGACGCAGAAATCCGGCCCCGCTCTCGCCGCTCCCCCAGCGGGACGGCATCGATCCCGTACGGGTGCGGCTGCCCGCCGATCCGGACGGCGAGTGGCGGACCGTGTACGACCACTTCCTCGCGCGATACGGCCGGAGCATCGGCGAGGAGCGGGTGGGGGCGCTCTTCCGGGAGGGGCGGATCGTTTCCGCGGACGGGCCGGCCGGGGCGGACGAGCCGTACACACCGGGGCGGTATCTCTGGTTCCACCGGGACTTCGCGGCCGAGCCGCACGTTCCGTTCGAGATCGGGATCGTGTACCGGGACGAGCGGATCGTGGTCGCCGACAAGCCGCACTTCCTGGCCACCACACCGCGCGGGCGGCACATCACCGAGACGGCGGTGGCCCGGCTGCGCCGCGATCTCGCGCTGCCGGGGCTCCAGCCCGCGCACCGGCTGGACCGGCTGACGGCGGGAGTGGTGCTGTTCGTGGTGCGGCCGGAGCTGAGGGGCGCGTACCAGACACTGTTCCGGGACCGGCGGGTGGTGAAGGAGTACGAGGGGATCGCGCCGTACGACCCCGGGGTGGAGCTGCCGCGCACGGTGCGGAGCCGGATCGTGAAGGAGCGCGGGGTGCTCGCGGCGCGGGAGGAGGCCGGCGAGCCGAACAGCGAGAGCCGGATCGAGCTGGTGGAGCGGCGCGGCGGGCTCGGGCGTTACCGGCTGCTGCCCGCGACCGGGCGCACCCATCAGCTGCGGGTGCACATGAACAGCCTGGGGCTGCCGCTGCTGAACGATCCGCTCTATCCGGTGGTGCGGGAGGACAGCGGCGGCGGGGAGGAGTGGGACCGGCCGCTGCGGCTGCTGGCGAGGGCGCTGGAGTTCACCGATCCGGTGACCGGGAAGGCGTGCCGCTTCGAGAGCCGGCTGCGGCTGGACCTGTGACCGCGCCCCTCGCGGGGGCACGGTCACAGGGGTGGTTCAGTGGCCGCGCCGGATCCATTCGTCCAGGTGCGGGGCCTCGTCGCCGATGGTGGTGGGGTCGCCGTGACCGGTGTGGGCGACCGTCTCCGGCGGGAGGGTGAGCAGCTTCTCGCGGATCGAGTCGATGATCGTGGGGAAGTGCGAGAAGGAGCGCCCGGTGGCGCCCGGACCGCCCTGGAAGAGGGTGTCGCCGGTGAAGACCGCCGACAGGGCCGGGGCGTGCAGGCAGACCGCGCCGGGGGCGTGGCCGGGCGTGTGGAGCACGGTCAGCTCCACCCCGCCGGCGGTGAGGATCTCGCCGTCGGCCAGTTCGCCGTCCGGGGCCCGGTCGGGGTGGGTCCGCTTCCACAGCGGCAGATCGTCCGGGTGGAGCAGGATCGGCGCACCGGTGGCCCGGGCGAGGGCCGGGGCCGCGTCGATGTGGTCGTTGTGCGCGTGGGTGCAGACGATCGCGCGCAGGGTCCGTCCGCCGAGCGCGGCCTCGATGGCGGCGGCGTCGTGCGCGGCGTCGATGACGATCGCCTCGGTGTCGTCGCCGACGATCCAGACATTGTTCTCGACGTCCCAGGTGCCGCCGTCGAGCGAGAAGGTGCCCGCGGTGACGAGCCGTTCGATCCGGGGGGCGGTCACAGCAGCACCACCGATCGGAGCACATCGCCCTCGTGCATCCGGGCGAACGCCTGCTCCACGTCGCCGAGGCCGATGGTCTCGGTGACGAAGGCGGCCAGGTCGATACGGCCCTGCTGGTGGAGGTCGATCAGCATCGGGAAGTCGCGGGACGGCAGGCAGTCGCCGTACCAGGAGGACTTCAGCGAGCCGCCGCGCCCGAAGACGTCCAGGAGCGGGAGCTCCAGCTTCATCTCGGGGGTCGGTACGCCGACGAGGACGACCGTGCCGGCCAGGTCACGGGCGTAGAACGCCTGCCGGTACGTCTCCGGGCGGCCGACCGCCTCGATGACGACATCCGCCCCGAAGCCGCCGGTGAGCTCCCGGATCGCCTCGACGGGGTCGGTGGAGCGGGAGTTGACGGTGTGGGTGGCGCCCATCTTCCGGGCCGTCTCCAGCTTGCGGTCGTCGATGTCGACGGCGATGACGCGGGCCGCGCCGGCCAGGCGGGCTCCGACGACGGCCGCGTCGCCGACGCCGCCGCAGCCGATGACGGCGACGGTGTCGCCCCGGCCGACCTCTCCGGTGTTGATGGCGGCGCCGATGCCGGCCATCACGCCGCAGCCGAGGAGTCCGGCGACGGAGGCGGGGACCGAGGGGTCGACCTTGGTGCACTGGCCGGCGGCGACCAGGGTCTTCTCGGCGAACGCGCCGATACCGAGGGCCGGGGAGAGCTCGGTCCCGTCGGTGAGGGTCATCCTCTGCTTGGCGTTGTGGGTGTTGAAGCAGTACCAGGGCCGGCCGCGCTCACAGGCCCGGCAGCGGCCGCAGACGGCTCGCCAGTTGAGGATGACGAAGTCGCCGGGGGCGACCTCGGTGACATCGGGGCCGACGGATTCGACCACGCCCGCGGCCTCGTGGCCGAGCAGGAAGGGGAAGTCGTCGCTGATCCCGCCCTGCTTGTAGTGCAGATCGGTGTGGCAGACCCCGCATGCCTGCACCTTGACCACGGCCTCGCCGGGTCCGGGGTCGGGAATGACGATGGTCTCCACCCGCACCGGCTCGTCCCTGCCCGGCGCGATGACGCCTCGTACCTGCTGCGACATCAAAAACCTGCCCTTCTTCACACATCGGTGGATGACCAGTGTGACGCGTCACGGCGGCGCGCCGTGATGGCCGGGATGCACGTTACACACTGGGCCGTACGGGGGTACTTTCGGCCAGATTGACCGGAACGGGCAACTCCACCAGACCGGGACAAGTCTTACCGAACGCACGGGCGGCGGGACCGCGAACCGGGCTCGCGAACGCACCGGTTCACGGAGTCACCGAATCACTGACATCACCGAATCACCGAATCACCGACGTCACTGATTCACCGGCCGCCGCGCCCGCGCGACCGGGACGGAGCCGTCTCCGCCCCGGTGCACGGCAACCACACGGGAGTACGGGGGAAACGTATGACCGAGATCGCGGAGACCACCGGCGGACCGACCGCCTTTCCCGAGAACGCCTTCGACCCGGCGGGCGCCGCGGGCGGGGGCGTCGGGAGCCCCGGCGGGGAGATCACCGGGAGGACCGGGGCGGGCAGCTTCGAGCTGACCCCTTACACCGACCCGCTCCAGGTGCCCCGGGTGCTGCGGCCGGACGAGCCCGATGTACGCAAGGAGATCGAGATCGCGCTCCGGCCGGCCTGGGTGCGGCTCCACTCACAGCTGCCGCCGACCCTGATGTGGGGGTACGACGGCACCGTGCCGGGCCCCACCATCGAGGTGCGGCGCGGACAGCGGATCAGGATCGCCTGGACCAACCGCATCCCGAGGGGGAGCGAGTACCCGGTCACCGCCGTGGAGGTGGGACCCACCCCGGCCGGGCAGCCGCTCCCCCACAACCGCCCCGGGCGCGAGGGCGTGAAGCCGGACAGGAATGTGGCCGCGCTGCCGGCCTGGTCGGTGACGCATCTGCACGGCGCGCAGACCGGCGGCGGCAATGACGGCTGGGCGGACAACGCGGTGGGTTACGGCGACGCCCAGCTCTCGGAGTATCCGAATGACCATCAGGCCGTGCAGTGGTGGTACCACGACCACGCCATGAACATCACCCGCTGGAATGTGTACGCGGGGCTCGTCGGCACCTATCTGGTCCGGGACGACGAGGAGGACGCCCTCGGGCTGCCCTCCGGGGACCGGGAGCTGCCGCTGATCCTCGCCGACCGCAATCTCGACACCGACGACGACGGGCGGCTCAACGGCCGGCTGCTGCACAAGACCTCGGTTCTGATCGCCAGCCACCCCGAGACCCGCAAGCCGGTGACCCTGCCCTTCGTCGGCCCGTACTCGACGGTGAACGGCACCATCTGGCCGTATCTGGACACCGACCCCGCCTGGTACCGCTTCCGGCTGGTGAACGCCTCCAACGCCCGCAGCTACAACCTGGTGCTGGTGGACGAGGAGAACAACCCGGTGCCGGGGGTGGTCCACCAGATCGGCAGCGACGGAGGGCTGCTGCCGCGTCCGGTGCCGGTGGACTTCCCCGGCGGGGAGCCGCTGATCGCGGCGCCCGCCGAGCGGTTCGATCTGCTGATCGACTTCCGTGAGCTGGCCGGCCGGCGGCTGCGGCTGGTCAACAAGGGGCGGAATCAGCCCCCGGGCACCCCGGATGTCGCGGACAGCGTCCCGTATCCGCAGATCATGGAGTTCCGGGTCGGCGAGGGCGGATACGGGACGGCCAAGGAGCCGGATTCCTTCGTCCTGCCCGAGGTGCTCTCCGGGTCCTTCCGGCGCTTCGACCACGAGCTGATCGACCACGGTCACCGGCTGATCGTGCTGACCCCGCCGGTCACGGTCGGGGGCGGCGGGCACCCGGAGATCTGGGAGATGCGGGAGCTGCCCCCGGCCGATGTCCGGGTGCCGACGGAGGGGGTGATCCAGGTCAAGGGGTCGGACGGAAAGGTGCGCACCTATCAGCGCACCTCCCGGACCTTCAACGACGGGCTGGGCTTCACCATCGGCGAGGGGAGTCACGAGCAGTGGTCCTTCCTCAACCTGGGCGCGCCGACGCATCCGATGCACATCCATCTCGCCGATTTCCAGGTGCTGGCCCGTGAGGCGTTCGATGTGCGCGGCTTCGACACCTCGCTCGGCGGGACCCGGAGCCCGGTGGCCTTCGACCCGTCCAGGCCGCTGTCCGTACCGCCGAACGAACAGGGCTGGAAGGACGTCTTCCGGGTCACCTCGGCGGAGCTGGTGAAGGTGATGGGGCACTTCGACGGGGCGTACGGCAGGTTCATGTACCACTGCCATCTGCTGGAGCACGAGGACATGGGCATGATGCGGCCCTTCGTGGTCATGCCGCCGGAGGCGCTGAAACTCGACCACGGCGGCGGGCACGGCGGCCATGGCGGACACCGGGCGCGGAACGGCTGAGCCCGGCCGGGCGCGCGCAAGGACAGGCGCGCGCGAGGACAAGGGCGCGTACGGGCAGGGCCCCCGCGGAGTGATTCCGCGGGGGCCCTGTGGTCCGGCCGGCCGGAGCGGGGGCGTCCCGGCCGGTGGGGCCGCTCCGGTACGGGCGGCGCGTCCCGGCCGGAGCGGGGTCAGAGCTTCTCGCGCCCGGCGGCGATGGCGTTCACCCGGCCGCGCACCAGGAACCAGCCGCCGACCAGCGCCGCGGCGATGCCCGGCAGGAACATCACGGTGGTGCGCCCGATGCCGCCGCCCCACCACATCAGCACCAGCACACTGACCAGGAAGACCAGGGTGACGATCTGGGTGTACGGGGCCCAGGGCAGCCGGAAGGAGGGGCGGGTGACCCGGCCCTCCCGGGAGCGCTGCCAGAAGAGCAGCGAACAGAGCATGATCATGCCCCAGGTGCCGAGGATGCCGATCGAGGCGAGGTTGAGCACGATCTCGAACGCCTCACCGGGCATCACGAAGTTCAGTCCGACGCCGAGGACACCGAAGGCCGCGGTCAGCATGATGCCGCCGTACGGCACCTGGCCCTTGTTCATCCGGCCGGTGAACCGGGGCGCGGAGCCGGCGAGCGCCATGGAGCGGAGGATCCGGCCGGTGGAGTACAGCCCGGAGTTCAGGCTGGAGAGCGCCGCGGTGAGCACCACCAGATTCATGATCCCGGCGGCGGCCGGGATGCCGATCCGGTCCATCACCGTGACGAAGGGGCTCTCCTTCGCGGTGTACTCGGTGTACGGGAGGAGCAGCGCGAGCAGCACCACCGAGCCGACGTAGAAGACTCCGACCCGCCACATGATCGAGTTGATCGCCTTGGGCATGATCTTCTCGGGGTTCCTCGTCTCGCCGGCGGCGACACCGCAGAGCTCGACGGAGGCGTAGGCGAAGACCACGCCCTGGATCACCAGCAGCATCGGCAGCATGCCGGTCGGGAAGATCCCGTCATTGGCGGAGAGGGTGGCGAAGCCGGGGGTGTGGCCGCCGACCTCCTGCTGGGTGACGAGGAGGAAGATCGCGATCAGCATGAAGATCACCAGCGCCGCCACCTTGACGATGGCGAACCAGAACTCCACCTCGCCGAAGTACTTCACCGAGATCAGATTGGCCACCAGGGTGATGGCGAGGGCGATCAGGGCGAGGATCCACTGCGGGATGTCGCTGAACATCGCCCAGAAGTGGGCGTAGGTCGCCGCGGCGGTGATGTCGGCGACGGCGGTGGTGGACCAGTTGAGGAAGTACAGCCAGCCCGCCGTGTAGGCGCCCTTCTCACCCATGAACTCACGGGCGTAGGAGACGAAGGCTCCGGACGAGGGCCGGTAGAGCACCAGCTCGCCGAGGGCGCGTACGACGAAGAAGGCGAAGACACCGCAGATCGCGTAGGCGATGGCCAGGGAGGGACCCGCGTCGGCCAGCCGGCCGCCGGCGCCGAGGAAGAGCCCGGTACCGATCGCGCCGCCGATCGCGATCATGTTGATGTGCCGGGACTTGAGGTCCTTGCTGTAACCGGCGTCGCCGGCGTCCGTGTGAGGGACGGATGCGGCCGGTGGCCCGGTGACGGGCGCTTCGGCCGCGCCGACGCGATCACTCATGGGGGGTGTCACCTTCGTGAGGGGAGCATGGGGGATGCTGCAACCCTGCGATTCTGGCAGTGCTCAAGGTCACACAGACATAGATCTGAGGTGTTTCTGAGGTTGCGGGCAGGTAATGCAAGGTGCTGGCAAACCGTCGTAGTACATCACGATTCCCCGGACGGCCGGTCGCGCAGGGGGAGCCGGCCGCCCGGCCCCGGTCTGCCCGGAGCGGGGCGAAGGGGTGGCCGCCGCCCCGTGGGCGCGGCGGCCGAGGGGTTTGTCACACCGGGGAGTGCGGGGCGAGCACATCCAGCTCGGCGAGGGCGCCCACCGCGATCTCGCGGGTGATCGCCTCGGCGCGCTCCGCGTCGCCCTCCCGGACCGCCTCGGCGACCTGGACATGGAGGGTGACCGCCGCCGGATCGGGGTCGTCGAACATCACCTGATGGTGGGTGCGGCCGGCGAGCACCTCGGCGACCACATCGCCGAGCCGGGCGAACATCTCATTGCCGGAGGCGTTGAGCACCAGCCGGTGGAAGGCGATGTCGTGCCGGAGATAGCTCTCCAGCTGCTGTCCGCGCGAGGTGGCGACCATGCCGAGCGCGCACTCGGTGATCGCGGCGCACTGCTCGGGGGTGGCGTTGCGGGCGGCCAGGCCCGCCGCGACCGGCTCGATCGCGGAGCGGAGCACGGTCAGTGAGCGCAGCTGGCGGGGGCGGTCGGCGCCGGCCAGCCGCCAGCGGATGACCAGCGGGTCGTAGACATTCCACTCGTCCGCGGAGCGGACGGTGACCCCGACCCGGCGGCGCGACTCGACCAGATGCATCGACTCCAGGACCCGGACCACCTCACGGACCACGGTGCGCGAGACATCGAACCGCTGGGCGATCTCATCGGTGCGCAGCACGCTCCCCTGCGGGTACTCGCCAGCGGTGATCGCGAGGCCGAGGGTTTCGAGGACCTGCGCATGGAGGCCCCCACCCGCCGAAATGCCCTGTCCAGCCGCGTTTCCCCGGCCCTCTGTCGTCATGTGCCAAGGGTACGGGGCCGGGTTCGGCAACAAAAAGTATGACGTTTAGGTCTCAGCCTCTTGAATAAGTCGTACCTAATGGGTTTCAGTAGCGCGATGGACCAGTGCCGACACCGTGGTCGGCACCGGTGTGACGGAGACAGCGAGGCATCAATGAGCACCCCTCACGTCCTGGTGGTGATGGGCGTGGCAGGGACCGGCAAGACCACGATCGGTCCCCTGCTCGCAGACGCACTGGGCGTTCCCTACGCCGAGGGCGACGATTTCCATCCGCCGGCGAACATTGCGAAGATGTCGGCCGGCACCCCGCTGAACGATGACGACCGATGGCCCTGGCTCGACGAGATCGGGCAGTGGGCACACGGCCGGGCGGGTCTGGGCGGTGTGGTCTCCAGCTCCGCGCTGAAGCGCTCCTACCGTGACCGGCTGCGCGCCGCCGCCCCCGATGCCGTCTTTCTGCATCTCACCGGCGACCGCGAGCTGATCGAGCGGCGGATGTCCGGGCGCACCGGGCACTTCATGCCCACCAGGCTGCTCGACTCGCAGTTCGCCACGCTGCAACCGCTGGAGGACGACGAGGCGGGACTCGCCGTCGATGTCGCCGGCAGCCCCGAGGAGATCACCGAACGGGCCGTGGCCGCGCTGCGCCGGTTCGGTCTCTGAGCTCTCTCCGCAATCACCGCCCTCTCCTCTTTCGCCTAAGGAATCCACCGTGACCAGTCTCAGTGTCGAGATGCTGGCAGCGGACGCCGCAGAGCCGATCACCTCGGCGGGCAACGCCCAGCTCGGCATCGCCGTCCTCGCGGGCATCGCCGTCATCGTCCTGCTCATCACCAAGTTCAAGCTGCATGCCTTTCTGGCCCTGACCATCGGGTCCCTGGCGCTCGGAGCGTTCGCCGGAGCGCCGCTCGGCAAGGCCATCGAGTCCTTCTCCAAGGGTCTCGGCTCCACCGTCGCGAGTGTGGGCGTACTGATCGCGCTCGGCGCGATCCTGGGCAAGCTGCTCGCCGACTCCGGCGGCGGCGACCAGATCGTGGACACCATCCTCGCCAAGGCGAGCGAGCGCTCCATGCCCTGGGCGATGGTGCTGATCGCCTCGGTGATCGGTCTGCCGCTCTTCTTCGAGGTCGGCATCGTGCTGCTGATCCCGGTGGTGCTGGTGGTCGCCAAGCGCGGCAACTACTCCCTGATGCGGATCGGCATACCCGCCCTCGCCGGTCTGTCGGTGATGCACGGTCTGATCCCGCCGCACCCCGGTCCGCTGGTCGCCATCGACGCGCTGGACGCCAACCTCGGTGTGACGCTGGCGCTCGGTGTGCTGGTCGCCATTCCGACCGTGATCATCGCGGGTCCGGTCTTCGCGAAGTACGCCGCCCGCTGGGTGGACGTCCCGGTGCCCGAGAAGATGATCCCGGCCCGGCCGTCGGAGGATCTGGAGCACCGTCCCGGCTTCGGCGCCACGGTCTTCACCGTGATGCTGCCGGTCGTGCTGATGCTGGCGAACGCGCTGGTCGAGATCGTTGTCGACAACCCCGAGAACCCGGTTCAGAAGGTCACCGATGTCATCGGCTCGCCGCTGATCGCCCTGCTCGCCGCGGTGCTCGTCGGTCTCTTCACCCTGGGCCGCGCGGCCGGATTCACCAAGGAGCGCATCTCCTCCACGGTGGAGAAGTCCCTCGCCCCGATCGCGGGCGTGCTGATGATCGTCGGCGCCGGCGGCGGCTTCAAGCAGACCCTGATCGACGTCGGCGTGGGCCAGATGATCCTGGACTTCTCCGAGGACTGGGCGATCCCGACGCTGCTGCTGGCCTGGCTGATCGCGGTGGCGATCCGGCTGGCGACCGGTTCGGCGACGATCGCGACCATCTCGGCCGCCGGACTGGTGGCGCCGCTCGCGGCGGGGATGTCGAGCACCGAGTCCGCGCTGCTGGTGCTGGCCATCGGCGCCGGTTCGCTCTTCTTCAGCCATGTCAACGACGCCGGGTTCTGGCTGGTGAAGGAGTACTTCGGAATGGATGTCGGCCAGACCGTCAAGACCTGGTCGGTGATGGAGACCATCATCTCGGTGGTCGGCATCGTGTTCGTGCTGCTGCTGTCGCTGGTCCTGTAGGGACATCCGGCACACGGCAACAGGCCGGGCGGGCTCCTCGGGGAACCGCGCCCGGCCTTCCGCCGTCCGGAGAGCCTCCGGAGAGCGTCCGGAGACACTTCGGCGCCGGGCGCGCACGGCGGAAATCACAGGCGCACGACGGAGACCGCAGGCCGCAGGGCGGCGGGCGCGGGCGCACGGACCGCCGGCCGCGCGCCGGAGGGCGCGCGTGGACGGCGGAGGGCGGTACGTCCGAGAACGCGGGCGTGCGTCAGACGGCGCGGCCCGCCGCCCGCCCCGCGGCCCGGCCCGAGAAGATGCAGCCGCCGAGGAAGGTCCCCTCCAGCGAGCGGTAGCCGTGCACCCCGCCGCCGCCGAATCCTGCCGCCTCGCCGGCCGCGTACAGCCCCGGCAGCGGTCGCCCGTCCGCGCCCAGCACCCGCGAGGAGAGGTCGGTCTCCAGCCCGCCGAGCGATTTGCGGGTGAGGATGTTCAGCCGTACCGCGATCAGCGGACCGGCCGCGGGGTCGAGGATCCGGTGCGGCGCGGCCGTGCGGATCAGCCGGTCGCCCAGATACTTCCGGGCGCCCCGGATGGCGGTGATCTGGAGATCCTTGGTGAACGGATTCCGGATCTCCCGGTCCCGGGCGGTGATCTCCCGCAGCAGCTCCGCCTCGTCGATCAGCGGCTCGGCGGTCAGCGCGTTCATCCCGCGGACCAGGGCGGACAGATCCTTCTCCACGACGAAGTCCGCGCCCTTCTCCATGAACGCCCGCACCGGCCCCGGCACATCCGCGCGGGCCCGGCCGATGACGTCGCGCACCGATTTCCCGGTCAGATCCGGGTTCTGCTCGGAGCCGGAGAGCGCGAACTCCCGGCCGATGATCCGCTGGTCCAGGACGAACCAGGTGTGGCCGTGGCCGGACTTCGCGATGTGCTCCAGGGTGCCGAGGGTGTCGAACCCGGGGAAGAGCGGTACGGGCAGCCGCCTGCCGCGCGCGTCCAGCCAGAGGGAGGACGGGCCGGGGAGGATACGGATGCCGTGCCGGGCCCAGACCGGATCCCAGTTCTCGATGCCCTCGGTGTAGTGCCACATCCGGTCCCGGTTGATGTGGCTCGCGCCCGCCCGCTCCGCCACCTGGAGCATCAGCCCGTCGACATGGGCGGGGACTCCGCAGAGCATCCGCTCGGGCGGGGTGCCGAGCCGCGCGGGCCACTGGGCCCGTACGAGATCGTGATTGCCCCCGATCCCGCCGGAGGTCACGATCACGGCCTGGGCGCGCAGTTCGAAGGCGCCGACGGCCTCCCGGCCGCTGGCGGTGCCCCGGGCGGCGCCGGACGGGGCCAGGATCTCCCCGGAGACGGTGTCGATCGTGCCCGCGGTGCCGCTCAGAGCGGTGACCCGGTGCCGGAAGCGGAGCCGGACCAGCCCGCGGGCTGCGCCCCCGCGGACCCGGCGCTCGAAGGGGGCGACCACCCCGGGCCCGGTGCCCCAGGTGATGTGGAAGCGGGGGACGGAGTTGCCGTGCCCGCCGGCGTCGTAACCGCCCCGCTCCGCCCAGCCCACGACGGGGAAGAAGCGGACGCCGCGGGCGCGCAGCCAGGCGCGCTTCTCGCCGGAGGCGAAGTCGACGTACGCCTCGGCCCACTTGCGCGGCCAGCGGTCCTCCTCGCGGTCGAAGCCCGCCGTGCCGAGCCAGTCCTGGAGGGCGAGATCGCGGCTGTCGCGGATCCGCAGCCGGCGCTGCTCGGGCGAGTCGACCAGGAAGAGACCGCCGAAGGACCAGTGCGCCTGCCCGCCGATGGAGGTCTCCGGCTCCTGGTCGAGCAGGATCACCGTGCGACCGGCGTCGATGAGCTCCGCGGTGGCCACCAGACCCGCGAGACCCGCCCCGATCACGATCACATCAGCGTCGTACGCCATGTTGTCCATCCCTGTCCGGCCGGCTCCACGGGAAATTCGGTGGTCCGATCTTCCGTACGGGCCGGTAACACGTCAATGCCCCCTCGGGGCGCGGATGGTTGGATGGGACAGGTGACCGATCCCCGCTCCCTGCCCGACCCCGGCGCCGAGATCCTGGATGTGGTGGACCGGCACGACCGGGTCACCGGCCGGGCGACCCGGGCGGAGGTCTATGCCCGCAAACTGCTGCACCGCTGTGTGTTCGTGCTGGTCAGGGACGGAGAGGGACGGATCTTCGTCCATCGCAGGACCGCCTCGAAGCTGATCTTCCCCTCGCTGTACGACATGTTCACGGGCGGGGTGGTGGGCGCCGGTGAGAGCTATGACGACGCGGCGCTGCGGGAGGCGGAGGAGGAGCTCGGGGTGTCCGGGCTCGCCCGGCCCGTACCGCTGTTCACCTTTCTCCACGAGGACGGGGAGGGTCCGGCGTCACGGGGCGGCTGGTGGTCGGCGGTGTACGAGGTCCGCTGCGATCGGCCGGTGCGACCGCAGGCGTCCGAGATCGCCTGGCATGCCTTCCTCACCGAGCGGGAGCTGGAGCGCCGGCTGGAGGAGTGGGAGTGGGTGCCGGACGGTCTGGCGGCCTATCTGCGGCTGCGGGCCCGGAGCCATTGATCGTTTCCGCGGGTAGGGTGCGAAAGATGAGCGATCTCGTCCGCGGTATACGGCTCTGGTTCGCCCCCGACCGGGTGCGCGACGAGGGCGACACCCCCGATTACCGGTTCTCGCTCGCCAATGAGCGGACCTTTCTGGCCTGGCTGCGCACCGCGCTCGCCCTCATCGGGGGCGGTTTCGCGGTGGACCAGTTCCTGCCGGATCTGCACTGGGGTGTACGGGCCGGAATGGCGCTCGGGCTGCTGGGCGCGGGAGTGCTCTGCGCGCTGCGGGCGGTCAATCACTGGGTGCGGTGCGAGCGGGCGATGCGGCGGGGCGCCGATCTGCCGGTGTCGCGGCTGCCGGCGCTGCTCAGTCTGGTGATCGCGCTGGTGGCGGTGGTGATGGCGGCCGTGGTGGTCTTCGGGTGGGGCGGCAGCCGATGACGGATTCCTCTGATGACAAAAGGAGAAACGATTCTTCGGATGGCGGGGACGCGCCGGATCCCACGCCCGGCGGCGGTGGGCGGGATCCGGGGCTTCAGCCGGAGCGGACCCGGCTGGCCTGGCGGCGTACGACACTCGCCTTCACGGTGGCCGCCGTACTGGCCGGGCGACAGGCGCTGATCGGCGACACGAGTACGGCCGGATCCGTCGCGGCGGTGTTCAGCGGGCTGGTGTGGCTGGCGTTTCTGTGGGTGGCCCACCACCGGGTGCGGATACTGGGCGCCGGGCGGAGACCGAGCACCCTGGGGCACCCCACCGCCCTGGCGGCCACGGTCTGCACGGTGGCGCTGGCCGCGTTCGCCGTAACGATGATCTTCTGAGCGCCGGCCCCGGCGCGCCCCGGAGAAGTCCCCGGCACGACCCGGAGTAGAGGGCCTAGTCTGGGAGAGGAGTGGTACATAACACCACTGAACCGGATAAAGAGGTTGTCTCATGTCCGTCCTCCATCAGGAACACCCCACTCATCCGCACACCCACGGCCCGGCCTGCGGACACACCGGCGTCCCGCACGGCGACCATGTGGACTACGCCCACGACGGGCATCTGCACCGCGAACACTCCGGCCACTGGGACGAGTGCGAGCCGGGCGAGCACGTCTCGCACAGCGGCCACGCGCACGAGCACGGCCCGGAGTGCGGCCATCCGGCCGTCGCCCACGGCGATCATCTGGACTATGTCCACGACGGCCACCGTCACGCCGCCCACGACGGGCACTGGGACGACCACTGACCCATCCGGCACCACGGGCGCCGGCCGCGCGGGCGGGGGCGGCCGGCTCCGTACCGCTGTGCGCTCTGGACGGCATACCGACCAGTCGGTCATCATGGGCGGGCCGTCACCGCAGCGCCACGGAGGTGCCCGATGAGCCCACCGCCCCCACCGGGACTCGACCCCGAGAGGCTGCGCGCCCATCTCGACCGCGAGCGCCCGGGACTGGTGAGCGGGCCGCTCGGCGCCCGGCTGATCGAGGGCGGCAGATCCAATCTCACCTACGCGGTCACCGACGGCACCGGCCGCCGGTGGGTGGTCCGCCGCCCGCCGCTGGGTCATGTGCTGGCCACCGCCCACGACATGCGGCGTGAGCACCGGGTGATCACGGCTCTCGCGCCGACCCGGGTCCCGGTGCCCGGGACCGTGCTGCTCTGCACGGACGAGACCGTCATCGGGGCCCCCTTCTATGTGATGGAGCTGGTGGCGGGCGTGCCGTACCGCACCGCGGACGAGCTCGCCGCGATCGGCCCCGGCCGCACCCGTGCCGCCGTACTCACCCTGGTCGACACCCTGGTGGAGCTGCATGCCGTGGACCCCGGCCCGGTGGGACTCGGCGACTTCGGCCGGCCCGACGGCTTCCTCGCCCGGCAGCTGCGCCGCTGGGGCGGCCAGCTCGACGCCTCCCGCAGCCGCGAACTCCCCGGAATCGACGAACTCCACGCCGCCCTCGCGGGATCCCTGCCGCGCTCCCCCGCCCCCGCCGTCGTCCACGGCGACTACCGTCTCGACAATGTGCTGATCGGCGCGGACGACACCATCACGGCGGTCCTGGACTGGGAGATGTCCACCCTCGGCGACCCGCTGACCGATCTCGGCCTGCTGGCGATGTACGGGACGAGGACGACCGTGCCCGGCACCCCCCTCGGCACCGCCGCGAGCGCCCCGGGCCACCCCTCGGCGGCCGAGGTGATCGAGCGGTACGCCGCCCGGTCCGGCCGCGATGTGTCCGCCGTCCCCTGGTACACGGCCTTCGCCTGGTTCAAGCTCGCCGTGATCCTGGAGGGCATCCACTACCGCTACACCCTCGGCCGGACCCTGGGCGAGGGCTTCGGCCTGATCGGCGCCGCCGTCCCGCACTTCATCGAGCACGGCCTCACCACTCTCAAGGAGGGCTGACCCGGATGGACTTCGCATTCGACGCGCGGACCGAGGAGCTGCGGGAGCGGCTGCTGGCCTTCATGGCGGAGTGCGTGCACCCGGCCGAGACGGTCGAGCGCGAGCAGCGCGCACGGCTCGCCTCGCCCTGGGAGACCCCCGCGGTCCTGGACGGGCTGAAGGCCGAGGCACGCCGCCGGGGGCTGTGGAATCTCTTCCTCCCGGACCGCGAGTACGGGGCGGGGCTGACCAATCTCCAGTACGCGCCGCTCGCCGAGATCACCGGCCGGAGTCCGCGGCTCGCACCCGCGGCGCTGAACTGCGCCGCCCCGGACACCGGGAACATGGAGGTGCTGGCGCAGTTCGGCAGCGAGCGGCAGCGGAAGCGGTGGCTGGAGCCGCTGCTCGCCGGGGAGATCCGGTCCGCCTTCGCGATGACCGAGCCGGAGGTCGCCTCCTCCGACGCGGCCAATATCCGCACCCGGATCGAGCGGGACGGCGACGACTATGTCGTCACCGGCCGCAAGTGGTACATCTCCGGTGCGATGCACCCCGATTGCCGGATTCTCATCGTCATGGGCCAGACCGACCCGGAGGGCGCGGACATCCGCCGCCGGCAGTCGATGGTCCTGGTGCCGCGCGACACCCCGGGTGTCGAGGTCCGGCGGGCGATGCGGGTGTACGGGTACGAGGACCACGCGCACGGCGGCCACGCGGAGGTGGTCTTCGACGGGGCGCGGGTTCCGGTCTCCGCGCTGATCGGCGAGGAGGGCGGCGGCTTCGCCATCGCCCAGGCCCGGCTGGGTCCGGGGCGGATCCACCACTGCATGCGGCTGATCGGCACGGCCGAGCGGGCGATCGAGCTGATGTGCCGGCGGGCCGTGTCCCGGACGGCCTTCGGCAGGCCGATCGCCGAGCAGGGCGTGGTGCGGAACTGGATCGCGGACGCCCGGGTGGCGGTGGAGCAGCTTCGGCTGCTGGTGCTGAAGACGGCCTGGCTGATGGACACGGTGGGGAACCGGGGGGCGCACACGGAGATCCAGGCCATCAAGATCGCGACACCGCGGACGGTGGTGGACATCCTCGACCGGGCCGTACAGCTGCACGGCGCGGCCGGGGTGAGCCAGGACTTCCCGCTGGCGGAGCTCTGGGCGGCGGCGCGGACGCTGCGGCTGGCGGACGGGCCGGACGAGGTGCACCAGCGCTCACTGGCGCGGCGGGAGCTGCGGAAATACGCCTAGTGCTCTTCCGATCGGGGGCGCGGGCCGGGACTACGGGCGGAGCGCTCTCAGCAGCAGGTCGGCCAGGTGGTCCGCCACCTGTTCCTTGGTCAGCGGCCCGTCGGGGCGGTACCAGGTGGACAGATGGTGCACCGAGCCGAAGTGGTAGTCGACGACCAGATCGGCGGGGGTCGCGGTGGAGAAGACTCCGTCGCGCTGCCCCTCCTCCACCAGCGCCCGGAACCGCTCGTGGTAGCGGCGGCGTTCCGCCCGGACCTGCTTGTGCCGTTCGGGGCTCAGCTGGTGCATGGAGCGGAAGAAGATGGCCGCGTCGTCGAGGTTGTCGATCGTGGTGACGACCACATCCGCCGCCGCGGCCCGCAGCCGGGCCGCCACCGGCTCGTCCGCGTCGGCGAAGGCGTCCAGGCGTTCCTGCTGGAGTCTGAGCATGCGCCCGTAGATCTCCTGGAGGAGATCCTCCTTGGAGCCGAAGTAGTGGTAGAGGGCCCCCTTGGTGACCCCGGCCGCCTCCACGATCTCCTGGACGGAGGTGCGGTCGTAGCCCTGCTCGGCGAAGAGCCGGGTGGCGGTGGCCAGCAGCCTCTGCGGTACGGGGGTTTCCGCCCCGTGCGTCGTCCTGGGCACCACCGCCACCAGCCTTTCTCCCGGATCGCTCCGACACTCGATGTCTCGCGCTCTTCAGCGGGGGACACGGCCCCCGACGGGAGATCCTCCCATCCGGCGGACCGGACGGCTCCGGCAGGACCCGCCGTTCACCCGGACACGGCCGCCCGGGGCCGCGGGCCCGTGCCGGGGCGCGGCGGGCGGGGTCAGAGCCGGGGGCGCGCGGCGCCGGCCGCCCGGGGGTCCCGCTCCTCCCACTTCCGCTGCATCCGGTTCATGCCGTCGAGCCAGCGCTCCGGGTCGCCGGCGCGGGCCCGGTGGAAGCCGGCGACCTCGGGGTGCGGCAGGATCAGGAAACGGTCGTCCGCGATGCCCCGGAACAGGGCGTCGGCGACCTCCGCCGGCTCGATGGCGGTGGGCGCCAGGACCAGCTCGCCCGCCGTGCCGGCCCCGGTCAGCATGTCCGTACGGACCCCCTGCGGGCAGATGGCGTGCACTTTCAGCCCGCGGTGACGGTAAGTCAGGGAGAGCCATTCGGCGAAGGCGTAGGCGCCGTGTTTGGTGACGCTGTAGGGGGCCGCGCCCACCATGGTGAGCAGTCCGGCGGCGGAGACGGTGGAGACGAATCTGCCGCCGCCGCGCTCCAGCCACCCGGGCAGCAGGGCACGGACCGCGCGGACATGGGCCATCACATTGACGTCCCAGCCGGCCGCCCACACCTCCTCGGCGGCGAAGGCGTCGCCGGGCGCGGCGAGTCCGGCATTGGCGCAGTAGATGTCGACGGTGCCGCCGAGGGCGTCGAGCGCGTCGGGCACGATGGCGGAGGCGTCGCCGGGGACGGCGGTGGCGCCGATCTCCTCCGCGACGGCCGCGGCTCTCACCGGGTCGATGTCATTGACGGCGACCCTGGCTCCCTCGGCCGCGAACCGGCGGGCCAGGGCGGCTCCGATGCCGCCGCCCGCGCCGGTAACGACCACTGCCGCGTCCCGCACCGCGTCCATCGGACTCCGCCTCTCGACACCCATGGCTCTCGATACCCGGCCTCTCGCGCATACTAACCAGTCGGTATGAGCCGGGGAAGAGGGCGGCCGGTGTCGGGGTCATTCCGTACGGCGGCGCGGCGCGCTAGCGTGCGTGGCCGTACCACGTACATGTCCGCACATTTCTGTGGAGCTGCACGGAGGGAGCCCGATGAGCCTGTCCAGACGGGGACTACTGGCCGCGTCAGGCGCGGTGGGAGCACTGGCCGCGAGCGGTGCCGGCGCGCACGCGGCGGAGAACGGCGCACCGGCGGGGCGCGATTCCCGGGCGGGTGAGCACTCCGGCGGGGCGGGGGCGCGGCGCCGCCGGGTGCGTACCGGATTCGACCGGCTCGCGGACGGCGGATACGCCCTGCTGGCCGGGGAGCGGGTCGGCATCGTCACCAACCCGACCGGGGTCACCTCCGACGCCCGCCATGTCGTCGATGTGATGCACGCCGACGAGCGGGTGAATCTGACCGCCGTCTTCGGCCCCGAGCACGGCTTCCGGGGCACGGCGCAGGCGGGCGGTTCCGAGGGGCGGTACGACGACCCGGCGACCGGGCTGCCCGTCCACGACACCTATCTGAAGAGCGGTCAGGCGCTCGCGGACATCTTCACCGCCTCCGGCGTGGACACCATTGTCTTCGACATCCAGGACGCGGGCGCGCGGTTCTATACGTACATCTGGACCCTGTACGACTGCATGAAGGCCGCCGAGCTGGCGGGGAAACGATTCGTCGTACTCGACCGTCCGAACCCGGTCTCCGGGCGGGCCGCGCTGGGGCCGGTGCTGGAGAAGCCGTTCGCCACCTTCGTGGGCCGGGAGCCGATCGCGCAGGCGCACGGGATGACGGTGGCGGAGCTGGCCCGGCTCTTCAACGGGGAGTTCCTCGGGGACCGGCCGGTGGAGCTGGGGACCGTGCGGATGTCGGGGTGGCGGCGCTCGGACTTCTTCGACGGGACCGGGCTGCCCTGGGTGCCGCCGAGCCCCAACATGCCGACGCCCGAGACCGCGCTGGTCTACGCGGGCACCTGCCTCTTCGAGGGGACCAACCTCTCGGAGGGACGGGGAACCACCCGGCCCTTCGAACTGCTGGGCGCGGAGGGCGTGGACCGCCGCTGGGCCGAGGCGGCGAACGCGCTGGAGCTGCCGGGAGTGCGCTTCCGCGAGGCGTACTTCGCGCCGGTGTTCTCGAAGTACCAGGGGAAGACGATCGGCGGGGTCCAGCTCCATGTGCACGACCGGGAGGTCTTCGATCCGGTGCGCACCGGGATCGGGCTGCTGGTGACGGCCAGGCGGAGCTGGAGCGGTTTCGCCTGGCGCCCCGACAACTGGATCGACAAGCTCACCGGTTCGGTGAAGGTGCGCACCCTGATCGACGCGGGGGCGGGGACGGATGACGTGGTGGGCGCCTGGCGGGCGGAGCTCGCCGCCTTCCGGGCGGTGCGCCGGGAGTATCTGCGGTACTGAGAGGTACGGGGGCGGGCGGGCACCTCGGCAGGGGGCCGGTGGGGGGCTCCACCATGGGGACTCCCGCTGACCGGCTGTCCCGCCGGCCCCGCCGGTCGCCGGGATCATTCCCTGCGCCCTCGCGCCGGGGTACGACGTACTGATCCGTCCGTACCGGGTCACGGCGAGCGAACTCCTCTGACGCGCGCCGGGCCCGGACGGGGCGGCGGAAGCGGAACGGGGGCGGACGCGGACCGGACCTCGGACGCGGAACCGGACGCGGAACCGGGGGGCGGATGCGGACCGGACGGCGGCCGGATCCCGCCGGTGCGCGGACCGCCGTGAAGTGGCTCGTTCGGATCGGGGACGGCCCGGCGGTGGGCTGGTTACGAAATTCTCCGGTTCCCACCGAGAGCGATCGGTTGGGGTCGTTCGGAGAGCGGTGAGGTTTCAGGTATGGCCGCCTTCCCTCCTGAGCAGGATGCTGCTGAGGGAGTGGATATGTCGGGGGAAGGACAGTCATGCCGGAGATGAGCGTTCGGCCGTATCTGGACATCGCCTTCGACCGGGACGGCGATGCCGACATGGCGGAGCTGCACCGGCTGCTGCGGCTGGATGTCACCGATCTGGTGATGTTCGCGCATGGCTGGAACAACTGCCGGGCGACCGCCCGCCTGGTGCACTCCGGCTTCTTCGCGCCGTTCCCGGCGCTGCCGGGTCCCGGGGTGCGGCTGGGGTACGCGGGGATCGGCTGGCCCTCGATGAGGTTCCGCGACGAGCCGGTGCCCTGGGCCGGCACGGGTCCGGCGAGCGGCGGCGGTGCGGGGGCGGCGAGGGACGGCGGTGCGGGGGCGGCGCTCGACGCGGGGACCCGGGAGGCGCTCGGTCTGTTCTTTCCGGGCCATCGGGACACCGTCGCGCGGCTGGCCCGGCTGCTGGAGGAGCGGCCGGCCTCCGGGGCGGCGTTCGCGGAGTTCGGCGGACTGGCCCGCCGGCTGGCCGAGGTTCCGGCGGGCGGGCTGGAGGGCTGTTTCGCCGATGATCTTCCCCGGGACGAGCAGGGCCCGCCCGCCCTGCTCTACGAGGACACCCTCACGCTCTGCCGGATCTTCGCCCTCGCCCTCGGCGCGGCCGAACCGGCCGACCTCGCCGGGCTCACCCCCGGCTCGCTCCGCGACAGCCCGGAGGATGCCTGGCGGGGTGCGAAGGAACTGCTGCGCCAGACCGCGTACTCGGCACTGAAACGGCGCGCCGGAACCGTGGGGGAGCTGGGTCTCGGGCGGCTCCTCGGCCAGCTCGCCCGCGCCGGCCCCGGCGTACGGGTCCATCTCGTCGGCCACGGCCAGGGGGCCCGGCTGGTCGCCTTCGCGCTGCGCGGACTGCCCGACGGGGCGCGCAATGTGAAGTCGGTGACGCTGCTCCAGGGCGCCTTCTCGCACTACGCCTTCGCACCGGACCTGCCCCATGCCGCCCAGAACTGGGGAGTGCTGCGGGATCTCCAGCAGCGGGTCGACGGCCCCGTGGTCGCCTGTCACTCGCGGTACGACAGCGCTCTGGGGGTGCTCTACCCGCTGGCGTCCCGGCTCGCCGGTGAGTACGGGGAGTACGGGAGGCGGAGGACGGGCGGGCGGTACGGGACGGACGGCGGCGGGGCGCTCGGGGTGGACGAGCGCTGGCGGGCACTCGGCCACGACGGCTTCCGGGCCGTCCGCCCGGCGGCGGTCCGGCTCACCCTGGCCCGGGCACTGGAACGGGGCCTGCCCGCGTCGGGGTGTGTGAGCGTGGACGTCTCGGCCGTGGTGCGGCGGGGCGGACCGCCGTCCGGGGCCCACGGCGACATCCGCCATCCGGAACTGGCCCGGCTGGTGGTCGCCGCGGGCCGGATCGGCAAGGGGTGACCGGACGCCGGACCCGGCGCCCGGTCACCCCTCCCCGTCAGAGACCGAGCTGGTCCGAGGCGAGCGCGGTGCCCTCGATCCGTGCCGCGATCTTGGCGAAGGCGGTCTCCCGCGAGGTCGAGCCGTCGTCCGCGAACGGCGCGAAGCCGCAGTCGTCACAGGTGCCCAGCCGATCGGGCGAGATGTGCCGGGCGGCCGTCAGCACCCGGTCGCGTACCTGCTCGGGGGTCTCCACCCGGGGGTCGATCGGGTCGATCACCCCGACGAAGATCCGCGCCTCGCCGTCCGTGTGCTTGGCCACCAGATCCAGTACGCGGTCCGGCTCGGCCTCGCCCGCGAGTTCCAGATGGAAGGCACCGGCCCGCAGGGTGAAGAGCCTGGGCAGCAGCTGGGCGTAGTCCACATCGGCGCTGTGGGTGGAGTCCTGGTCGCCGCCCGGGCAGGTGTGCACCGCGATGCGGGCCCGGTCCTCGTCGGAGAAGCGCTCCAGCAGGGCGTTGTTGAGCTCGATGAAGGAGTCGAGCAGTCCTCCCGAGGGGTCCAGCTTCAGCGCCAGCCGCCCCTCGGTGAAGTCGATCTGGACACTGTGCGCGCCCGCCCGCAGACAGCTGCGGATGTCGTTCTCCGCCTCGCCCAGCAGATCCTCGGTGAACCGCTCGCGGGGATAGCCGTCGATGCCGCCGGCCGGGTAGAGCAGGCTGAGCGCCGAGGGGGCGATCACCGCCTGCTTCACCGGGACGGTCGCATACGCCTGGGCCACCGTCAGATACGCGTCGGCACGGCCGCCGTAGCGGAAGGGGCCCCGGGTCAGCAGCGGCAGCTGCCGGGTGTGACCGTCCGCGAAGGGGATGACGGCGCCCGCCGGGTCGAGGTCCGGCACTCCCTCCAGCGGATAGGTCGCGAAACTCGATTTGCCCTGTTCGCCGTCTGTGACCACCGGTGAGCCGAGCGACTCCAAGCGGGCGATGGTCTCCCGGACGGCGGCCCGCCGCCGCTCGGCGAGCGCGGTGGCGTCGATGTGTCCGGCGGCGTGGTCCCGGATGGCGCTGAGCAGTTCCGCGGGGCGCGGGATGCTGCCGATGAGTTCCGTGGGAAGCGTCATGCGCAGGAGGGTAGCCAGCGGTGATGCGCCGCATCCCGGATCCGGGCGGGATTGCCCGATATCCGGAAAAGCCACCTCCGCCGGTGTGAGAATGGCCCGGCACATGCCCTGATCCGTGCGTCCTGGCCGGTCAGCCCGTTCCGTCCCGTACGGCACGCTCCATCACGCCGACCGGCAGCGAGGGGTTGCCGGCGGCGGCCCACGCGGTCTCCCGGTCGTGGCCGGGACGGTCCTCGTCGAGAAGCCCGGCGATCAGCGGCGGCGGGAGGGCGGGCGTCGTCCCCGGTGAGGATGGCCGCGCCGTCGTCGGTGAGCAGTTCGGCGAGCACCTCGGGCGGGGCGTGCGGGTTCCCGGCGAGGGCGAGCCGGACCGAGGCCACGGGGTGGCGGGCGAGTTCCCGGGCGAGCGCGGGCGCCGGCCCCATAGCGGTGGCCAGGTCGCGCACGACATCGGGGTCGGGGTCCCGGGCGAGCCGTTCCCTCGTCCCCGGCGGCGGTTCCGGCAGGGCGGGGTTGGCGGCGACACCGGACAGTGTGCGCTCGTTCAGATCGGTTTCTCCTTCGTCGGACGGCTTCGGTGTCCGGCTCGCCGGACACCGTGTGAGCAGGGCGTTCCGGATGATTTCAGTCCGCATGCGGGCGGGGTCACCGGGGCCGGCCGGCGGAGAAAACCCGCCCGATGTTCCCGATCGGATTTTCGATGGAGCCGGATCGGGCAGTCGTACGTCCAAACACCAACGCCGATGTACGAGAGCGACGGAGGTGCCAGCACGATGGCCGGTTTCCGGAGTCTTGCGAGACAGGTACGCGACACGCGGTGCGATCTCGCCCTGCGGCGCTACTCACTGCGCAAATGCCTGGAGCGCTTCGCCCCTTACGGACACAGGGCGACATGGAATCATCTCTGCGCCAGGCACAGTATCGAGCCCGAGGACCGGGCCCCCGATCCGGCGCGGCTGGTTGCCGCACTGGAGGAGCTGGAACAGGCGCGGGCCGTCTGGCTCGCCTATGAGGAGGACTTCGCCGACCGGAGGAAGCGGGAGAAGTACGACGGGCTCCGCCGGCCGGCCTCCATCGACGACTGGCACCGCCGGACCTGGGGCGGCAATGGGGTGGCGCGCTGCGAACACCCGGACTGCCATCCCTCGGAGCCGCTCGCCGAGGTGCTGCACCGGCTGATCTCCGCCCTCGGGGAAGAGCCCGGCGCCCGCTGCCCGGTCTGCGGGACGACGGGCATCGTGTGGCGGCAGGATCTGGGGAACGAGCCGTGGGCGGGGCCGGTCTGTACGGGCTGCGGCATTGTGGTGCCGCAGCCCGTACTGACGTCCGAGGCCATGGCGGCGGCCAAACGGGAGGCACGGCGCGCGCTGGCGTCGGTGGCCTGAGCGGACGCGGGGGCGCCACGCGGCCGCCGGGCCGCCGCCCCCGCACACACCGGCCCCCGGCCCAGGGCCTCCCTTTCGGATCTTGCCGGGGTTCGCGGGGCCCGATCCGTAGGAGA
This sequence comes from Streptomyces sp. CAU 1734, assembly GCF_039888735.1. Taxonomy (NCBI): domain Bacteria; kingdom Bacillati; phylum Actinomycetota; class Actinomycetes; order Kitasatosporales; family Streptomycetaceae; genus Streptomyces; species Streptomyces sp. CAU 1734. Next base: position 352,336 of record NZ_JBDQQP010000007.1, read on the forward strand.
CGGCCTAGCCGGATTCCCGGTAGCGGACCGGCAACAGCCGTGAACCGGCCATCTGGCGGCCGAAGGCGTCCTCGGGGTTGGAGAGCACACAGGTCTCCAGGGAGAGACAGCCGCAGCCGATGCAGTCGGTGAGATGGTCGCGCAGCCGTCCGAGCTGTTTGATCCGCTCGTCCAGCTCACCGCGCCAGGCGTGCGAGAGCCTGGCCCAGTCGTCGCGGTCGGGGGTGCGCTCCTCGGGCAGTTCGGCGAGTGCGTCCCGGATCGTGGCCAGCGGGATGCCGACCCGCTGCGCGGCCCGGACGAATGCCACCCTGCGGAGGGCGTCCCTGCTGTAACGGCGCTGGTTGCCACTCGTCCGGCGGCTGCTGATCAGCCCCTTGGACTCGTAGAAGTGCAGGGCCGACACCGCCGCCCCGCTGCGCTCCGACAGCTGACCAACCGTCAGCTCTTGATTCTGTTCGGGAAACTGAGACATCCCGAGCAGCCTAGTGGGTCTCCGTTGACAGGGCGCGCTCGTTCCATAAGGCTGAGCAAGCGCTTGCACATGGCTGGTTGGGGCACCTACGAGAGACAGGGACCGGGGACATGGCCGAGCCGAGGATCTTCACCTCCGCCGAGGAGCTGCGCGCCGGGATCGGCGAGCCGCTGGGGCACAGCGACTGGCTGGAGATCGACCAGAAACGGATCGACCTCTTCGCCGAGGCGACCGGCGACCACCAGTGGATCCATGTGGACCCGGAGCGCGCGGCCGGCGGACCCTTCGGCGGGACGATCGCCCACGGCTATCTCACCCTCTCGCTGCTGCCGGTCCTGGTCCCGCAGGTGCTGCGGGTCGAGGGCATGCGGATGGGGCTGAACTACGGCACCAACAAGGTCCGCTTTCCCGCCCCCGTACCCGCCGGGGCACGGCTGCGGGCGACGGCCGAGATCAGGGAGGTCACCGAGGCCGGCGGCGGTGTGCAGGTCACGGCGCTGGTGACGGTCGAGCGCGAGGGCGGCGGGAAGCCGGTGTGCGTCGCGGAGTCGGTCTCGCGCTACTTCTTCTGACCCGCGCCCGCCTCGTCCGGGGCCGGGGCGGCGCGGCGGCTACGGCCGGGCGGAGACCATGCGCAGGACGAGGTCCGCGTAGAGCTCGCCGACCTCCTCGGGCGTGCGGTGGCCCCGGATGTTGAACCACCGCGCCACATCGATGCAGAGCGAGAGCACCGCGAGCGTGGTCCCCGGCACATCGGGAACATCGAACTCGCCCGTCTCCACCCCGTCGCGGAGGATCTCCCGGACCACCGCGTCGCTCCGGCGGCGCAGCCCCACGATCTCGGTGCGGTGCTCGTCGGAGAGCGCGTCGAGCTCGTACTGCACCACCCGCGCGGTGTCGTGCCGGCCGGCGTGCCAGCGGACGAAGGAACTGACGGCCCCGGCCAGCCGCTCGCTCGGTGTCCCGCCGCGCTCGGAGGCGGCCGTCAGCACCGCGAGGGCCCTGTCGTGCCCGATCCGGCTGATGCGGTGAAGGAGCTCTTCCTTCGTCTTGTAGTGGATGTAGAGCGCGGCGGGGCTCATTCCGGCGCGCCCGGCGATGTCCCGGGTGGTGGTCGCGTGGTAACCGCGCTCGGCGAACGCGGCCACGGCGGCGACCAGCAGCTTCCTCGCCGCCTCGGGCACGACCTCATCCCACGGCATGTCCTCGCCGGTCGTCTCCTCGGCCGCAGTCATGGCTCGCCTCTCTCCGTTGTGCAGGAGGACACCATACCCCGAGGGTGAGCAAGCGCTTAGCGCATCGGTGCGGCGGCGGCCCGAGGCCGGGGGCCGGGGCCGTCACGCGCAGCCCGGCGGCTCCTCCCCCGCCGGCACGAATTCCATCGCCGGCATCCCCGCCGCCTCGAAGAAGGCGGCGTCCGGGCCGGTCAGGGTCATATGGCCGGCCAGTCGCCCGCCGTGCCGCGGGGCCGGCCCGCCCCTGACCGCCGCGCCCCCGGGATGCACGGAGTCGAGCACCCACCAGCGCCCGCCGAACTCCGCCCACTTGACGCCGCAGTGGGTGTCGATGTCGTACGGATACGGCTTGTGCCGCACGGGCTCGGCCGGCCCGCGCTCCCACTCGCCCGCCGCGGCCGGGCGGGCGGGCGGGGCCGGCGTACCCGCTGTCCTCCGAACCGCCGGAGGGCGAGCAGCCGGAGAGCAGCAGTACGGCACTGACGGACAGGACGGCGGCTGGGCGTGATCTCCTCATGCGCGTCGGACTCCGCGCTCGCCCGATCCGTTCCCGTCACCGGGAGAGACACCGGGTCCCGGCGGGCGCACGGGTCAGAAGACGACGAGGGCCCGGCCGCCCCTGCCCGCCCGCATGTCGGCGAAGGCGGCCGGGATGCCGTCGAGACCGATGCGGTCGGTGACCAGGGCGCCGAGGTCGAGGCGGCCCGCGCGGACATGGCCGGCGAGGACCGGCAGATCGCGGGCCGGGTCGCAGTTGCCGTAGACACAGCCGGAGAGGGTGCGGCCCCAGTGGAAGATCTCCAGGGCGTTGAAGGTGACCTGCTCGTCCTTGCCGCCGATGCCGACCACGGTGGTCCGCCCGCCCCGTCGGGTGGACTCCCACGCCGTGCGGATCGCGGCGGCCCGGCCCGCGCACTCGATCGCCGCGTCGGCGCCGACACCGCCCGTCAGGGCCCGGATCTCCCTGGCCGCGGTGCCGGACGCCAGGACGAACTCGGTGGCGCCCGCCGCTCGCGCCAGTGCCTCCTTCGCCGGGGAGACATCGACCGCGACGATCGTGGACGCGCCCGCGATCCGCGCCGACTGAAGGGCCGCCAGCCCCACTCCCCCGGCGCCGAAGACGGCGACGGACTCCCCCTCGCGCACCCGGGCGGAGTGATGGACCGCGCCGTAGCCGGTGAGGACCGCACAGCCCAGCAGGGCCGCGTCGGCGAGCGGTACGCCCTCCGGCGCGGGGACCACACAGGCCGCGTCGACCACGGTCTCCTCCGCGAACGCGGCGACATTGAGGCCCGGGTGCAGCTCGGTGCCGTCCGCCGTACGGGCGTGGATGCCGGACGCGCCCGCGAAGGCCCGGGCGCAGAGCCAGACCTCCCCGATCCGGCAGTGGTGGCAGTCGCCGCAGGACGGTGCCCAGTTGAGCACCACACCGTCCCCGGGGGCGAGATGGCCGACGCCCTCCCCGACCGAGACGACCGTGCCCGCGCCCTCGTGGCCGAGGACGGCCGGGACCGGGACGCTCAGGGTGCCGTCGGCGAGGGAGAGATCCGAGTGGCAGACCCCGGCGGCGGCGAGACGGACGCGCACCCGGCCGGGACCGGGCTCCGGCAGGGTGATGCCGGTGACCCTCAGGGGAGCACCGACGGCGGACAGAACGGCTGCGCGGACCACAGGGGATCACTCCGTGTCAAAGGGGCGGGAAGCGGTTGAGGAGGGCGGCCGGGCCGGGGCGGTCAGAGCTGGAGCGACTTCGTCTGGAGGTACTCCGCCAGTCCGTGCGGGCCCAGTTCACGGCCGACGCCCGACTGCTTGTACCCGCCGAAGGGGGCCAGCGGATTGAACCGGCCGCCGTTGATGTGGACCTGGCCGGTCTCCATCCGGCGCGCGAAGGCGACGGCGGCGGCCTCGTCCCCGGCCCAGACCGCGCCCCCGAGGCCGTACACCGTGCCGTTGGCGATCCGGAGGGCGTCCTCCTCGTCCTCGTACCGCAGCAGTGTCACCACCGGGCCGAAGATCTCCTCCTGGGCGATGGTCATCCCGGGGGTCACATCGGCGAAGACGGTGGGGCTGACATAGAACCCCCGTTCCAGGGGGGATTCGGGGCCGCCGGCCACCAGCCGGGCGCCCTCGGCCACCCCCTGCTCGATGTAGCCGCGCACCCGGCGGAGCTGCCTCTCGCTCACCAGGGGGCCGATCCGCGCGCCGGGCGGGTACTCGGCGGCCGCTTCGGCGGCGAGCGCGACGGCCTCCTCGTACCGATCGCGGTGGACCAGCAGCCGGGTCCAGGCGCTACAGGTCTGACCGGAATTGATCATGACATTGGCGACGGTCGCCCGGACCGCGCCGGCGAGGTCGGCGCCGGGCAGGACCACACTGGCGGACTTGCCGCCCAGCTCCAGGGCGACGCGTTTGACGGCGGCTCCGGCGATGGCGCCGATCCGCCGCCCGACGGCGGTGGAGCCGGTGAAGGAGACGAGGTCGACGTCCTCGTGGGCGGCGAGGGCGGCGCCGGCCTCCGGGCCGGTGCCGGTCACCAGGTTGAAGACCCCGGCGGGGACACCGGCCCGGTGGACCAGGCGGGCGAAGAGCCGGGCGGTGAGGGGGGTGTCCTCGGCGGGTTTGAGCACGACGGTGCAGCCCGCGGCCAGCGCGGGCGCGACCTTGGCGACGATCTGGTGGAGGGGGTAGTTCCAGGGGGTGATGGCACCGACCACGCCGACGGGCTCCAGCAGCACCGCGGAGTTCCCGATGGTCTCCTCGAAGGAGTGGGAGGCGGCGAGTTCGGCATAGGAGCCGGCCACCGCGACCGGGAGCCCGGCATGGACCGCCGAGGCCAGTGCGGGCGGTGCACCGAGTTCGGCGGTGACCGTCTCGGCGATCTCGGCCGCATGGGAGCGGAGTTCGTCCCGCACCGCCGCGATCAGGGCGGCGCGGGCGGCGGGTCCGGTCGCCGCCCAGCCGGGAAGGGCCGCACGGGCGGCGCGCACGGCGGCGTCGACGTCCTCGGCGGTACCGGCCGGAACCCGGGCGATGATCCGCTCGTCGGCCGGGTTCACCACCGCGATGGTCCCGGCCGATGCGGCGGGCCGCCACTGACCGCCGATATACATCCCGTCATGGGTGGTCATCGCACTCCCTCAGAGCCCTGGCGCCTGCCGCGGTCGCGCCCCAAACTAGCGACGCCGGTTTTCGGGCGCCAGTGGCCCCTGTCCCGTCCCGCCCATGGACTCACCCCGGGCGCGGCTTCCGCCCGGGGGATGTCACGCGTCGACGGCGAGCAGGTCGGCGGGGGCCGGGCAGACTCTGCGGCCGTGGTGGTCGAAGACGTACAGCTGCGCCAGGTCGACCAGGAGCGGCACGTGTGAGCCCGCCTGGAGCCAGAGGTCGGGGCGGGCGCGGACGACCAGTTCGCCCGCGCCGGCGGGCAGGGCGTCGGGGTCGTAGGAGGCGTAGGGGTCGTAGGACGGGGGCGGGGACGGGTGGCCGGGTGCCGCCGGGCCGCGGAAGCGGGAGACGGCGCGTTCCCGGAGCCGGGTCAGCATTCCGGGGCTGTTCCGCACCCCGGCCCGGATGCCGGCGTGGTCCCGGCCCCTGCCTCCCGTTCCGCCGCCGCCCCTGACTCCGCCGCCGCTCCTGGCGGCGGAACCGGGGCCGGGTCCGGCTCTGCGGTGCCGCATCGGCGGATTGGGCAGCCGGGCCGACTCCATCGCGGAGACCACGGCGGGCCGGGATCCGATGTCGCAGTGGACCAGGGCCTCATGGCCCCGGTAGTCGGTGTGGGTGACGATTCCGGTGAGCGCGACCTCGCCGGGGCGGGCCTGGCTGGGCAGGGCGATCCGGGTCGCCTCGGAGCGCAGTCCGACCACGATCGACCGCCCCTGCTGGATGCGGAGGAGCTGGTGGTCGACGCTGAGCGGCTCGGGCAGCGGTAGCCGCTGAGTACCCAGATCGAGGGCGATCCGCCCGTCGAGCGGGGCGTGCACGGAGGCGTCGAGGAGATTGATCCGGGGCGTGCCGATGAAGGCGGCGACGAAGACGTTCTCGGGCAGTGCGTAGATGTCGCGCGGGGTGCCCACCTGCTGGAGCACCCCGCTGCGCAGCACCGCGACCCGGTCGCCCAGCGACATCGCCTCGGCCTGGTCGTGAGTGACGTACACGGTGGTGATCCCGAGCTCGCGGATCAGCCCGGAGATCTCGCTCCTGAGCCGATTGCGCAACTTGGAGTCGACGTTGGAGAGCGGTTCGTCCATGAGAAAGGCGGAGGGGCGCCGGGAGATGGCCCGGCCCATCGCGACCCGCTGCCGCTCACCGCCGGAGAGCTGTCCGGGGTATCGGTCCAGAACATCCTGGATGCCGAGCTTCCGCGCGGTGGCGTCGATACGTGCGCTCCGGTCCTCGCGCGGATACTCCAGCCGGAGCGGGAAAGCGATGTTGTCGCGATTGGTCATGGTGGGATACAGAGCAAAATTCTGAAACACCATTGCCATATTGCGGCGGCTCGGCGACATGCGGTTCGCCGGTTCGCCGTCGAGGAGGAGCTGGCCGCCGGAGAGCGCCTCCAGCCCGGCGATCAGGCGCAGCACGGTCGATTTGCCGCTGCCCGACGGCCCCACGAGCACCAGGAATTCTCCCGGCTCGATATCGAGGGTGAATCGGTCCACGGCACGCAGCGTCCGACCGTATCGCTTGCTGACGTTGCGAAGGGAAATTGCGCGAGTCATGTGGGGGTCCCGCCGGAGAAGTAGGGGATCGGCTGAGACGCTAGAAAATAGCCGATAATTCCCGGCCGGGGAATAATCGCGGCGAATCTTTGGCCTGGGGTTTTGCCGGACACCGGAAGAGATTGGAGCACGCCCGCCGAAACATGAGAGTCCTCTCATTTCCGGGTGCCCGCTTTTCATTTTGCGGCCCTGTTGTTTTGCCGAACCGGACCAAGCGCCACATAAGGGAGACGGGGCGGAACAGCACCGCGCCCCGCCGCCGCCACCCGGATGGGTCGGGGGCGGGAGCGGGGCGCGGTGGGACCGGGGCCGGTTCCGTGAGGGTCCGGAAGGCCGGGGCGGCCCGGGGAGGCCCGGATTCGGGCGCGGGGTTCGGTCGTTTCCGACGGAGCGGGGAGGGGGCGCGGCGGACCCGGGCCGGGGGCGGCTCCGGGTCCGGATCCGGACCGCTCAGATGATGCCGAAGAGGAGCCCGGCGGCGAGGACCACCAGCGAGGTGAGCGCGGCCCACTTCACGGTGAAGCGGGTGTGGTCGCCGAACTCCACCTTGGCCATGCCCACGAGGACATAGACGGCGGGGACCAGCGGGCTGGACATGTGCAGGGCCTGGCCGACCAGGGAGGCGCGGGCGATCTCCAGCGGGGAGACCCCGTGCGCCGCGCCGGCCTCGGCGAGGACGGGCAGGACGCCGAAGTAGAAGCCGTCGTTGGACATGAAGTAGGTGAGGGGGAGGCTGAGGAGTCCGGTGACGATCGCCATGTGCGGGCCCATGCCCTGCGGGATGGTCTCGACGAGCCAGTCCGCCATGCTCTGGACCATGCCGGTGCCGGTGAGCACTCCGGTGAAGACCGCCGCGGCGAAGACCATGCCCGCGACATTGAGGACGTTCTCGGCGTGGGCGCCGATCCGGGCCTTCTGGTCCTCCATCTTGGGGTAGTTGACGGTGAGGGCGAGCGCCGCGCCGAGCAGGAAGAGCACCGGGATCGGCAGCAGCTCCATGATCATCGCGGTGAGCAGGGTGACGGTGAGACCGGCGTTGAACCAGTAGAGCTTGGGGCGGAGGGTCTCGCGGTTGGGGTCGAGCCCCTGAAGGCCCTCGTCGTCGGCCGGCGCACCGGCGGCGCCCGCACCCGTCCCGGACGCGCCCTCGGATCCCGCACCCGCACCACTGGCCGATCCGGCGCCGCCGGCGGGCTTCTTCGCCTTGCCGGCACCGCCGCCGGTCTTCACCAGCACCGCGCCGCTCTCGCCGCCGGCCGGCTCCAGCGCCTCGTCCAGCGAGAGGTAACCGACGCGCTTGCGCTCCCGCAGACCGAGCGCGTACGCCAGGATGAAGACGAAGAGCAGTCCGACCGCGAGCGCGGGGATCATCGGCACGAAGATGTCGGCCGCGTCCAGCTTGAGCGCGGTGGCGGCACGGGCGGTGGGCCCGCCCCACGGCACGGTGTTCATCACACCGTTCGCGGTGGCCGCGACACCCGTCATCACGACCAGGCTCATGTTCAGCCGCTTGTAGAGCGGATACATCGCCGAGACGGTGATCATGAAGGTGGTGGAGCCGTCGCCGTCCAGGGAGACGATCGCGGCGAGCAGGGCGGTGCCGACCACCACCCGCATCGGGTCCGCCTTGCAGAAGCGGAGGATGCCGCGGACGATCGGGTCGAAGAGGCCGACGTCGATCATGACGCCGAAGTAGACGATGGCGAACATCAGCATCGCGGCGGTGGGGGCGAGATTGCCCACGCCCTCGATGACGTAATCCCCCAGCTTCGCGCCATCTCCGACGAGTACGCAGAAGAGTGCGGGGATCAGGACCAGCGCCGCGATGGGCGACATCTTCTTCATCATGATCAGGACCAGGAAGGTCGCGATCATGGCGAAGCCGAGGATTGTCAGCATGGGGGTTACCTAACGTTCATCCTTGAACTCCCACCGGAGCGGCGGTCCGGATGACGTTAGGGCGCGTCAAAAGCTGTTAACAAGATGTTGACCTGTGAGCAATACGAGCAGAACCCCAGGTCAACGCGGTGTGGTCACATCACCACAGATACGGAATGGGACATTCCGCCCACCGATCACCCATCGATCACCCACCGGACACCCGCCGGCCGGCCGTCCCGGACCCCGGCGGACACCCCCGGACCGGGGGACACGCGCCCACCCGGGCGCCCGGATGCCGTTGACGGGACCCCTCCGCAATCCTACGGTTGCCCATAGGATTCCCTTCGGCTTTCAGGACCGGGAGCGGGCGATGAGCGGCATCGAGCAGGCCATGGAGCGGGCGCGGAAGACCGCCGGAACACTGGGGTACTCCCCCGGCTTCGGCAATGAGCACAGCTCGGAGGCCGTCCCGGGGGCACTGCCGATCGGGCGGAACTCTCCGCAGCGCGCACCTCTGGGGCTGTACGCGGAACAGCTCAGCGGATCGGCGTTCACCGAGCCGAGGGCGTACAACCGCAGGTCCTGGCTGTACCGGATCCGGCCGTCCGCCGCGCACCCCGCCTTCCGCCGGATCGACAACGGCACACTCCGCGGCGCCCCCTTCACCGAGACCGTCCCCGACCCCAACCGGCTGCGGTGGGACCCGCTGCCGGACCCCGCGCCCGGGACGGACTGGCTGGCCGGTCTGTGGACCCTCGGCGGCAACGGCGACGCGGCGCAGCGCACCGGTATGGCCGTGCACCTCTACCACGCCAACGCGTCGATGACCGACCGTGTCTTCGGCGACGCGGACGGCGAGCTGCTGATCGTCCCCGAGTCGGGCGGGCTGCTGCTGGTGACCGAGCTGGGGATGCTGGCGGCCCGCCCGGGCGAGGTGGCGCTGATCCCGCGCGGGGTGCGGTTCCGGGTGGAGCTGCTGGACGAGCGGGCGCGCGGATATGTCTGCGAGAACCACGGGCAGCCCTTCGCCCTGCCCGACCTCGGCCCGATCGGCGCCAATGGCCTCGCGAACGCGCGGGACTTCCTCGCCCCGGTCGCGGCGTACGACAGCGACCCCGACCGGCCGGTGGAGGTCATCAGCAAGTACTGCGGAAACCTCTGGTCGGCGGCGTACGACCACTCCCCGCTCGATGTGGTCGCCTGGCACGGCAACCATGTGCCGTACGTCTACGACCTGCGCCGGTTCAATGTCATCGGCTCCATCTCCTATGACCACCCCGACCCGTCGATCTTCACGGTGCTGACCTCGCCCTCGGACACCCCGGGGCTGGCCGGTGTCGACTTCGTGGTCTTCGCACCGCGCTGGCTGGTCGGCGAGGACACCTTCCGGCCGCCGTATTTCCACCGCAATGTGATGAGTGAGTACATGGGCCTGATCGAGGGCGCCTATGACGCCAAGACCGCCGGGAAGGGCGGTTTCGTGCCCGGCGGCGGCTCGCTGCACAACATGATGTCGGCGCACGGGCCGGACCGGGAGACCTTCGACCGGGCGAGCGCGGCCGAGCTGAGGCCCCAGCGGATCGATGACGGCCTGGCGTTCATGTTCGAGACGCGCTGGCCGGTGACGGCGACGGAGAGGGCCGCGAACGCCGGGCATCTCCAGAAGGGGTACGACAACGTGTGGCAGGGTCTTGAGCGTCATTTCAGGCCCTGATACGGAGTCCCCGTGACCCCCTCCCCCACACCCCCCTCTCCTTCCTCTCCCTCCTCCTCTTTCGCACCCGACTCTCTCGTGCTCAACCGCAAGCTGCCGCTCTGGTATCAGGTCTCGCAGTCGCTCCGGGCGTCGATACTCGGCCGTGCGCCGGACGCCTCCCTGCGGCTGCCGACCGAGGAACAGCTCGCCGCGCACTACGGCGTGAGCGTGCTGACCATGCGCCAGGCCCTCAAGGAGCTGGAGGAGGAGGGGCTCATCAGCCGCCACCGCCGGCGCGGCACCTTCATCGAGCCGGGCGCCCGGCGGGGGTCGCCGCGACGGCTGCTGGGCTCGATCGACGCCATCGTGGCGCAGCAGTCGGGCGAGCTGACGACGGTGCTGGGGCACGGCACGGGGCCGGTCCCCGGCGAACTCGCCGAGTACTTTCCGGAGCTGCCGGAGATCGTCACCTACCGCCGGCTGCGCCGCGACGGCGAGAGCGGTGAGCCGACGAACTGGGCGGAGAACGCCGTCCGGCCCGATATCGCCGCCCGGCTGGACATCCGGGATCTGGAGCGCTGGCCGATGACCAAGGTGCTGCGGGACTCGGTCGGGGTGCGGATCAGCCGGATCACCGACACGGTGGAGGCCCGGCTGGCCGATCCGCCGACCGCGGAGCTGCTGGCGGTGCCGCTGCTGAGCCCGATCCTGCACTACACCGGGGTGACCTACGACGGCGACGGGCGGGTGGTGGACGTGGCCCGGATCCGGTACCGGGGGGACCGCTTCTCCTTCTCGGTCACCGTCGAGGCGGAGTGAGCCCGGGTCCCCGGTACGGCCCATGAGGCCGCTCCGGTCGGGGAGGATGGTGCCATGCCGATGCTCGATGAGCTGATGCCGTGGGGTGTGCCACCGCTGCGGCTGGGACGTTCCTGGGTGATGGGCCCGGATCCGGCCTCGCTCACCGCCCGCTGGGACGCGGTGACCCGGGCCCGGGGCCCGGAGCGGGACGCGCTGTTCGGATGCACCCGGGCGCGGACCCCGCTCAGCGCCGTGGGCCAGTTGCCGGGCCAGCGCACCGGTACGGGGCGGTTCGCCCGGGAGCCGGGAAACCCGCCGGCGCCGGTGCCGATTCTGCACGGCGCCTTCGACCGGCAGTGGATCCTGCCGGACCACCGGCTGATCGACGCGGCCCGCCCGGAGCTGTGGCGGGTCGCCGACGAGCACCAGATCTTCCTCGTCGAGCAGCCGCCGGGTTCCTCGGGCCCGGCGGTGATCGTCTCCGCGCTGCTTCCCGACGGTCACACCCCCTCGGGCCGGGCGGGCGCCATCCGGCCGTTCTTCCGCGGACCGGGCGGGACCGAGCCCAATCTGGCGCCGGGGCTGCCGGCAGCGCTCGCCGGCCGGTACGGCCTGGCGGTCACCCCGGCCGATGTGTTCGCCTGGATCGCGGCGGCGGCGGCGCACGGTCCGGCGGGCTGCGCGGTGGCCCTGCCCGCCGACCCCGGGGTGTGGCGCGCCGGGGTGGCGCTGGGCCGCCGGCTGCTCACGGTCCAGCTCCGCGGCGCGCACGGCGGCGACCGGCCGCGGCTGCCGCCCGGCCGCCGCCCCTATGTCCGCACCGCGCTGCCCGCCCGGCCGGCCGCGCTCTCCCACGACCCGGCGACCGGGACGCTGAGCGCGGGCGAGGGCCGTGTCTCCCCGGTGCCCGCGGCGGCCTGGGAGTTCCGGTCGGGCGGCGAAGGCGTACTGGAGCGCTGGTTCGGGGAGCGCACGGCCGCGGCGGAGCCGGGCACCCTGGCGGCGCTGGGGCCGGCGCGGTGGCCGCGGGAGTGGACATCGGAGCTGCTGGAGCTGATCACCGTCCTCGCGCTGCTCGCGGAGACGCCGGCCGGATCGGTGCTGCCGCCGGGGACCGAGGTGATCACGGATCTTCCGGGGGTGCTGCCGCCGCCGGGCTGGACCCGCCGCCCCGCGTCGGTGCTCGGCGGCGCGGAGGAGGGGCCGGAGGGCCAGTTCGCCCTGCTGTGAGAGCGCGCGGCAGCCGCCGGGGCGGGCGCGGGCACACAGAAGCGCCGCTCGCGCCCCCGGGAATGACGGGCGGGGGGAGAGCGGCGCTGCGCCGGGAGAAGCGTGACCGCCTGAGCGCGGGGCCGCACAGGCGGTGACACGTGGTGGGTGGTGCACGACGCCGGGAGACACACCGGCCGAGCGGCGGCCGGCCGGGACCGATGGGTCAGCGGCGGCTGCCGAAGAGCGTGCGGCGCAGCCTCCGCAGCGGGGCGAAGAGCGACACTCGGCCGCTCGCGCTCCGCTCGCGGTCGTGTGCCACATCGCGTGAGGTCAGCTCAAGCATGAGCGAGGTCGCCTCCACCGTCTCCCGCTGGGGCACGGCGGGACCGCCGAGCACCGAGAGATGTCGGTCGAGGCGCGAACTGGTCGCGCTGCTCCCACATGTGATCGCGGGGACACGCGCCCTGCTGCGCACTGTTATCTGTTCCATGGTCACTCCCCACCCGTACGACGCACCCGGCCCGGGCAGGTTAACCCTATCGCCCCACCGTGACACCCGTGTATCCCGCCCACAGGATTCACCGCGCTTGTACGTGAGTTGACGAGCACATAGGGATTCATCCGATTCCCGGGCGAGTTGGACAGTTGTGCAGGTTCACCCCTCGATTCTTCCCAGGGCACGGCCCACCACTCCCGAAACGTCCGAATCACCGGGAAGCCATCCGGTGTGACGGTCCTCACCCCGGACCTCGCACCGGGCCGGGGACGGTGGTGGATTGCTGTCCGAAGGGGAGGCAAAGGGCGGGAGTTGAGCTAACTTGGAGTGGTTTCCACCGTGATTCTGTGATTCCGACGAGATGCCGTGTCGCGTGGACGGGGGCTCGGGTGCCCGAGAATCAGCTGATCGCAGGGCGTTACCGGTTGCTGAGCCCACTGGGCGAAGGCGGTATGGGCGTGGTGTGGCGCGCCCGGGACGAGGTACTGGCCCGCGAGGTCGCCGTCAAGGAGGTGCGCGCCCCCGGCGGACTCGGCGACTCCGGCAAGCGGCGGCTCTATCAGCGGCTGGAGCGCGAGGCGTGGGCGGCGGGCCGGATCTCGCACCGCAATGTGGTCACCGTCTTCGACGTGGCCACCGAGGACGGCCGCCCCTGGATCGTGATGGAGCTGGTCCGGGGTCTCTCGCTCGCCGATGTGCTGGAGTCCGAGGGCCCGCTCGCTCCCCGGCGGGCCGCGCACATCGGGGCGGAGGTCCTGGCGGCGCTGCGGGCCGCGCATGCCTCGGGGGTGCTGCACCGGGATGTGAAGCCCGGCAATGTGCTGATCGCCAATGACGGCCGGGTGGTCCTCTCCGACTTCGGCATCGCGGTGGTCGAGGGGACCTCCCAGCTGACCATGACGGGCGAGCTGATCGGCTCGCCCGAATTCCTCGCACCCGAGCGGGCGCTGGGGCGGGTCCCGGGGCCGGAGTCGGATCTGTGGTCGCTCGGGGTGCTGCTGTACGCGGCGGTCGAGGGCGGCTCCCCCTTCCGCCGGGGCACGGCGCTGAACACCCTGCGGGCCGTGGTCGACGAGGGGCCGCCGCCGCTCCGGCTGGCCGGTGATCTCGCCCCGGTCATCGAGGGGCTGCTGCGGAAGGAGCCGGCCGAGCGGATCCCGGCGGCGGAGGCGGAGCGCGAACTGCGGCTGGTGAGCGCGGGCGGCTCGGCCCGCGCGCGCCCGGCCCCGGCCGCGTACTCCCCCACCGTCGCCGCCGGACCGGTCCGGGAGGAGACGGGCCCGCGCGAGCCGGTCACCCGGCCGGTACCGGCAGGTCCGCCCCCGGCGGCGGAGCCCGGCCCGCCGGGGGGCTCGCGGGCGGTGGCGGTTCTCACGGCGGGGGTGGCGGTGCTGCTGATCGGTCTCGCGGTGCTGTTCTGGACCCTGCTGCCGGAGACCGGGAAGTCCGGCGGCGGGACGGAGGCACGGGGCGGTCCGGCCCCGTCGCCGGTGACGGCGGCTCCGGTGGAGCCCTCCGCCGCGGCACCGGCCGCGAGCGGCGCGAGCACCTCCCCCGCCGGGCGGCCGAGCACCCGCCCGCAGACGGCGGAGGTGTCGGTGACGGCGTCGCGCACCTCTTATACGGGCCGCTGTCCGCTCGCCGGGGCGGACGCGCCGGTGTTCCGGGCGGTGATCGGGGTCGGGCGCGCGCCGGCGTCCGCCGAGTACCGCTGGGTGGTGGAGCGCGGTGCGGAGCGGGACGCGTCCGGCTGGCGGACGCTCTCCTTCGGCTCCGGGGAACCGCTCCGGAAGCCGGCCGAGTACACCGTGACCGGGTACGGGGAGGCGGGGACGTACCGCGACCGGATCCGGGTCGAGGTCCGGAGTCCGGTCGCGGCGCGTTCCGAGTGGGTCTCCTTCACGGTGGTGTGCGAGGAGCCGGTGCCGACGGCCACCGGCTCCTCACCGGGGTCTCCGACGGCGGATCCCCCGGCTCCGGCGGTCACCGGGGGGTGAGCGGGCCGCGGGTCGCGGCCGGGGACTGTGCGGTGCGGTGCGGCGGATGTCCGGGAGCGGGCTCCCGGCCGGCTGTCAGGCGGCGGAGGTGAACACGGGGAGATAGCCGCCGGACTGGCCCGCGGCCGTGGGGTGGTACGAGTCGCCGATGTTGAGCAGGTTGAGGCTGTGCAGCCAGGGAGCGGCCGAGCAGATCTCGTGACCGGTGAAGGCGGGCACGACATCGGCCCAGGTGAATCCGTGGTCGGCGGCGCGCTTGGCGAGTGCGGCGTTGAGGTGGTTCGCCGCTCCGTTGATCGCGCTCCGCTCCGCCTCGCTCAGTCCGGTGACACAGCTGCCGGCGAGCTTGTAGAAGCGGGGGTAGCCGAGGACGACGACCTCGGCCGCCGGTGCGCGGGACTTGATGGCGTTGTACACGGAGTCGAGCCGGCCGGGCAGGGTCGTGTCGACGTAGGAGCGGGCCTGGTTCACCCGGTTGATGCAGTTGCTTTCGGACTGGAGGACACAGGTGGTCATGACATCGGCGAAGCCCGCGTCATTGCCGCCGACGGTGATGGAGACGAGGTCGGTGGCGGAGGTGAGCGGGCTGAGCTGGTTCGCCGTGACGTCACTCGTAAGAGCGCCGGAGCAAGCGGTGAACGCGAACGACGAGGGGGCATTGGCCGCCGCCCAGAGCTTGGGGTAGGCCCGGTTGCTGCGCTTGCAGTTGCCACTGGCGCTGTCGTAGCTCCCGGCGCCGACGCCCGAGGAGTAGGAGTCGCCAAGCGCCACATAGTCGACGGCGAGGGCCCGGGAGTCCGCCTGTGCCTGGCTCGCCCCGGTGAGGGCGAGGACGGCTCCGAGGAGGAGGGAGGTGGAGAGTGCCACGATGCGGAACGGTTTCATGAGTGCTCCCTGTAGCAGGATCGCTGCGTCAACTGTCGTAGCAGCCGCTCCGATTCATTGGAAGTGTCCATGCCAAAACTTCGCTGAAGAGCTTGACGGAATCGGCCCCCGCTGAGCAGCATGGGGCGTCCGGCATCAGGTGCCTTGGGAGCAAAAATCGGCCATGCAGAGCATCAACAACAGATCGTCATCATTTGTGATGGATCTGATGCCGGTCCTCGGCGGCGTGGCCCTCACCGCCTCGGCGACGGGGGTCGCCCTCGCGCTCACCGGCAGCGACTCCCCGCTCCGGGCGCCGTTCGTGATCTTCTTCCTCTTCGCCGGTCCAGCCGCGGGACTTCTCGCGCTGCTGGCCGGACTCGACCGCGCCAGCCGGGCGGCCATCGCCACGGCCGGAGCCGTCGCGGTCAATCTGGTGGTCGCCTGGGCGCGCTCGTCCGGCGGGCCGCTCACCACATCGGGCGGCATCCTCGCGGTCACCGCGGTGACCGCGCTCCTCTTCCTCTGGGCGGCGGCGCGCCGCCGCACCCGTACACCCGCGGGGGATCCGCCGGCCGGCGCACGCCGGACCGCGCGGAGCGACCGCGACGCGAAAAGATCAAGCAAACGAACGACAGAGCCGCACAGCCGCTTCTGAATAAGTATCAAAAACGTAAAAAGCAAGTTCGGGAGCCAGGACTTGCCATAGGGTCCCAAACATCAATACCGTCGTACAATCACCCGCAGCGGTTCCTCATGCAAAGCGGCTCCAGGGGAGGGCTCAAGCGTCGCTGAGGTACCCACGCGGGGCGCGGTAGGGGGGTGCCGTGCTCGGTTCTCGTGCTCACACCGAGCCGTACCGCGCGGTTGGTTTCACAGCCCATCCAACCCGGCCGGAGCATTCCGCTCGGCCCCGGGTGGGTGGCATGTAAACCCCCCCTTCAAACCGGACATACATCCGGATCGCCCGGGGGCGGGCGGTTCACCGGTGGAGAGGGAAGAAAAACCCATGAGTTCAGTCCTGCACCCGGCCGCTCCGGGGCAAGATCCGTCCATGCCGTCGGTCTCCCCGGCGGAGCACTCCGGCCGAATAGCCGGTGATTACCGCCCGATCTCGTCCCATCTGGCGATCACCCCGCCCGTCAGTGTGGTCATTCCCGCGATGAACGAGGCTCAAAACCTCCCCCACGTCTTCAAGACGCTGCCCGACTGGATTCATGAAGTCGTGCTGGTCGACGGGAACTCCACGGACAACACCGTGGAGGTCGCGCGGGAGCTCCGCCCCGACGTCAAGGTCGTCAGGCAGGTCGGCAAGGGCAAGGGCGACGCACTCATCAGCGGTTTCGCCGCCTGCACCGGCGACATCATCGTGATGGTGGACGCCGATGGCTCCGCCGACGGCAATGAGATCGTCTCCTATGTATCGGCCCTGGTCTCCGGCGCCGACTTCGCCAAGGGGTCGCGATTCGCCAACGGCGGCGGAACCGACGACATGACCTTCATCCGCAAGCTCGGCAATTCGGTTCTCTGCACCCTCGTCAACACCAAGTTCGGGGCCCGGTACACCGACCTCTGCTACGGCTACAACGCCTTCTGGAAGCACTGCCTCGACAAGATCACGCTGGACTGCACGGGCTTCGAGATCGAGACCCTGATGAACATCCGCGTCGTCAAGGCCGGACTGCGGGTGCAGGAAGTCCCCAGCCACGAGTACAACCGCATCCACGGCGTCAGCAATCTGAGCGCGGTGCGGGACGGCATTCGCGTCCTCAAGGTGATCGTCAAGGAGAAGGGTGTGGGCCGGGCCGAGCGCCGCCGCGGCGGCGGTGCGCTGGGCGTGCGGATTCCCCGGGGAGAGACGTCTTGAGCGACCGCCGTTTCTCGGTGGTGATCTGCGCCTATACCGAGGATCGCTGGGACGACATCCGCGCCGCCGTCGAGTCGGTGCGGGAGCAGTCGCTGCCCGCCCTGGAGACACTCCTGGTCGTGGACCACAACCCGGTGCTGCTCCAGCGGCTCACCGGCGAGTACCGGGGCGAGGAGAAGGTGCGGGTGCTCGCCAACGCGGGCCCCCGCGGCCTCTCCGCCGGCCGCAACACCGGAATCGCCGCGGCCCGCGGAGAGTTCGTCGCCTTCCTGGACGACGACGCCGTGGCCGATCCCGAATGGCTGCGCTGGTTCGCCGAGGGCTACGACTCCACCGAGGTCGTCGCCGTCGGCGGGCGCACCCTGCCCGCCTGGGAGTCCGGGCGGCGGCCCGCGTGGTTCCCCGAGGAGTTCGACTGGGTCGTCGGAGCCTCCTATCTGGGCCTGGCGCCCGGCAAGGTGCGGGTCCGCAACGTACTCGGCGGGAACGCCTCCTTCCGCCGCAGCGCCTTCGACGCCTCCGGCGGTTTCGCCACCGGGATCGGCCGCGACGGCGACAAGCGCCCGCTGGGGTGCGAGGAGACCGAGCTGTGCATCCGCATGGCCAACGCCATCCCCGGCGCGGTGCTGCTCGTCGACGACCGGGCCGTCATCCACCACAGGGTTCCGGCCGCCCGCGAGCGGTTCGCCTACTTCCGTACGCGCACCTATGCCGAGGGGCTCTCCAAGGCCCTGGTCGCCAAGAGCGTCGGCGCGGGCAAGGGCCTGGAGTCCGAGCGCCGCTACACCACCCGTGTGCTGCCCGCCGGAGTGGTGCGCGGGCTGCGGGACGCGGCACGCGGACGCCGGGGCGGCGCGGGCCGGGCCGGGGCGATCGTCGCCGGGGTGGCGACCGCGGCCGGCGGCTATCTGATCGGCAGCGCACGCGCGCGCCGGGGCGGGGTCACCTTCTCCTCCGGCCCGATCGAACCGCTGCCGGCCGGCGCGCTGCCGGGTGAGCAGCGATGAACGCCCCCGTACCCGTCCTGATGTACCACGCCGTCGCCCATCAGCCGGCGCGGGCGACCATCGGGCTCTCCGTCACCCCCGAGGCGTTCGCCGAACAGATGGCGGTTCTCGCCGAACGCGGATTCACCCCGCTCACCACGGCCGAACTGGGTGAGATCTGGCGCTCCGGCGGCAGCCGTCCCCTCCCCGGCCGGCCCGTGCTGATCACCTTCGACGACGGATACGAGGGTGTGCACCGGCACGCCCTCCCCGTCCTCGCGGAGCAGGGGTTCGCCTCCACCCTCTTCGTCTCCACCGGCTGGCTGCGCGGCGCGTACGACGAGGGCGGCGCCATCGACACCATGCTCGACTGGGACCAGGTGCGGGAACTGGCCGCCGGGGGCATGGAGATCGGCGGTCACACCCACAGCCATCCGCAGATGGACCAGCTCGGCGACGAACAGCTCCGTGACGAGACGGTTCGCTGCCGCGACATCATCACCGACGAGCTGGGCGCCCGGCCGCTCTCCTTCGCCTACCCCTTCGGCTACTCCAGCCGCCGGGTGCGCGACGCCGTCAGGGACGCCGGGTTCGCCCAGTCCTTCGCCGTGGGCAACGCCCTCGCCCGCCCCGCGCAGGGCCCGTACGCGATCCAGCGGGTCACCGTGCGGCGCAGTACGGACACCGCGGAGTTCGAGCGGCTCGTCGAGGGCCGGGCCATCGGCCGGAACTTCGCCCGGGACCGGGTGCTCACCAAGGGGTACGCCATGGTCCGCCGCACCCGGCGCGCGGTGACGGTGCTGCGCGGCGCCCAGGGCTGACCCCGCCGCTCCGGTGGTGCCGCGCGGCACCACCGGAGCGGAAAAAGCGGTGCGCGCCGCGGCTTCCGTGCCGGATCATGGGCGTATGCCAGCCGCACTACCTCAGATGGAGCGCATGTCTTCCTCAGCCCCGGCCACCCCCTCCGCGCTGCCCGCGCCCCGCGCACCGGAGCGGAACCCCCTCCCGATCCGGCTCATGGTCGACGACACCGACTCTCCGACGGACGTCCTCGACGCTCTCTTCCTCACCGCCTTCACCACCGGTGAGCAGCCCTTCTCCCATCAGCACCGGGTCGAGAACCTGAGGCCCGACTTCGATCTGCTGCCGTCCGGCGCGACCGTGCTGCGGGCGGCCAACGACAGCAGCCGGCGGGTCATCCTGGCGGAGGGCGAGGGCTACACCGCGCTCGTCTCGTACGGCCGGCACAACAACGCCGTCACGGTGACCGCCGTCAGCGCCGAGCTCGCGGAACAGACCGTCAAGGCCGCGGTGGACGGCGCCGAGGCCGAGCCGGAGCCCCAGCCGGACCATGTGTCCATGGGCTTCTGGCACTTCTCGCCGCTGCGCGGCCCGTCCCGCAGCACCCGCCAGATCTCGGCGGG
This sequence comes from Streptomyces sp. CAU 1734, assembly GCF_039888735.1. Classification (NCBI taxonomy): domain Bacteria; kingdom Bacillati; phylum Actinomycetota; class Actinomycetes; order Kitasatosporales; family Streptomycetaceae; genus Streptomyces; species Streptomyces sp. CAU 1734. Next base: position 371,991 of record NZ_JBDQQP010000007.1, read on the forward strand.
CACCTGGGACGAGGTCCGGCCCAACTACACCGCGCCGGTCGCCGACGCGATGGACCGGCTGATGAAGTTCACCCCCGACGCCGGCGCCGGCCGCCTGCTGCTCCTGCACGGCCCGCCGGGCACCGGCAAGACCTCGGCCCTGCGCACCCTCGCCCGCTCCTGGCGGGAGTGGTGCCAGGTCGACTGTGTCCTCGACCCCGAGCGCCTCTTCAATGACATCGGCTATCTGATGGACGCGGCGATGGGCGAGGAGGACGGCTCCGAGAGCGGACGCTGGCGGCTCCTCCTCCTGGAGGACTGCGACGAGCTCATCCGCGGCGAGGCGAAGAACGCGGCGGGCCAGGCGCTCTCCCGCCTTCTCAACCTCACGGACGGGCTGCTGGGCCAGGGCCGCAATGTCCTCGTCGGCCTCACCACCAACGAGGATCTGGAGCGCCTCCACCCGGCCGTGGTCCGGCCGGGACGGTGCCTCGCCAGGATCGAGGTCGGTCCGCTGACCCATCCGGAGTCCGTGAACTGGCTGGGCACGGAGGAAGGGGTGAGCAGGGAGGGCGCGACGCTGGCGGAGCTGTTCGCGCTGCGGAGGGGGAATGGGCCGACGTCGATCGCGGAGCCCGTGCCGGAGGCGGGGCTCTACCTCTGAACACCGGGGCTCCGCCCGCGCCCCCATCGCGGCGGGGCTCGGCCGGGCGTCCTGACGCCGGGAGTCCTGCTCGCGCCTGCGGGCCGTGTCAGCCCCGCCGGCGAGGTGAGGCGCGGGGTACGGGGCAGGGCCCCGGCAAGACCCGCACCGCCGCGTCAGGACGCGTACGCCGCCCTCAGCGCGGCCCTCGCCGCCTCCGCCGCCGCGGACTCCGGCAGGCCCAGCCGCCGTGCCCGTACCGCGAAGGACTCCGCCGCCGCGGCCAGCTCCCGCGCCGCCGCGTCACCCGCCGCCGCGACCACCGTGCCATTGCGGCCGCGTGTCTCCACCACGCCGTCCGCCTCCAGCGCCCGGTACGCCTTCGCCACCGTGTTCGCGGCGAGGCCCAGCTCCTCCGCCAGGCCCCGTACCGTCGGCAGCCGGTAGCCGGTCGGCAGCGCCCCCGAGCGTGCCTGTTCGGAGATCTGGGCGCGGAGCTGCTCGAAGGGCGCGGTGGCGGAGTCGGGGTCGAGCACGATCGTCAGGGTCACCCGGTGATTGTCCCCCACGGCGTCCGCGGCACCGGGGGAAATGCCGGGGGAAATTGGGAGGCGTCCCCCTCCGGCGGGCCCGTAGCGTCGGGCACATGAGAGTTCTTGTCCCGCACATCAGCCGGGCGGGCGCGCATGCGGTCCGCCCGATCCGGTCCACCGCCGCGCCGCACACCGAGCCGGGGCGGGAGGTGTGTCATGTCCGGGAGCCCGGTTGAGGTCCGCCTGGTCAAGGCGGGTGCCCTGAAGGTGTCGTATCCGGCGTCGCCGGTCCGGGACGACGGCGGGCATCTGGTGGTGCGGGCGCCGTGGGCGGGGGCCGGGGTGCGGGACTTCGGCTTCGTGCGGTTCGAGCCGGGGGATGTGTTCACCGAGCACTACTGGGCCGACCGCTGGTACGCGGTGAAGGAGGTCCGGACCGGCGAGGGGGTACTCAAGGGCTGGTACTGCGATGTCACCCGGCCGCCCGGGAGACCGTCCGGCGGTGTGCTGACCGTCGAGGACCTGGATCTCGATCTGTGGGTGTCCGCGGACGGCACGGAGATCCTCCGGCTCGACGAAGACGAGTTCGCCGCGAGCGGGCTCGCCGGGCGGGATCCGGCGGCAGCGGAGGCAGCGGTGCGGGCCCTGGACGAGCTGGAGCTGCTGGCACGCCGAGGCGGGTTCGGTGCGCTGCTCCGTGGGGGTGAGCAGCGAACCGAACCCGCCAGGGGTCGGAAGGGGACCGGCGCTCCGTGACGGAGCCGGAGACGACCGTCCCGGGGGAGCGGGACCGTCACTCCCCGTACCGGGTTCCCGGTGGTGAGTGTCCGCCCCCCCGGCGGCGGGGCGGCCCCTCGTGGATCACGCGGAGACGTCGCGCCGGCGGACGACGAACTTCTTCAGCCAGGGCCAGGCCACGAGCACCGCGATGATGAGGTACACGGTCACCGAGAACGGCGTGTTCACGAGACCGGTGATGCTGCCGTCGCTGATCTGGAGCGCGCGGCGGAGCTGCTGCTCGGCGGCCGGGCCGAGGATCACTCCGATGACGGCCGGCAGGACGGGGAGCCCGTACCGGCGCATTCCGAAGCCGAGCAGACCGATGATCAGCAGGATGACCAGGTCGAGGGCCTCGCCGCCGACCGCGTACGCGCCCACTCCGGCGAAGAAGAGGATCCCCGCGTAGAGGTAGGGGCGCGGGATGTGGAGCAGCTTCGCCCAGACCGGGGCCAGCGGCAGGTTGAGCGCGAGCAGCAGCACCATGCCGACGAAGAGCGAGGCGATCAGGCCCCACACCAGCTCCGGCTCCCGCTCGAAGAGCAGCGGGCCGGGCTGGATTCCGTACTGCTGGAAGGCGGCCAGCATCACAGCCGCGACGGCGGTCGTCGGGAGTCCCAGGGTGAGCATCGAGGTGAGGGTCCCCGCCGCCGAGGCCGATGCGGCCGACTCCGGTCCCGCCACGCCCTCGATCGCGCCCTTGCCGAATTCACTCTTGTTCTTCGACAGCCGCTTCTCGGTGACATACGAGAGGAATGTCGGGATCTCCGCACCACCCGCGGGGATCGCTCCGAACGGAAATCCGAGGAACGGACCGCGGAGCCAGGGCTTCCAGGTGCGCTTGACGTCTTCCTTGCCGAGCCAGGGGCGGCCGACCGGGATCGGTGCCGCACCGCCGCGGCGCAGATGCGCGGCGACCCAGAGCGCCTCGCCGATGGCGAAGAGTCCGACGGCGACGATGACGACGTCCACACCGTCGGCGAGCTGGAGCGAGCCGAAGGTGAGCCGCTGCTGGCCGGTCATCTGGTCGAGTCCGATGAGACCGATGGTGAGACCGATGAGCAGCGAGGCCAGACCGCGGATCCGGGAGGAGCCGAGGACGGAGGTGACGGCGATGAAGGCCAGCACCATGATCGCGAAGTAGTCCGGCGCGCCGATGTCGACGGCGAGCTCGGCGACGGTGGGGGCGAGCGCGACCAGCAGCAGGGTGCCGATCAGGCCACCCGCGAAGTGACCCACGGCGGCGGCGGCGAGGGCTTGTGCCCCGCGCCCCGATTTCGCCATGGGATTGCCTTCTATCGCGGCGACGACGGCCGCGCTCTCACCCGGTGTGTTCAGCAGGATCGAGGTGGTGGAGCCGCCGAACATCGCGCCGTAATAGATACCGGCGAACATGATGAACGCGCCGGTCGGGTCGAGTCCGTAGGTGACGGGCAGCAGCAGGGCCACCGCCATGGCCGGCCCGATGCCGGGCAGGACGCCGATCGCGGTTCCGAGCAGAACCCCGATCACCGCCCAGAGGAGATTGATCGGTGTCAGCGCTGTGCCGAAACCGTCCATCAATGAATTGAGAGAGTCCATCGGCTAGAGCACCCCCATCAGCGGGCCACCGGGGAGCGGAACGCCGAGCAGATTATTGAAGACGTAATACGTGGCCAGGGAGAGGACTGCGGCGATCAGGGGGTCACGGTGGTAGTGCCGGCTGCCGAGGGCGAACGCGGCGCCCCAGAAGAGCAGCATTCCGGAGATCGGGAACCCGAGCGGGCCGATGAGCACCGCGAAGCCGAGGAAGACTCCGGCGAGCAGCAGGACCGTCCGCCAGTCGCTGGGCTCGGAGAGGTCGATGTCCTCGCCGCCCTCGGCCTCTCCCCGGCCGCCGCGCATGACGTCGACGGCGAGCAGGACGGCGATCAGCAGCAGACCGATGCCGACGACGATCGGGACGGTCGTGGGGCCGACGGGGCCGCGCTGGGCGATGTCGACATCCATGGTGAGCGCGTCGGTGAGGACGAGCACACCGATCAGGAACAGCAGCACGCTGACGCCGAGTTCCGAATGGTCGCGGAGCCAGGATCCGGACCCACCGGGCCGGGCCGACTTCTCCGCCGAACGCGTCATGGGCGTTTCCTGTGAGTTCACAGTCCAAGCTCCTTCAGCACCGTGTCCACGCGGGTGTTCTGCTCCTTGAGGAAGTCGCCGAAGTCGTCGCCGGTGAGGAAGGCGTCGTTCCAGCCGTTCTTCTTCAGCGAGTCCTTCCACTGCTTCGAGGCGTGCAGTTCCTCGGCGAGATTGACGAGCTTCTGCCGCTCTCGGTCGTTGAGGCCGGGCGGGGCGACGATGCCGCGCCAGTTGGTGAACTCGGTGTCGAGTCCGGCCTCGCGCAGGGTGGGGGCGTCCAGCCCGGGCACCCGCTCGGCTCCGGTGACCGCGAGCAGTCGCAGTTCACCCGATTTGATCTGGTCGAGATATTCGCTGACGCCGGAGACGCCGAAGGCGATCTTGTTTCCGAGGATGGAGGCGAGGAGCTCGCCGCCGCCGTCGAAGGGGATGTAGTTGACCGTCTTGGGGGCGATCCCGGCGGCCTGCGCCATCAGCATGGGCGCCAGGTGGTCGGGGCCACCGGGCGAGGAGCCGCCGCCGACCGCCAGCTTGCCGGGGTTCTTCTTCCAGGCCGCGAGCAGGTCGTCGATGTTCTTGTACGGGGAGGTCTTGGAGACCACCACGATGTCCTGCTCCTCGGTGAGCCGGGCGATCGGGGTGGTGTCCTCCAGAGTCTTCGGCGTCTTGTTGGCGTGGACGGCTCCGACCACGCCGAGTCCCATGGACATGATGAGCTTGCCGTTGCCGTGCTCGCCCACCAGGCGGGTCAGACCGACGGTCCCGCCGGCTCCGGGGAGGTTGAAGACCTCGATGTCATGAGTGAGTCCGGCGTCCTCGGCATTTTTCGCCGCGGTGCGGGCAGTGATGTCGTAGCCGCCACCGGGCGTGTTGGGGACCATGAACCGGAGGCCGGGAATCTGCGTGCCAGTGTCCGATCCCTTGCCCGCGCTGAGCAGCGGCGGACCCACGAAAACCAGCAACGCCGCCCCGAGCAGGGCGAGAGGAGTGCGCAATCGCACGTGGGCCGCCTTTCGAAGGGAAGGTGTGAAGTGGCCCACATGTTGCCTGTGCGTTAAGAAAGTGTCTCTCTTCCGGAATCAACGGACGTTGTGGTCATTGTGGTCGCGCCCTAGCGTGAGCCGGGTGATGAAAGTGCTGGTGGTGGACGACGACTTCATGGTCGCCAAGCTGCACAGCCGCTATGTGTCGGCGACCGAGGGTTTCCGGGTCGCCGGTGTGGCGCACAGTGGCGCCGACGCGCTGCGGGCGGCCGAGCGGCTGCGGCCCGATCTTGTCCTATTGGATATCTATTTGCCCGATATGGACGGGCTCACGGTACTGCGTGAGCTCCGGGCGGCGGAGGAGCGTGACGAGGCGCGAGCGAGTGTGGACGCGCTGTTCATCACGGCCGCGCGGGACGCGGGCCTGGTGCGGGCGGCGCTGCGGGCCGGTGCGCTGCACTACCTGATCAAGCCGTTCAACCAGGCGGCGCTCCAGGAGCAGCTGCGCCATGTGGCGGCGCTGCGGTCGCGCTTCGAGCGGCTCGGCGAGGCACGGCAGGAGGACGTGGACCAGATCTTCGGCACCCGGCCGCCGGGCTCCCGGGAGCTGCCCAAGGGCCTCGCGGCGCACACCGCGGAGCTGGTGGAGCGGATCCTGCGGGAGCGGCAGGGGGACCTGTCGGCGACGGAGTGCGCGGAGGCGGGGTCGCTGTCGCGGGTGAGCGCCCGGCGGTATCTGGAGTACTTCGCCGAGACGGGCCGGGTGGAGGTGTCTCTGCGTTACGGAGGAACCGGCCGCCCCGAGCGGCGCTACCGCCTGGTGGGCGGCGGCTGAGCCGGCGCCGGCCCGCTGATTCCCGACGCGCGCCGGGGGCTCCGCGGCGGGGACCGGGGCCGGTCCGGCGCCCGGCCGCGCGATGCGGGGACGGGGCGGGCCGAGCCGTGCGCCGGGCGGGAGTTGAGGCGTCCGCGGCGGGCACCGCGGCGGGGCGGGCGGCGGCATGCGGCGGCGGTCCGCACCCGGGCGTCCGGCGGCGCGCGACACGGGCGTACGGGCGCACCGGCCTGCGCCCCACCCGGTGGGAGCGGGCGGCACCGACGGGCCCGTACAGCCCTATTCCGTCACGGAGAGTGAGACGCTACGCCTCTCCCAGATCGGCGGTGTTCCATCGCTGCGGGCGCATGTGGATGATCACCTGCTCGCCGAGTTCCTTCTCCGCGAACTCGACATAGGCGGCGACCTTGGCGGCCGGGAGATAGCGGGCGCTGATCCCCACCAGCTGATCGTGGGTGGCGGGGAGCGTGCCGACGACGGGTCCCTCGACGGAGACATAGCGGACGGTCGGCTTGACCCGGTCGACCATCAGGGAGAACCGGCCCGCGCGGGTGATGAGGCGTTCCTTGCGGGAGCCGACCCCGGTCATGATCCAGATGTCGCGGCCGGGGGTGTACTGGTACCAGATCGGCACCGTCAGCGGTGCGCGTCCCGGATCCCCCGTGTCCACCGCAAGCGCCGCGATATGCGGTTCGGCCAGGAACTGCTCACGTTCTTCACGGGTCAGGGCCATGCATGACTCCTTCGCTCGGATCCGCCCCGGCGCTTTCCCCGAGCCGGGGGCGGTGATGTGCTGCACTACCTCAGCCGGTGCTTAGCGCCTCCTTAAAGCAAGGATAAGGATCCCCGGCTCGCCCTTCTCACGGGTTGTTTCGGCGGGATGAACGGCTAACTTGCTGATCGCCGGGGCTGGTTCGAACAACAGCACCAAGGCGGTCGGGAGCCGCGCCGCCTGTTCGAACCGGCCCCGCACCCCCCCACTGTCCCATTGAGGAGAACGCCAACATGACCGCTCGCCGCAAGGCTTCCCTGGTCCTCGCTCTCGGCATCGCGCCGCTCGCGCTGACGGGTCTGACCGCCTCGCCGGCAGCCTCCCACGGATCCATGCTGGACCCGGTCAGCCGGATTTCCGCCTGCTTCGCCGAGGGCCCCGAGAGCCCGGACTCCGCGGCCTGCAAGGCGCTCGTGGCGGCGGGCGGCACCCAGCCGCTGTACGACTGGAACGAGGTCAACATCGGCGACGCGGACGGCCGCCACCGGCAGATCATCCCCGACGGTCAGCTGTGCAGCGTGGGCCGCGCCAAGTACAAGGGGCTCGACGCCCCCCGTACCGACTGGCCCTCCACCCAGCTGACCTCGGGCAAGAACACCTTCCGCTGGCGTGCCACCGCCCCCCACAAGGGCACGCTGGAGCTGTACGTCACCAAGGACGGCTACGACCCGAGCAAGCCGCTGAAGTGGTCGGACCTGGAGGCCCAGCCGTTCGCGAAGGCCACCAACCCGCCGCTGGTGAACGGTTCCTTCGTCTTCGACGGCACCATCCCCGCGAAGTCGGGCCGTCACCTGGTCTACTCGATCCTCCAGCGCTCGGACTCCCCCGAGGCCTTCTACACCTGCTCGGACGTGGTGTTCGGCAGCGACACCGGCGCGCCGGGCGCCCCGGTCGCCGAGGCGCCGACCGAGAAGGAGATCAAGCAGGGCGCGGGGAACTCCTCCGTCGACCACAACGGCCACGGCGGCGACACCCCCGCCGAGGTCAAGGCCAACGCCCAGCACGCCGCCCACCAGGGTGGCGCCAAGGCCATCGGCACCAAGTCCGAGGGCAACGCCCCGGTCGCCAACGGCGGCGGCGCCCCGCAGCCCGTGGCGCAGGGTGACAACCTGGCCGAGACCGGCGGTGACAACAACACCATGTACGTCGCCATCGGCGGCGCCGCCGCACTGGCGCTCGGCGCCGCGGTGATGTTCGGCTCGGCCCGCCGCCGGGCGGGCGGTCGCGGCTGACCCACTCCTCCCTGAGCGACCGACCGACCGGTGGTGACCGGCCCGCGCGTCCGTACCCTTGTCAGAGGGGCGGGCGCGCGGGTCGTCGCGGCGGCGGGCGCCCCCGCCGGGTGAGCGCCCGGTCCGACGGGCGATCGGCCATTCGGACCCTCCCCGACTGCGGGCCGCCGCACCGCCCCCGAGCGTGGAGCCATGACGCGCTCCCCCAACGGCTTCGTCGCCGAGCTCAAGGACGCGGTGAGCCTGCGCGCCGCGCTGCTGGTCATCGGAGTGCTGGCGCTCCAGGTGGCCTTCGTGGTCTCGTACATCGGCGCCTTCCACCACCCGAAACCGCAGGAGATCCCGCTGGCCGTCGCCGCCCCCGACCAGCGGAGCGCCGACGGGGCCGTGCGCCGGCTCGCCGCCCTCCCCGGCGACCCGGTCGACCCCCGGGCGGTACGGTCCGAGGCCGCCGCGCGCGAGGGGATCGAGCAGCGGGACGTGGACGGAGCCCTGCTCGTGGCGGGGCCGGGCGGTACGGACACCCTGCTGGTCGCCAGCGCGGCGGGAGCGGCGCTCTCGGACGCCCTCACCGAGGTGATCGTGGCGGCGGAGCGGAGCGAGGGGCGGCGGGTCGAGGTCGTCGACGTGGTCCCGGACGCCCCGGGCGACGCGCGCGGCCTCTCCTCCTTCTATCTCGTCATCGGCTGGTGCGTCGGCGGCTACCTCTGCGCCGCGATCCTCGCCATCAGCGCGGGCGCCCGGCCCGCCAACACGCACCGTGCCTTCATCCGGCTCGGTGTGCTGCTGCTGTACTCCATCGCGGCCGGCCTTCTCGGCACGGTCGTCGCCGGGCCGGTCCTGGACGCGCTGCCGGGCAGTGTGCCCGCCCTCTGGGGCCTGGGCACCCTGCTGGTCTTCACCGTCGGGGCGATCACCCTCGCCCTCCAGGGGCTCGCCGGGGTCATCGGCATCGGTCTGGCCATCGCCCTCGTCGTCGTCCTCGGCAACCCGAGCGCGGGCGGTGCCTACCCCTACCCCCTGCTGCCGCCCTTCTGGCGGGCCATCGGCCCGGCGCTGCCGCCGGGCGCGGGGACCTTCGCGGCCCGGTCGATCGCGTACTTCAAGGGCAACGCGACCGGCGGGCCGCTGCTGGTGCTGGCGGCGTGGGCGGTGGGCGGCGCGGCGGTGACGGTGGGGTGTGCGGTGATGCGGAGGTCCGCGCGGGGCGGGGTGCGGGAGGAGGCCCCGGCGGGTGACGGGGGCGGGTGACGGGGCCTCGCGGGGCTCCGTCCCGGACCCCGCGCCTCAATCGCCGGCGGGGCTGACTCCGGCGCTCCGCCCGGGTGGGGGTTCCCCGGCGGGTCCGGTCAACGGCGCTTCTCGGCCATCCACTCCACCGCGTGGTCGACCGCGGCCCTGACCGAGAACAGCCTTGCGGGTCTTCCTCCGAGCTGTCCTTTCTGCTCCAGGCCCCAGGTGAAGGAGGCCCCGATCGCGCCGAAGTCGCTGTCGTCCAGCCGGACGTCCTCGTACTCCACCCAGCTCCGGCCGCCCCCCGGCCGCCGGACCACACAGCGGTAGGTCCGCAGCGGGCTTCCGGTCCGGTACTCGGCGAGATGGAAGGCGGTGCACACATCGAAGTCGACATTGATCATGAGGGCGTGGGCGTCGGCCCGGTGGAGCGCTCCGAGCGGGGAGTCGTCGCCGAGATGGCAGGCGAGGGGGTGCCGGGCCAGCAGCTCCCCGGCCCGGCGGCCGAGCGCGGTGAACGAGGTCTGCGGATGGGCGCTGCGGACCGCGCCGGGGGCCGTGCGGATGGACTCGGCCAGCCGTCCCATCCCCTGGCTGGGGGTGGCGTCCGGGTCGAAGGCGGGCATGGCGGCGCGGTGGGCCACCACCTCCCCGGGGGTCATGCCGGCGATCCGTGCCCGGTAGACGTGCGAGGTGTCGGAGTTCGCCTCGGTGAAGGCCGGGGCGACCAGGGTGCCGTCCGCGCCGAGGGCGGCCCGGAGCGCGCGGCGCAGCGGGCCGGAGCGGATGCCGGTGGCGCGGAGCGCCGAGTGGACGAGTACGGTCATGCCGCTCTCGACGCCGAGTTCGCGCAGGGCGCCGACGAGACGGTGATGGTGCTCGGGGTCGTACGCGGGTTCAGCCGAGGCGGCCCTGGTGTCTCCGGGGTGCGGGTCCGGCGGCCCGCCCGCCGGTTCCGGGGTGCGGGCCGGTCGCGGGGCGGCTGATGAGGACAACGGAGTCTCCCCCTCCCGCCGGGGCACCGCTCGGTGCCGCCGGACGTCATGCGCTCTGGTGTGTCACCGACTTCGGGGGGTGGTCGGTGGTGCCCTCGACGGGCCGCGCGCGCCGGTGTGGCGGCCGGCGTGTGAGTGCCGGTCCCCCCGTGATCCGGGGCGGAGCTCTCCCGGCGCTTTCTCACCATGCCCGGGAAAGGCCCGCTCACGCGTGGACGATCGGCCAAAGAAAACCGGCCGGGTGACAGTGGGTCGGGTGGTACCGGGGTGACGGGCGATTCCGTCCGCCACCGGACCGGGACGGTGGTGCGGCTCGTGAACGATCGCACGGAACGGGGGCCGGTACTCCCATGTTTTCAGCGCTTCGGCCAGGGCGGCCGGATATCACCGCTCTCGCGCGGCGGAGACGCGTCCTCACTGCGGGGACGCGCTCTCGCAACGGAATTGATCGAGAAATCGGGAGGCCGCGGACCGGGCCCGGGAGCACGGCCCCGGGAGGCCACCGCACCATTGCGGTGCCGACCGGCCGGGTTTTACGCTCTTGACCACGTGTTCCGGTGCGCTGTACGGGCGGGGAGAGCAGGGGACACCGGAGAGAAAAAGGCAGGAAATACTCGAACATTCACTGCCAGGGGGACGTATGACAGTTTATCCCGGGGCCGGGAACAGCGCGGTTTTCCGCAACACGGATCTTCCGGCCCTCTTCCATCACACCGACACCGTCGCCGTCGCCCGCCAGCGGGAGGCGATCGGATTCGCCAGGTCACAGCTGCTTCTGCTGGTGGTGGGCGCGGCGGCGGCGGTGCTGCCGTCCTCGCTCGCGATGGGCGGCGATCTCCGCCTCCCCGGCGCGCTCAGCGCATTGGCGTATGCCGGAGTACTCCTGCTGGGTTATCGCGCGTCCAGGCGGGGAGCGAAATCCCAGTGGCACCTGAACCGTTCGGCGGCCGAGTACATCAAGTCGATGTGCTGGCGCTACTCCGTGCACGGTGCCCCCTTCGACAATCCTCCGGCGGATCAGGACGGGCTGTACATCAAACGGATCGAGGACGGCCTGCGTGAGCTGGCGAAAGTCGGCTGGAAAGATCCGCGGACCACTATGCCGGAAATCGCCGAACAGGATCTGATCACTCCGGCGATGCGCCGGCTGCGCGCCCAGCCATTCGGTATTCGGCGCGAGACATATGTCCGCGACCGGCTGATCGAACAGCGCAACTGGTATCACCGCAGCGCGGAGAACTCCCGGCGGGCGACCCGGACATGGTCGTTCGGCATCGGGCTGCTGACCCTGCTGGCGCTCTTCCTCTCCCTGCTGCACACCTTCGCGCTGCTGGACTCCCCCGGTGTGCCGGGAGCGCTGTCGGCCGCCGCGCTGGGCTGTCTGGCCTGGAGCGAGATGCGGCGCCATCAGCCGCTGATCGCCGCCCACTCGCTGGTGGAGGAGGATCTGGCGGCGATGCACCGGGCGATGGAGAATTCGGTCACCGACGCGCAGTGGCCCTCGGCCGTGTACGAGACGGAGCGCATCGTGTCGCCCCAGCACACGGACTGGCTGGCCCGCCACCGCGGCTGACCCCCGCGCCGCCGGACCCCGGGGAGCGGGATCACCGCCTCCCGGGGCCGCGCGTCAGGGACGCACCAAGCCCTCGCGCCAGATGACCGTCACCGGTTTGCCCAGGTCACGCGCGTACTGCACGATCTCCGCCGTGCCGCCCCGGCCGCGGGCGGGGCAGCCGTCCCAGACCGCGAGCAGCCGGTCGCACCGGTCGGCGATATACGCCCCGGCCGCGTAGTACGCCTCGTCCGTGGAGTGCGGGAAGGCGAGCCGGACCTCCCGGGTCGCACGGTCCCGGAGCCGCTGGAATCCGGCCAGTTCGGCGGGGTCGGTGAAGCCGTTCGCGTAGTCGCCGCTGGGGATCACCACCGTCAGCTCGGCCCCGCAGGAGAGCGCGATGTCCGCGAAGATCTGGTCGGCGCCGACCGCGAGCGAGGAGTACGCCTCCAGCGCGCCGCCCCGTCCGCCGCGCAGCGCCGCGCGCATGCCGGCGCGGATGTGGCCGCGGGCCTCGGGCGGGATGAACCGGTGACCGGTGATTCCGATGCGCTTCACGTCCACACGCCCCGTCTCCCGTCCGCTCGCCCCTGCCGGTGCTGCGGACCATGCTCCCGGCCGGGCGCCGCGGCGTCGAGCCCCCGTCCCGCATGCGGACCGGGGCCCGGCGCCCGCCCGGTCAGTACACGCTCACGTCATAGGCCCGCAGCGCCTCGATGACCGGCTGGAAATAGGTCGTGCCGCCGGAGGCGCAGTCGCCGCTGCCGCCCGAGGTCAGTCCGATGGCCCGGTCGCCGGAGTGCAGCGGGCCGCCGCTGTCGCCGGGTTCGGCGCAGACATCGGCGCGGATGAGGCCGCGGACGATGTCGCCGCCGCCGTAGTTCACCGTGGCGCCGAGGCCGGTGATCCGGCCGCCCCGGCTGCCGGAGACGGCGCCGCGCCGGGTGACCGGCATGCCGACCGAGGGCCCGGCGGCGCGGGTGATGTCCACCCGGCCGACCTTCCCGGGGCGCGGCAGGGCGCGGTTGGCATAGCGGACCAGGCCGTAGTCATTGCCCGGGAAGCTGGAGCGGGCGGTGGGGCCGACCCGGGTGGTGCGGTCGGCGTCGGTGTACCAGGTGCGCCGGTGGCCGTCGGTGCAGTGTCCGGCGGTCAGGAAGTAGTGCGTACGTCCCCGTCGGACATTGAACCCGGCCGAGCAGCGGCGGCTGCCGGCGCGCACGGTGTCGCCGCCGGCCAGCAGCCGGGAGAGGACACCGGGGGTCCGCTCGAAGCGGAGCGCTCCGGCCCGGGGGCCGACGGCGCTGCGGATACGGTCCCTGGCGGCGGGGGTGACGGTGGAGTCGACGGTGACGGTGAGAGTGCCGGCCGCCGGGTCGGGGGTCCAAGCGGTGCCCGGGACATCGGCCCGGGCCACGGCCGCCGCGGCGGCGCCCAGCTCCCGGGGGGTGAGCTCGCCCGCGGCCCGCGCGCCGGCCGGCGGGACGACCAGGGCCGCCGCGGCGGCGATTCCGGTGGTGACGGCGAGGGTGCGGGAGCGTCCGGCGCCGCGGCGGGTGCGGGGGGTGCGGGGGGTGCGCGTGATCCTCACTGGTCGTTCCTCCCGAGGGGGATCGGGGGCCCGTCGTGGGGTGCGGGGCCCGTGAGGCGCGGCCGTGGAGCACCATCCGTGCTCGTCGGTGCCTCGCACTCCCCGGCCGGCGCTCCTCGGGAGTATTCGGACGGCCGCCGGTGGGCGCAAGGGCGCCCGCCGGGGTGTGCGCGCGCCCCCGGCGGGCGGCCCCGGCGGCCGTGACGGCCGCCGGGAGCGGTGCCGGGTCAGTGCGCGCGCAGGGCGCGCTCCCCGGCGGGAACGGCGGCGGAGAGGGTGTTCCCCGGCGGCGGGAAGGGGCAGATGAAGTGGTCCGCGAAGGCGCACGGCGGCAGCAGGGCGCGGTTGAAGTCGACGGTCACGGTGCCGTCCGGCGCCGGTGCGGCGGGCCGCAGGAAACGGAAGCGGTAGCTGCCGTCCCCGCTGGTGGCGTCGGCGAAGACGGCCCACAGCGAGCCGTCGTTCTCGACGGCGACCCGCAGGGTGTGCGCGCTGCCGCCGAGCTCGAAGGCGATCTCTCCGGCGAGACCGAGTCCGCGGTCCCGCCCGTCGGCGTTGGCCACCTGGACGGTGTGGTGGTTCCCGTAGGGGAGATAGCGGCCGGGGACGGCCCATTCGGGGGCGTACGGGGTGGTCTCGATCCCCTTGAACGCCTCGCGCGCCGGGGCGTGCGGATCGAAGTCGCGCACCGCCCAGAGTCCTTCGCGCCGCAGCACCACCAGGCGCCGGTCGCCGAGGGCGAGACGGGACTCCGGGATGGGGCCGTGGTCGGCGGTGAGCCGGGCGGAGCCGGTGAGGGGCTTGCCGTCGAGGGTGAGGCGGTCGGCCTCCCCGGCGGTGAGGACGATCTCGTCGCCGTCGGCGCTCCATTCGCCGGGGAGCGAGGGGAGGTGTCCGCCCGGGTGGTCGTCGAGCCAGTGGGTGCCGGTGAGGGAGAGCGGACCGTACGGCGCGGCGATGGCTTCCAGCCGCCACTCGTGCCACTTCAGCCAGTCGCGGGCCGCGCGTCCGTCCGTCTCTCCCCGTCCGCCCCGCGACGCGTTCCGGTCGTCCGGGGCGGTGTTCCGCTCGCCCCGGGCCGTGCTGTGTTCGTCCTTGCTCATGCCGTCAACCTTTCCACACCGGCTCGGCGAGCCCCAGGTGGGACCGGAGCGTCGTGCCGGTGTACCGGGTGCGGAAGGCTCCGCGCTCCTGGAGGAGCGGCACCACGTCGTCCACGAAGTCGTCCAGGCCGCCGGGGGTGAGCTGGGGCACGAGGATGAATCCGTCGGCGGCCCGCCCGGCGACATGGGTGATCATCGCCTCGGCGACGGTGCCCGGGGCGCCGATGAAGGACTGCCGTCCCGACGCCTCGATGACGGTCTGGCGGATGGAGAGCCCCTTCTCCTCCGACAGGGCCCGCCACTTGGCGACGATGGCGGCGATCTCGGCGGGGGTGCCCGCGCGGACCCGACCCCGGGAGAGCGCGGATTCGGGGTCGGTGTCGGGTTCCACGGCGGGAAGCGGGCCGTCGGGGTCGTATCCGGAGAGATCGCGGCCCCAGATCTGTTCCAGGGCGAGCAGGGCGTTCTGCGGGGAGATCTGCCGCCGGCGGAGGTCGGCGGCCTTCTCCTGCGCCTCGGCGTCGGTCGCGCCGAGGACCACGGTCACACCGGGCATGACCTTGAGCTCGCCGGGTGCCCGGCCGTGCGCGGCGAGCCGGCCCTTGACGTCGGCGTAGAAGGCGCGGCCCGCCTCCAGGGTGCCGTGCCGGGTGAAGACCACGTCCGCCGCGGCGGCGGCGAACTCCCGGCCCTCGGCGGAGTCGCCGGCCTGGATGACCACGGGGTGGCCCTGCGGGGAGCGCGGGAGGGTGAACTCCCCCTCGACGGTGAAGTGCGGACCGCGGTGGGAGAAGGCGCGGGGGCTGCCGTCGGCGCTCCAGGAGTCCCAGAGCCCGCGGGCGGTCCGGACGAACTCGGCGGCGCGGGTGTAGCGGTCGGCGCGGTCCAGATAGCCGCCGCGCCGGAAGTTCTCGCCGGTGAAGGCGTCGGACGAGGTGACCACGTTCCAGCCCGCCCGGCCGCCGCTGAGGTGGTCGAGGGAGGAGAGCCTGCGGGCCAGTTCGAAGGGTTCGTTGAAGGTGGCGTTGACGGTGGCGGCGAGGCCGAGCCGGTCGGTGAGGGCGGCGAGGGCGTTCAGCACGGTGATCGACTCGGGCCGGCCCATCACGTCGAGATCGTGGATCAGGCCCTTGTGCTCCCGCAGCCGCAGCCCCTCGGCGAGGAAGAAGAAGTCGAAGAGCCCGCGCTCGGCGGTGCGGGCGAGATGTTCGAAGGAGCCGAAGTCGATCTGGCTGCCGGAGCGGGGGTCGGTCCAGACGGTGGTGCTGTTGACGCCGGGGAAGTGGGCGGCCAGGTGGATGGGGCCGGCGGCGGTGTCGGGGGTGACGGTCATGAGGCGCCTCCGGCTCGGGCGTAGCGGTTGGCGGGGCGGGCGAGGCCGAGATGTTCGCGGAGGGTGCCGCCGGGGTGGAAGGTGCGGAAGAGGCTGCGGTGCTGGAGCAGGGCGACGGTGCCGTTGACGATGCGTTCCAGGTCGCGGTGGGGGGCGATGGGGGCGAGGTGGAAGCCGTCCACGGCACCCGCCGCGTGCCAGCGGGTGATCAGTTCGGCGAGGTCGACCGGGCCGCCGCTGTAGTAGGTGGAGTGCGCCGCGAGCGGCGGCCCGCTCTCCAGCCCCGGTTCCGGGCAGGTCTCGCTCTCGCCGAGGTCGACGGCGAGGGTGAGCAGCACCCGGATGGTGCCGGGGTCGCGGCCGTGCGCCCGGGCGTCGCGGTGCACCCCGTCGCGGAGGGCGGCGGCGCGCTCGGGTGAGCCGGCCCGGATGAGGACGACATCGGCGTACCGGGCGGCGGCCCGGCGGCCGGCCTCCCCGGTGGTGCTGATGTCGACCACGGTCACCGGACGGCCCTGGGGCGGCCGGGGCACGATCGACGGGCCGCGCACCCGGAATCCGGAGCCCTGGAAGTCGACATAGTGGAGTTTCTCCCTGTCGATGAAGCGTCCTGTCGCCGTGTCGCGGATCTCGGCGCCGTCCTCCCAGCTGTCCCAGAGGCGGGCGACGACATCGGCGACCTCGCCGGCCTCCTTCCAGAGCGCGTCGGTGGGGGCGGCGGGACGGCGCCCGAAGAGCCGGGCCTCCGCCTCGGTGGCCGAGACGGCGACGGACCAGCCGGCCCGGCCGCGGCTGACCCAGTCCAGGGTGGCGACGGCGGTGGAGACGTGGAAGGGCTCGGTGTGGGTGGTGGTCACGGCCGGCACCAGGCCGATCCGCCGGGTGGCGGGGGCGACCCGGGCGAGTACGGCCAGGGCGTCCGGCCCGGGGCGGGCGAAGGAGTCCCCGAGGGTGACGAAGTCGAGTGCGCCGTATTCGGCGAGTGTCGCGAGATCGACATAGTGATCGGCGTCGTACCGCGCCGGGCCGTCGAGCGCGACGGCCAGATGCAGCAGTGGACGGGTGGCAGACATGGCGGGCCTCTCCGGATTGGTCGGTTCCTTGAAGGACTGCGGCGGGGGTGCGGTGGGGCCGGCTCCGGGGGAGGGAGCCGGGGTCCGTACGGGAGTGGTCTCCCGGACCGGAAGGGTCCGGGCTCCCGGGCGGGACCCGGGGGTACTCGGGCGGGGGGGCGGGGTCCCTCAGGGCGCGGGAGGGCGCGGGACGAGCTCCCGCAGCAGCGCGAGGGCCGCCCGCGCGGTGGCGTCGTTCTGGCGGAAGGCGGGACCGCCGGTGCGGGGGCGGGTGAAGGCACCGCTCGACCGGGCGTCGGTGTGCGGGCCGAGGGCGAAGCGGCGCGGGTGGGCCCGCCCCGCGCGGTCCAGGATCCGGCCGTCGGCGGGGTCCACGGCCAGCAGTCCGGTGGGGGTGGCGGCGGCGCCCTCGCGGTGGAGGAGGCGCAGCAGCGGGCTGTCGGCGCGCTCCACGGTGGGTTCGGGGAGCCGGGCCTCGACGAGTGCCCGGGCGGTGATGTGCCGGCCGGGGACGCTCTCGCCGCCCGCCCGGAAGAGGCCGAGTTCCTCGTCGGCGGTGACGGTCATCCCCGCGCCGAGGAAGCGGACGATGCCGGCCCGGGAGAGGGCGAGCAGCCGGCGCACCCTCGGCGCGGGCGGTCCGGAGGCCAGGAAGCTGAAGTATCCGTGCCACCAGTCGCCGATGTCGCCGAGGCGGACCAGCTGGCCGTAGACGGAGAGCAGCCCCAGGAAGACGGCGAGGTCGGCGCTGTGCGCGGGGTCGTGACGGCGGGCCAGATCGGCTTCGATCCGGTCGCGTAACTCCACTTGGAGGGCGTCCCACGACGGGAAGCGGAGTCCGTGCAGCGGCCGGTCCAGGGCCACCGGGTCGAATCGGTCGGCGGGGTCGGGCACGGCGGAGTCGGCCAGCGCCCGGAGCTCGGGGCCGCCGGGTTCGGCGGCGGCGTACTTCTCCGCGAAGTCGGCCCACGCGGTGGCGGTCCGTTCGGGGTGGGCGGTGAAGAGCCGGTGGTAGTGGACATGGCCGAGTTCCCGCTCGATCAGCGGCCAGATGTCGCGGCGGAAGTCGAGCGGTCCGCGCCGGAGCAGGGCTTCGGTCTCGGCCGGCCCGAAGAAGTGCGGCAGCGGTGGCCGTTCGCCGTCGTGCGGATAGCCGATCTTGGTGTGGTACGGCACCCCGCGCCGGGAGCCGACATGGAGCACGGGCTCCCGGCCGGAGGGGTGGTAGACGCCGGCCGCGTCGTCGAACCGTCCGCCGCGGCCCTCGGTGAGCAGCACCATCAGATCGATGAAGGCCAGTCCCATCCCCCGGACGATGACGGGTTCGCCGGCGGGCAGGACGTCGAGGCCGGTGTCGGCGGTGAAGTCGGGCGGCAGATGCGACAGCCCGTGGCGGCGGGCGAAGGCGGCCAGTTCCCGCTGCTCGGGATCGAGCTCGGCGGGCAGATGACCGAGGGTCAGCACGGCGAGATCGGCGGTCAGGGAGCGCTCCTCGCCCGCCAGGTGGATCCGCTGGCGGCCGTCGCGCGGTCCGGTGATGCGCACGGCGGTGGCCCGGTGCTCGTGGACGGTGACGGAGGCGGGCAGCGCGGCCCTGGCCCGCTCGTACACCCAGCGCAGATAGGCGCCCTGGCGGGTGCGGTCGGCGAAGGTGCGGCCGTCGATTCCGGCCCACTCGGCGAGCGTGGGTCCGGACCGCACCGGCCCCTCCAGGGGGACGGTCTCGTCGGTGAACATGGTGACGTCCTCGGCCATGGAGTTCATCCAGAGCAGCGGGGACTGGTCGGGGCGCCAGATGCGTCCGGGGCCGGCCGGATGGGGGTCCACGAGATGGATGTCGAGCGGGCGGTCGCCGTACAGCTCCGGAAGGTTGGCGGCGAGCCGTTCGAGGACACCGGTGCCGCGCGGCCCGGCGCCGATGACGGCGAGCGCGGGCGGGCCGGCGGGGGGCGCGGTGGTCATGAGAGGGCTCCGTGGCTGCGATGGCCGAAAACGGGATCGCCCTCACCGGTGGCCGGCGGCCGGCGGGAGACTCCCGCCGGGCCGTGCGCACCCCGGAACACCCGGAACCCGGCGGAGCCGGGGGCCGGAACGACGCGCCGGGATCGCGCCCCTCAGCACGATCGGCGCTTCGAGGCTAGGCCGTCGGCACCGTCCGCTGTCAAGGCTGTCCACACTGTGAACGCCGCGTCTCAGCGCGGTTGACGCCACACCGGATGCCTGTTCCACTGGGGCCATGTCCCCACAGCAGCCGCTGGTCAGGCGCTCCCACATCGACTTCGGTCGCGTGTGGTCGTCCTCCTGTTGAGCCCACCGACGCTGCTCCCGAGGCGCTGATTTCCCGCGCCGTCACCGCTTCCGGTCCGCCCTCGTCCCCCGGGACGGGCACGCCGCCGTCCCCGGCGGCGTCCGGCCTTCACCGGCCCCGGCTCCACCCCGCACCGCGACGCGCACACCCCTCCCCTCACCCGTCGTGCAATCCGTCCGTCCGCCCGGCCGTTCGCCGGCGGACGCGTCCCGCCGAAGGATGTCCATGGCCTTCAGCTCCCGCTGCGATGCCGCCCGCCCCGCGGCACCCGCCGCCCTGTCCGCGGTCTCCGTGGTGCACACCACGCTCGACGACCCGCTGGCCCGCCCGCTGCTGGCGGAGCTGACACACGAGTTCGCCAGCCGGTACGGGGACATCTCCGATCTGGCCAACCATCCGGCCGCCGAATTCACCCCGCCCGCCGGGGCGTTCGTCCTGCTCCTGGAGCGGGGCGCGGCGGTGGCCGGGGGCGCCTACCGGCGGGCCGGACCGGAGACCGCCGAGCTGAAGCGGATCTGGACGCACTCCGCGCACCGCCGCCGGGGGCTGGCCCGCCGGGTGCTGCTGATCCTCGAACAGGAAGCGGCGCGGCACGGCTACACCCGGATCGCGCTGACCACCGGACCCCGGCAGCCCGAGGCCAGAGGGCTCTATCTGGCCACGGGCTACCGCGCGCTCTTCGACCGGGCGGCGGATCCGGAGTCGATCGGGCTGCTGCCCTTCGAGAAGGACCTGCCGGCCCCGGGCTGAGCGGCCGGCGCGGGAGCGGGGCCCGGCCCCGTCGTCCCCGGGGCCGGGTCGTTTCTCACGGACCGGGCCGGATCAGCGAGTGGGACACCTCCCGCGGGGCGGGTCCGGTGCGCGCGGTCGCGGGGCGGGGCGCCGGCGACCGACGACAACGCGGCGTGGCCGCCCGGGCCGCCCCGGGGGTACCCCCGGCGGTGGCCGGCGGAGGCACGACAGGCGGACGGGACCGTGACGACACGGCCCGGGGGCCCGGGGTTCAGTCGCAGGGGCAGCAGCAGCCGTCGCCGCAGCCGCAGTCCGGGCAGTCGCAGTCGCGGCAGCAGCCCTCGCGCCGCTTCCGGGACCAGGGCCCCTCGTACTCCTTGGCGCAGCAGATCCGGCAGGTGCAGAAGAGCAGGGTGAACATGGCGCACCCGGCGAGGAATCCGCGCGGCTCGGGCCGGTGCGGCCCGCCCGGGGAGGGCGGCGGTCCGCCGGGCCCGCCGCCGGACCCGCCGGGCCGGCCGCCGCGGGAGCCGTCGCCGTACGGATTCCCGCCGTCCGCGTGACCGCCGAAGGGATTTCCCCCGCCCGGACGCGCGCCGGACGCCGAGGCGCGGCCCTCGTGCGCGTCACCGTGACCGCAGGAGGTGGTGCCGAAGACCCGGTCCACCGCGGTCGCCGTCTCATGGGCGAGCAGTACATGCACCAGCCGGCCCTCGGTGAAGCGGGCGTCGCGCAGCGCCAGCCGGATTCCGTGCACCGCGTCGTCGGCGAGCCGGCGCGCCTCGGCCCGTGAGGTGCCGGTGGCGGTGAGCGGGTTCCACGCGCCGGCCGCGGCGTCGGCCCGCTGGTCCTCCACCGCGTCCAGCAGATGGGCGAGCCGTCCGAAGAGCCGTCCGGCCTCCGCGAGCGGTGCGGCGTTCTCCGGCCGTCCGGCGAGTACGGCGGTGTGCGCGAAGGCGGCGGCGGTGGCGGTCTCGGTGGGTTCGGTCACGGCCGTCAGCGGGGTGCCGGGCCCGGCCAGGGCCTCGACACCGCCCTGCCGGCCGACGGCCTCCAGGAGTACCGCCGTGTCGAAGCCGAGCTCGGCGCCGGTGCGCGCGCCGGCCCGGTCCCAGCCGGCGGCGACCCGGCGGGCGGCGGCGGCGACCGGTCTGCGGGCCAGTATCCCGTCCCGGTCGCCGACATGGTCGCGCATCTTGGCCGACGCCAGGACGAGCGACACGGCCGCGGCGAGCCTGGCCCCCTCGCCCCTGGCGATGGGCGCGGTGCGCATGGCACGGAGCGGACAGGGGCCCGCGGTGCGGCGGGCGGCGGCGGTGCGCTCGGACTGAGCCTCCGTCAGGACCGAGATGATCAGGCCGTCGTAGTTGGTGGCCACCCGGGCGAACTGGCCGTGATCGGCCCGCAGCGCCAGACAGAGGCCGCAGAGATGGGCCATCCACTCGGTCCTCAGCCCCTCGGTGAGGCGGTGGCCGCAGGGCCTGACTATTCCGAACACTGGTGATCCCCCCGTAATGCCGTGCCGTTCAACTGGTGCGGGTGTGGCGCGTGGTGCCGGTCCCTCAGGCTGGGACGCCCGCCGGGCGCGCGCGGTTCACCCGGGATCGTGCCGGCGGCGCACCCGTGTCGGCGACACGCCGGACGAACGGCTGGGCGGCGGCACGGTGCGGCGGGCATCGTACCGAGCGCCCCCTGTTCACCCGTACGTCCCCCACATCACCCATGTGGCCCGACTTTCATATTTTGTGTTGGATCACACCCCGTACACCGGAAGAAAGCTGATGAACCACCACATCATCTGCACCAGTCCCGTCACGAAACCTCTGTGCGACGGCTATCCACTTGGCGCGCCATCCGCATGATGGACGACCATAGGGACAGGAAAGACGAAAGACCGCTAGTGAGCGGACCGCAGTGGAAGGAGGCGTCGATGGGATCTGTGCGCAAGGCGAGCGCTTGGCTGGGACTCGTCGAGGACAACGACGAGCGCTACTCCGACGAGTACGCCGATTACGCCGAGTACTCCGAGGGTGCCGAGACGACGGGTGACGCCTGGGTCACCGATGCCCGGGTGCGGGTGGCCTCCGACTCCGCCCAGGAAGTGGGCCGCAGGATCGCGACCGTGGCGCCCACCTGCTTCCGGGACGCCCGGCACATCGGCGAGCTGTTCCGGGAGGGTGTGCCGGTCATCGTCAACCTGACGTCCCTGGAGTCGGGTGACGCCAAGCGCGTCGTCGACTTCGCGGCCGGGCTGACGTTCGGACTGCGCGGCTCCATCGAGCGGGTGGCCACCCGGGTCTTCCTGCTGAGCCCGGCGCACACCCAGGTCGTCACCGGAGAGGCCCGGGGTCACTCCCAGGACGGCTTCTACAACCAGAGCTGAGCAGGGCGCTCGCCGGCCGCACCGGCCGGGCCGGGGTGCTCCCCGGTCACCGGAAGGCGTCGAGGCCGGTGAGCGCCTTGCCCAGGACGAGCTGGTGCATCTCGACGGTCCCCTCGTAGGTGAGCACCGACTCCAGATTGGTCGCATGCCGCATCACGGGGTACTCCAGTGAGATCCCGTTGGCGCCGAGAACGGTGCGTGCGGTGCGGCAGATCTCGATGGCCTCCCGCACATTGTTCAGCTTGCCGAGACTGACCTGTTCGGGCCGGAGTGTGCCCGCCGCCATGCGCAGCCCCAGATGGTGGGCGAGCAGGATGCCCTTGTGCAGCTCCACCGCCATGTCGGCGAGTTTGGCCTGGGTGAGCTGGAAGCCGCCGATGGGCCTGCCGAACTGCACCCGGGTGCGCGCGTACTCCAGCGCGGACTCGAAACTCGCCCGCGCGGCCCCCATCGCGCCCCAGACGATCCCGTACCGGGCGTGGGTCAGACAGCTCAGCGGACCGCGCAGCCCGGTGGCGCCGGGGAGTACGGCATCGGCCGGGATCCGGACCCCGTCCAGGACGAGTTCGCTGGTGACGCTGGCCCGCAGGGACCACTTGTGCTTGATCTCGGGAGCGGAGAAGCCGGGGAGCCCGGTGGGCACCAGGAATCCCCGGATGCCGTCGGAGGTCCGCGCCCAGACGACGGCGACGCCCGCGACGGAGCCGTTGGTGATCCACATCTTGCGGCCCGTCAGCACCCAGTCGGTGCCGTCGCGCCGGGCGTGGGTGCGCATGCCGGCCGGGTCGGAGCCGTGGTCGGGCTCGGTGAGGGCGAAGCAGCCGATGGTCTCGCCCGACGCCATGGCGGGCAGCCAGCGCAGCTTCTGCTCCTCGGAGCCGAAGCGGTGGATCGCGTACATCGCCAGCGAGCCCTGGACCGAGACGAGCGAGCGGACACCGGAGTCGGCGGCCTCCAGCTCCAGGCAGGTGAGGCCGTACTGGATCGGCGTGGCGCCCGCGCAGCCGTAACCCTCCAGCTGCATGCCGAGGGCCCCGAGCGAGCCGAGCTCCCGGGCCAGCTCCCGGATGCCGGGGAGTTCGCCGCGTTCGTACCACTCGGCGACATGGGGCAGCACCCGCTCCGCGGCCCAGGCCCGGACGGTGTCGCGGATCGCCAGATCCTCCGGGGACAGCAGATCGTCGATGCCGAGCGGGTCGCGGGGGTCGAAGCGGACGGGGCTCCGGGGTGCGGACATGTCATGGCCTCCGGCGGCACGGGCGGGCGGGCACCGCGATCACCGCGGGGCGGTGACCGGCACTGATCGTCACCGGGTCGACGGTACGGATCAGTGTGCCGTGCGTCCAGACCCGCTCGCCTCGGCGGGTGTCCGGCTCGCCGGCAGCACCGGAGTCCGGCCGGCGGCGCCGTCCGCGGGGGACGCGCTCTCGCCCTTCCGGGGCGGCGGGCACTTCCCGGGGAGCGGCTCCGGCCGCTCGGCGCCGTACTCGGTCAGCCGGGGCAGCCGCAGCGCGGCGAGCGCGCCGAGCAGCAGCAGTACGGCGCTGACCAGCAGGGTGACATGGAGTCCGTGGACGAAGGAGGTGCGCGCGGCGGCGCGCAGCAGCTCGCCGGCGGTGCCGCCGAGCCCGTCCGAGATCTGATACGCCTCGCCCAGGGAGTGGGAGGCCGATTCCCGGGCGGCGCGCGGCACCCCGTCGAGCGAGGTGAGGCCGGGGGCGTACGCGGCGTTCATCACGCTGCCGAGGAGGGCGATCCCCATCCCGGCGCCGAGCTGGTACGAGGTCTCGCCGATCGCCGCCGCCCCGCCCGCGTGCTCCGCCGGCGCCTCACTGAGCATCGACTCATAGGCGGCGAAGAGCGTGGTCTGGAGCCCGAAGCCGAGCAGGACGAAGCCGGCGGTGAGCAGCAGCGGACGGTCGTGCTGGCCCATCAGGGTCAGCAGCAGCACGGCCCCGGCGGTGAGCACGAAGCCCCAGCCGACCATCCGGCGCGGTCCGAGCCGCCGCAGGGTGTACGAGCCGGAGGCGCCGGCGGCCATCGCGGCGAAGGTGAGCGGCAGCAGCCGCAGTCCGGTCTCCATCGGGCCGAGGCCGAGGATGAGCTGGAGGTACTGGACGGCGATGAGCTCCAGGCCGACCAGGGCCAGCATGGCGAGCACGATGCAGCCGACCGAGGTGGAGAAGGTCGCGTTGGCGAACATCCGCACATCGATCAGCGGCTGGGGACGGCGGCGCTGGCGCCGTACGAAGAGGATCAGCAGGGCCGTCCCGGCCAGCAGCGGACCCGTCGTCAGGAGGTCGGAGAGCTCGTGGCCGACGCCGAGCCGCTTCACCCCGAGGACGACACCGAGGACACCGGCGGCGGCCATCAGCGCGCCCGCCACGTCCCAGGGGCCGTCGAAACCGCCCCGGGACTCGGGCAGCAGCCAGCGGCCGAGCGGCAGGATGACCGCCATCAGGGGGATGTTGATCAGGAAGACGGAACCCCACCAGAAGTGCTCGATGAGGAATCCGCCGAGGACCGGGCCGGTCGCGGCGCCGATGGCGGCGACGGCGGTCCAGATGCCGATGGCGGTGGCCCGCTCGCGCCGGTCGGGGAAGACCGCGCGGAGTATGGAGAGCGTGGCGGGCATGATCATCGCGCCGCCGACGCCGAGCAGGGCGCGGGCCGCGATCAGCACACCGGGGGTGTCGGCGAAGGCGGCCACCGCCGACGCGGCGCCGAAGATGCCGTAGCCGATGAGAAGGACCCGGCGGCGGCCGACCCGGTCGCCGAGGGTGCCGAAGAGGATCAGCAGGGCGGCGCAGATCAGCGGATAGGAGTCGACGATCCAGAGGAGTTCGACACCGGTGGGGCGCAGGTCCTCGGTGACGGCGGGGACCGCGACATGAAGGACGGTCGAGTCGACCGCGACCAGCAGGAGACTGACGCAGAGGACGAGAAGGACGACCCAGCGGTTGCCACCGCCGCCTGCCGCGCGCAGTCGTGCCGCGGCCGTGGTCGTCCCTGACATGCACCTACCTCCAGTGGTTCACTCGCTCTCGGCGGTCTTGCCCGAGACGGGAACGGGGGCGGGGAACGGGGACGGTTCCCCTCGGCGGTCCGGAATCGGCGGGCGAGCGAGCGCTCAGCGTACGCGAGTTCTCACGGCGCGCGCGTGGTCCAGCTCTCACCGTGCCGCCGGGGGGTGTGTGGTGTGCGCCACGCCGCCGGTCCGGCTCGAACGATCATGGAAGTGCGCTCGGCCGGCGGTGGGGGCCCGGTGGAGGAGCGGTGACCGCCCGCGGAGATGAGAAATAATTCATACAACGGCACGGAGGGCGATAATTTCCCCTCCGGAAAGGGCAGTCGGCCGGAGCTCCGGGCAATTGGTCGGGTGAGCTCCCGGATTTCCGAGTTGGCCCTGATTAAACCCGTCGACTGAGACATACTCCACATCACATCGTCATCACAAAGACGCTGGATCGGCCTAGCCGCACACTCACGCGCTGTAACGTCGATTGGGTGCGTACCGACATCTTCGCCCGCTTGGACCGAGAGCCGGAACCGCCGAAGATAGAGATCCCGCGGATGAGCCGCACACGACTCGCCCTCTTCGGCGGGACGTCTGCGTTCTATCTCGCCATCGTCGTCGCCGTGCTGGCGTCGACCTGGCTGGTGATCCTCGACTGGAAGGTCATGCTCTTCCGGCCCTATCAGCAGTGGCCCGAGCTGCATGGCTTCCTCGACTACTTCGTGGTCCTCGGTCAGCGCGGCCCGACGGCCGTCATGGTCGCGGCCTGGCTGGGCTGGCGCTCCTGGCGCCAGCACACGCTGCGGCCGCTGCTGGTGCTCGGCGTGTCGCTGTTGCTGCTCAACACGACCGTCGGCGCGGTCAAGATCGGCCTCGGCCGGCTCGGTCCCCATTACGGGACCCGGATCGGCTCACCCGACCTCTTCGCCGGCGGCGATATATTTCCCTCCGGGCACACCGCGAACGCGGTGGTGACCTGGGGCATCCTGGCCTATCTGGCGACCACCCCGAAGACCCGGCGCTATCTGTCGGCGCTCTCGGCGACGGTCTCCCTGGGCGTCGGCCTCACCACCGTGTACATCGGTACGCACTGGCTGAGCGATGTCCTGCTGGGCTGGGCGGCGGGGCTGCTGATCCTGCTGGCGCTGCCGTGGTGCGAGCCGCCGATCCGGCGGACCGAGGCGTGGATCCTCGGCCGGCGCGACCGGTGGCGGGAGCGCCGGCGGGCACGCGGCAGGCCGGCCCGCTCGCTGCCGGTGGCCTCCGGCGGCCACGGCCCGGCACCGGTGCCGGAGCCCTCGCCGGCGGAGCCGTCCAGGGAACACGCCGGGGCGGTGGGCACCCTGCCCGTGCCGTCCGCCAGGGCCACCGTGCACATCAGCAGACCGAGAACCCACCCGGCGCGCTCCGACCGCGCGCCGGTGACCAGCCAGTCGGGCGGCACCCGCCCGCCGTCACGGCCGATGTCGGGCAACTGAGCCCGGCCCGCCGGCACCGTACGAGGGCCCTGTCCCGCCCCGGATCTCCGGGCGGGACAGGGCCCTCGGCGTGTCCGGGGTGCACGGGGACGGGGGCGGGCCGGCGGCTGTCCCGCGCTCAGCCCGCCCAGCAGCGGACCACCACGCCGTCCCGTACCTCCAGATTCAGCCTGCCCGCCAGATACTCCATGGTGACGATCGCGCCCGGCGGCAGCGCGCGGACGGTGCTCCAGCCGCGCTGCCGGGCGCGGCGCTCGGCGTTCGCCGCGAGCAGGCCGACATAGGACGAGGGGGTGTCACCGGGCTGGGCGGAGGCGTTCGGTGTGGGTGCCATGCCCTCCACCGTAGGCGGCAGCGGACGGTGACGGAAGGGAAGGCCATATCGGTCCTTCCCCGGCCCCGGGTACCCCACTCGTCACACTTCTGTCACAGGGGTACGACACACGTTCAGCTCAAACCGCATCACTCGAACGTGCACTCCGGCAGGTGTCGCACACAAATTCCCATTCCTTCGGCGAGACGGCTGAATTCCATCGCCGAATAAGCCGGAAAAACGGGTTTCGATGAATTGACAAACCGTGAGGAATTCGCCGGTTCCCGGCCGGATCGCTCGCATGGAGCGGACTGGGCGCCGGGAGATGACGATCCGGTGACGAACCGCCGGGGAGCCGTCCGGGCCGGGCGGACCGGGGTGTTGGGGGTGTGACGGGGGTGCGTACCGGTGCGAAAGGTTCGTACCAATCGCCGTACCCGGCGCGCGGGAGCTACCCGGCCGGGGGCGGCGGGCTCTGGGCTCCCGGCGAAGCCGGCGAGCCGGGTGTTCCGGCCGGGGATTCCGGGCCGGGCCCGGAATCCAGGGCACGGGAGAGCCGGTCCCGTACCGCCCTGATGTGATCCACCAGCTCCGGCGGCTCGATCACCTCGAAATCGACGCCCATGAGCATCACATGGATCACCATGACGTCGAGGCTCGCCGCGCCCGCCCGCAGCAGACAGCTCCGTTCGCCGATCGGCTCGATGATTCCGTCCGAGGGCCCGATGACCGCCGCCGCGTCGGCCGCCGGCATCTGGAGCCGGAAGACGGCCTGGGTGGCGTACGCCCGGGTGGAGACACCCCGGGAGACATAGGCGGCCAGATCGTCCGCGGGCGGGGTGCGGGGGACGAAGCGGGGTCCGTGCGGCGGCTTCGGGGTGATCCGGTCGGCCCGGAAGGTGCGCCAGCCGGACCGGTCGACATCCCAGGCGACCAGATACCAGCGGTGCTCGGTGCAGACGAGCCGGTGGGGCTCGGTGACGCGCCGGGTGGTGGCGCCCCCGTGGTCGCGGTACTCGAAACGCAGCAGCTCGCTGTCCCGGCAGGCGTTGGCCAGCTCGGTGAGGACGGAGGCGTCCACCTGGGAGCGGGGCGTGCGCAGCATCGGCACGGTGAAGGCGTTCAGCGCGCTCACCCGCCGCCGCAGCCGGTGCGGGAGCACCTGTTCCAGCTTGGCCAGGGCGCGTACGGAGGTCTCCCCGATGCCCTCGATCCCCTGCCCGGCCGCGGTGCGCAGCCCGACCGCGACGGCCACCGCCTCCTCGTCGTCGAGCAGCAGCGGCGGCAGCTCGGCACCCGCGCCGAGCTGATAGCCGCCGCCGGTCCCCGGGCTGGCGTTCACCGGATACCCCAGCTCCCGCAGCCGGTCCACATCCCGGCGCACGGTGCGCGCGGTGACCCCGAGCCGGTCGGCGAGATCGGCACCGGACCACTCGCGGTGGGCCTGGAGGAGTGAGAGCAGACGCAGCAGTCGTGCGGAGGTCTCCAACATGGCGTCAGTCTGTCAGGACTTGCGGACAGATACGGTCCGCGATGGTGCCCTCCGGGGGCGGGACGGGACGGCACCCCGGACCCTGACGGCGGCGGGACGGGACGGCGCGCCGGACCTGGACGACGGCGCTCCGCGCGGGCGCTCGAAGGGCGGGAGCCCGTGATCACCGCCGCCCTGCTCCCCCGGGCCGCCGGGAGGTCCGGGTGGCGTGGCGCCCGCCTTCACCGCCCGGGTGATCCGCCGCGGAACGTGCCGGGGGTACGGGCACCGCACGGGCGGGGCCCGGCCGGCCGTCAGCCGGTGCCGCGGAGGCGGCGGGCCGCGGCGGCGGCCGTGCGGCGGGTGGTGAAGACGGCGCTGGTGACCGGGCCCCGGATCCGGTGGAGTGCGGTGCGGACCGCGGCATGCGAGCCGCCGGCCGCGCGGGCGGCGGTCAGTTCGGCGAAGAGGGCCTCATGGCGGGCGGCGATCCGCGCCGGGTCGAAGCGCTCGGCGGCGTCGCGGGCGGCGGCGCCGGCCCGGCGGCGGCCGTCCTCGTCGTCGATCAGGCTCAGCAGCGCGGCCGAGAACGCGGCGGTGTCGCCGACCGGGACCAGCCGTCCGTCCACTCCGTCGGAGATGATCTCGCGCGGTCCGTGCGGGCAGTCCGTGGCGACGACGGGGAGGCCGCACCGCATCGCCTCCACGATCGTCATGCCGAAGGACTCGCGCTCCGAGGTGACCGCCGCGATGGATCCCTTGACCCACTCGCGTTCCAGCGGATCCGCGTTGCCGAGGAGCGCGGCCCGGCCCTCCAGTCCGCGGGCTCTGATCAGCTCGGTCAGCGCGGTCTTCTCATTGCCGGTCGCGTCGCCGCTGCCGTAGATCCGCAGCTGCCAGCCCGGCCGCGCGGCGGCGACCTCGGCGAACGCCTCGACAAGGACGTCGTACCGCTTGACCCGGGTGAGGCGGCCCGCCGCGATGACGCACCGGCCGCTGCCGTCGGCCGGGGCCACCGAGGGCGCGGGCACGCTGTTGGGGATGGCCTCGATCCGCAGCCCGGGGAGCCGGAGCCCGGTCCGGTAGGCGCGGGCGTCCGCCTCGGTCACCGTGGTCAGGGCGTCCAGCAGGGGGTAGTGGCGGCCGATCTCGTGGTGCATCCGCCGGCTGTGGCTCTCCAGGGTCAGATGTTCCTGGGCCACCCGGACCGGTCCCCGGCGGGTCTGGCGGGCGAGGTGGACATTGAGTCCGGGCCGGGTGCCGATCACCACATCGGCCCGGACGGTGCGCAGATGGTCGCCGATCCGGGTGTCGGTGAGCCTGCTGTACTGCCGGTGGCGGCCGTCCCCGCGCGGGAAGACCCGTGCGGGGAGCCGGTGGTCGGGGTGGTCGCCGTCGTACTCCGGGCTGCCCTTCCGCAGATCGACGAGGTGGCTCATGGTGACGCCGGCGGGCGCGCCCATCAGCGGCTCGTCGCGGTGCCGGAAGACGGAGACGATCTCGACCTCGTGGCGCTCGGCCAGGGCGCGGGTCAGATTGAACGTGGCGCGGATCGTTCCGCCGATTCCGTAGGCGTTGTGCAGCAGGAAGGAAAGCTTCATGCCTGCTGTTGTCCGATGCCGCGGGAAAAGTTCGCGGATCACTCGGGGATGCGGATCACTCGGGGATGGCGAGCATCATGCCGACCGCGATCCGGTCGGGTGAGTCGCCGATGACGTCACGGTTGGCCTCGTACAGTGCCTGCCAGCCCCCGGCCACCTTGAAGCGGCGGGCGATGGCGTACAGGGTGTCCCCCGGCTGGACGGTGTGGACCCGCCCGCTGAGGCCGTACCGCTTGGAGCAGGTGGGCCAGGCGCCCCAGCCCTGGGTGCGCAGCACCTCCTCAGCCACCGTGATCTGCTCGGCGCGGGTGGCGAGGTCGGCACGGGCGGCGAAGGCGAGTCCGCCGTGGCCCTCCCAGGTGGGCTGCCAGAACTGGAGGCCGCCGTAGTAGCCGTTGCCGGTGTTGGCCCGCCAGTCGCCGCCGCTCTCGCACTCGGCGACGCAGTTCCACGGCCAGCCGGTCGCGGCGCACTCCTCCGCCGGGACGGCGCCGGGGGCTTCCGCGGGAACACCGGTCGCGGACGGCGGTACGGGTTCGGCGCCCGCGGCCGGGTGGGGCGCGAGAGCGAGCAGTGCGGCCAGGGCCGCGGCCGGGAACAGGGAGCGCAGGGTCGCCATTCGCGTCACGGTAGGGAGCGGGGCGCGGCGGGCGCCGCAGCCGGGCCGGGGACACGCGCGGGCCCACCCGGTCGGACCCGGTGTCCGCCCCCGGCCGGACGCGCCGGCGGCCCGGTCCGCGCTCGCCCGGCGGCATCGGATCGGATCGCGTCGGGCCGGATCGCGTCGCATGGCCCGGTCCGCGCTCGCCCGGTCCATGGTTACCGACGGTATCGGGGAAATCGAGCCACCACTCGATGTGTGGATTTCCGTATTTATCGACTCAGTGACTGTCGTGGCCGTGCGACTCCGCTCCGGCCCAACACCCCCGCAATCAGGCCCTGCTGACACACACCGGCCTTTTCCGCCCGCCAACTCGCCTTCCGCGGCGGATGGTTGGATTCCGTCGCCCCCGGCGCGTGACCGTTGCCACGGATCGCCCGTTGAACCCTTTATGAGCCGGGATCCGCCCGGCGTATGAGAACAAGTCCGAGGAGCCACCCGTGCCGCGCATGCTCGACGTCAGCGAGGACGTACGCGCCGAGATCGGCGATCAGGAAGCCGACCGGCTGCTCGCCGGCGACAACGCCCCGGGCAGCTATGACTGCACCTCCTGCCGCACCCCGGGCGACACCGAGCAGGAGCGCACCAGCACCGTCCTGTTCGTCGGCGACGAGACCGCCGTTCTCGCCTTCGCCCACGCCAGCTGCATCCCCTCCCAGGTCGTCAAGGTCGCGGAGTCCGAACTCCAGGGTGCCGTGCGCTCCATCACCGGGGAGCAGACCGCCGCCGCGCAGACCGGCTCCCCGCTGCCCGACACCGTGCCGGGCCAGGCGGTGCTGGGCGTCACCAGCGGACTCATCCTGATCAACGGCGACCTCCACCCGGCGCTGGTCGTGGAGCCGACCGCGCCGATCGCCCGCCCGGGGACCACCGGCGAGGCCGGGGACGAATTCCTTCCGCTCCTCATCGAGCAGGGCTTCGTCCCCGTCCACCAGCTCGAACAGCTGCCCCCGCAGCTGCCCGGCTGGTCGGTGCTGTTCGCCATGGGCCGGCTGCACGCGGTCCTCCAGCCCGGCACCGCGGGCGGGGCGGCCGTCGCCTGGTGGCAGGCGCACCAGCCGCTCCAGGTCACCGACGGCTGGCGCACCGCCGCCAACAAGTCGCACCGGGTCCTGGTCTTCGCCGCCCCGGTCGGCTCGATCGGCCAGCAGCCCCGGGAGGACCTGCTGCGGGACGCCCTGGAGAAGGCGGCCGCGAGCGGCCGGCTGGTGGCCGCGGCGATGCCGCTCGCCGGCACCTCCTGACCCCTCCCCCGGCCGGACGGGTCCCGGCGGCCGGGCGGGCGCGGCGGGGAGAGTGACAGCGGCCCGGGGAGAGTGACGGCGCGCGGGATGGGTCGTTGCACATATGTGCACTCATACGATCCGTCCCGCCAGCCGTACCCGAGTCAGATCCCCGGCATGCGCCCCGCACACGAGGCATCCGCCGAGCCCTCCCCCACCCCGATCTTCGACCTGCTCTGCGCCGAGTACCGGCGGGCGTTCCGGTCGCTGCCCGGCGACCGCAGCGGTGAGGAGGATCTCGGCTTCAAGGGCTTCGGCATCGGGTCGGCCGGCGGCCGGGGCTACGGCACCACCGGGCAGACGTACTACCCCGGCACCGGCTGGCAGCCCTATCCCACTCCCCGGGCGCATGTGGGACACCATCACCAGCCCGCCGCGCTCCCCCCGGCGCCCCGCCGGGACATCTGAACCGCCTCCGGTGCCGGGGAACCGGTGCGCCCGTGCGGAACAGAGCTCCGCCCCGGACCGGGCGTCGTGCCGGTCCGGGGCGGAGTCGTGTCCACACGGCGCGGGCTCCCGCCGGGCGGCGTACCGCCGGGCCGGAACGCCCCGCTACTTGTTGCGGCCGCGCTTCTCGCGCACCCGTACCGAGATGTGGATCGGGGTGCCCTCGAAGCCGAACTCCTCGCGCAGCCGGCGCTCCACGAAGCGGCGGTAGCCGTGCTCCAGGAAGCCGGAGGCGAAGAGGACGAACCGCGGCGGCTTGGTGCCCGCCTGGGTGCCGAAGAGGATGCGGGGCTGCTTGCCGCCGCGGATCGGGTGCGGGTGGGAGGCCACGATCTCGCCGAGGAAGGCGTTCAGCCGGCCCGTGGGGACCCGGGTCTCCCAGCCGGCCAGCGCGGTCTCGATCGCCGGGACCAGCTTCTCCATGTGACGGCCGGTACGGGCCGAGACATTGACCCGGGGAGCCCAGGCGATCTGCGCCAGCTCCGTCTCGATCTCCCGCTCCAGGTAGTAGCGGCGCTCCTCGTCGAGGGTGTCCCACTTGTTGAACGCGATCACCATCGCGCGGCCCGCCTCCACGGCCATGGTGATGATCCGCTGGTCCTGGACGCTGATCGACTCGCTCGCGTCGATCAGGATGACCGCGACCTCCGCCTTCTCGACGGCGGCGGCGGTGCGCAGCGAGGCGTAGTAGTCGGCGCCCTCCTGGAGGTGGACGCGGCGCCGGATACCGGCCGTGTCGATGAACTTCCAGGTCACTCCGCCGAGCTCGATCAGCTCGTCGACCGGGTCGCGGGTGGTGCCCGCGATCTCGTTGACGACGACGCGCTCCTCGTTCGCCACCTTGTTCAGCAGGGACGACTTGCCGACATTCGGGCGGCCGATGAGGGCGATCCGGCGCGGTCCGCCGACCGCGGCGCCGAAGGTCTGCGCCGGGGCCTCCGGCAGCGCCTCCAGCACGGCGTCCAGCATGTCGCCGGTACCGCGGCCGTGCAGCGAGGAGACCGGGTGCGGCTCGCCGAGACCGAGCGACCACAGGGCGGTGGCGTCGGCCTCGCCGCTGGGTCCGTCGACCTTGTTGGCGCAGAGCACCACGGGCTTGCCGGCCCGGCGCAGCAGCCTGACGACCGCCTCGTCGGTGTCGGTGGCGCCGACCGTGGAGTCGACCACGAAGACGACCGCGTCGGCCGCCTCGATCGCGTACTCCGCCTGGGCGGCGACGGAGGCGTCGATCCCGAGGACGTCCTGCTCCCAGCCGCCGGTGTCGACGACCTTGAAACGGCGGCCCGCCCACTCCGCCTCATAGGTGACCCGGTCCCGGGTGACACCGGGCTTGTCCTCGACGACGGCCTCGCGGCGGCCGATGATCCGGTTCACCAGGGTCGACTTGCCGACATTCGGGCGGCCGACGACGGCGAGGACGGGCAGCGGGCCGTGTCCGGCCTCGTCGAGCGCGTTCTCGATGTCCTCGGCGTCGAAACCCTCTTCCGCGGCGAGCTCCATGAACTCCGCGTACTCGGCGTCGCCGAGTGCTCCGTGGTCGTGCTGGTCGTTCATGAAGTCCGTTCCTCGGTCGTGAACGGGATCACGGTCGCGCGATCCCGCTGCTCAAAGTCTTACCCGGTGCGCCCGGTGAGGCGCCTGGCGTTTTCCAGGTGGGCGGTGAGCCGCTCCTGGATGCGTACGGTGGCCTCGTCCAGCGCCGTACGGGTGCGGCGGCCGGTGCCGTCCCCCGCTTCGAAGGCGTCGCCGAAGACGACGTCCACCCTGCCGCGCAGCGGAGGCAGTGCCCTGATCAACCGTCCCGGCCGCTCCGTGCTTCCCAGCACGGCCACCGGGACGATCGGGGCGCCGGAGCGCACCGCGAAGTAGGCGAGCCCGGCGCGCAGCGAGGCGAAGTCCCCCTCACCGCGGGTGCCCTCGGGGAAGATCCCGAGGACGCCGCCCTGCTCCAGGACGCCGAGCGCCCCGGTCACGGCGGTGCGGTCGGTGCTCGCCCGGTCCACCTTCAGCTGGCCGATGCCGAGCAGAAAGGGGTCGAGCGGGCCGACGAACGCTTCCTTCTTGATCAGGAAGTGCACCGGCCGGGGCGCGGTGCCCATCAGCATGGGGCCGTCGACCATGTGCGAGTGGTTGACGGCGAGGATCACGGGTCCGGCGGCCGGAACCCGCCAGGCGCCGAGCACCCGGGGGCGCCACAGCCCGTACATCAGGCCGATGCCGATCCGCCGCCCGACCGCCGCGCCGCGCGCGGAGGGGGCGCCGGTGCCCGCCGTGCCCGGTCCCCCGGTCGCGGCGGGTGTCCCCGTACGAAGTGTCACCGTGCCGTCCGCTCCCCGGCACCGGCCGCGCGGCGCTCCTCCACCAGGGTGACGACGCACTCGATGACCTGCTGGAGGGTGAGCTCGGTGGTGTCGACCTCGACGGCGTCGTCGGCCTTGGCCAGCGGCGAGGTCTTCCGGCCGGAGTCGGCGGCGTCCCGCTTCAGCAGGGCTTCCCGGGTGGCGGCGACATCCGCGCCCTGGATCTCACCGCTGCGGCGGGCGGCACGCGCCTCCGGCGAGGCGGTGAGGAAGATCTTGAGGTCGGCGTCGGGGAGGACGGTGGTACCGATGTCCCGGCCCTCGACGACGATGCCGCCGGGCGCGGAGGCGGCGATGACCCGCTGGAGCTCGGTGATCCGGGTCCGCACCGCGGGGACCGCGCTGACGGCGCTGACCCGGGAGCTGACCTCCTGGGTGCGGATGGGTCCGGCGGCGTCCGCGCCGTCGACCGTGATGGTGGGGGCGGCCGGGTCGGTGCCGGAGACGATGGCGGGCTTCTCGGCGGCGCCGGCGACGGCCTCGGGGTCGTCGGTGTCGACACCGTTGCTGATCATCCACCAGGTGATCGCCCGGTACTGGGCGCCGGTGTCCAGGTAGCTCAGGCCGAGCTGGGCGGCCACGGCCCTGGACGTGCTCGACTTCCCCGTGCCGGCGGGGCCGTCGATGGCGACGATCACGGATTCCACGGTGGCGGACACCCTTCCTGAGGTGGGGAGCGGGCCAGGCGGAATTGCGGTGGGCCCCGACCAAGGTTACCGAGTGCGGGGACCGCCATGGACACGCGGACGCCGGGGCCGGGCGCGCGGCGGCCCCGGGCGGCCCCGGCGGCGGGTGTCCGGGCCGTCCCGCGGTGTGCCGTACGCCCGGGCCGGTGCGGGCACATGGGGCCCGGGAGGGGGCCCGCAGGGGCGCTGGGCGGGGTGCGGAGGTTACTGGCGGATCGACCAGCCCCGCTCGCGGAGGGCCGCGGAGAGCAGCGTCGCGGCCATGGGCTCCACCATGAGCTGGACGAGACCCGCCTGCCGGCCGGTGGCGTGCTCGATGCGGACGTCCTCGATGTTGACGCCCGCGTGGTCCGCGTCGGCGAAGATCCGGGCCAGCTCGCCCGGGCGGTCGCCGATGAGGACCGCGACGATCTCGTACGAGGCCGGCGCCGCGCCGTGCTTGCCCGGGACCCGGGCGCGGCCCTCGTTGCCCCGGCGCAGCACCTCCTGGATGCCGTCGGCGCCGCCCCGGCGCTCCGTCTCGTCGGCGGACTGGAGGGAGCGCAGCGCACGGACCGTCTCGTCGAGATCGGCGGCGACCCCGGCGAGCACGTCGGCGACCGGTCCGGGGTTGGCGGAGAGGATGTCCACCCACATCCGGGGGTCGGAGGCGGCGATCCGGGTGACATCGCGGATGCCCTGGCCGCAGAGCCGCACCGCGGTCTCGTCGGCCTCCCGCAGCCGGGCGGCCACCAGCGAGGAGAGCAGCTGGGGGGTGTGGGAGACGAGGGCGACGGCCCGGTCGTGGGCGTCGGCGTCCATGACCACGGGGACGGCTCCGCAGAGCGCGACGAGCTCCAGGGCGAGGTTGAGTACCTCGGTGTCCGTGTCCCGGGTGGGGGTGAGGACCCAGGGGCGGCCCTCGAAGAGGTCCGCGCCCGCGGCGAGCGGGCCGGAGCGCTCCTTGCCGGACATGGGGTGGGTGCCGATGTAGGCGGAGAGGTCGAGGGAGAGCGCCTCCAGCTCGCGGCGCGGGCCGCCCTTGACGCTGGCGACGTCCAGGTAGCCGCGGGCGAGCCCGGCTCCCATGGCGTCGGCGAGCGCCTTGGCGGTGTGTGCCGGGGGTACGGCGACGACCGCCAGGTCGACGGGGCCCTCGGGCGGGTCGTCCGTGCCCGCGCCGAGCGCGGCGGCGGTGCGCGCCCGCTCCGGGTCGTGGTCGGCGAGGTGGACGGCGACGCCCCGGCCGGCGAGGGCGAGCGCGGCCGAGGTGCCGATCAGACCGGTTCCGATGACGAGGGCGGTTCTCACTGTGCGGTGTCCTTGCGGGAGCGGCTGCGGGCGCCGGGGCGGGCGGGGAGATCTCGGCCCGGTCGGAACCGGCTTCGACTGGGGCGAGGATCCGTGACGACCCGGGGCATCGCTCCGGTGACAGCGTAGTCAGCGGCCGGGTGCGGCGCTGCCGGGACCGTCCTCCGGGACTGCCCTCCGGGAGCGGGAGCGGGACCGGGGCCGGGGCCGGGAGCGCCGCCGCCGGGGGTCAGGCGCGCCGGCCCCGATGATCTCCTCCGGGGACTCCTGGGGCACGCGGCCGCCCGGAGTGAGCCGGTCGACGGCCGTGGGCAGGGAATGGGCGATCCGGCCGGCCGCCTGTTCCGGGGTGACCCCTGCGCCGGCGGCGACCTTGCGCGGGGTGTCGTCGGGCAGGGCTTCGGCGATCCGCGCCCCGTCGACGGGTTTGCCGGCGCCGGTGCCGGCCCGGGACCGGGCCTTGTCGGCGAGGCCGGATGTGGTGAGGAGGTCGATGAGCCCGTTCAGGCTGCTGCCGCCGGCCGTGCCCGCGCTCGTACCGGTGCCGCCCTTGCCGGCCGGCGCGCCGATCAGGGCGCCGAGGACGCGGCCCGCGCCGCCGCCACCGCCCTGACCGCTGCCGCCCTGGCCGACGCCGGGAAGCGCGCCGAGGGGTCTGCCGAGATCGTTGCCCGCCGTGTTTCCGCTTCCGGGGGGCGAAGGATCGATCCGTCTCACCGGTCAAGGTCACTCGGGCCGGGATCCGCCGCCACTCGGGCACCTCCGAGCGCGCCGCGCCCCGCCTCGGGGCGCCGGGGGAGGGAGGATGCACCGCAAAAGGAATATGTCACCCATCCCGAGGGAGCGCGCCGATGGACATCCGCCGACGGAGAGTGCTGACGGCGTCCGCCGCCGCGATGATCGCGGCCGGTGCGGCGGGCTGCGGCGGAGGGGGCGGCTCCGGAGAGTCCGCGGCGACGGCGGACGGCGGACGGACACCCGGGGAACAGACGAACCGGACGGGGGCGGCCGGGGGCGGACTGGCCCGTACCGCCGACATCCCGGTCGGCGGGGGAAAGATCTTCGCCGACGAGAAGGTCGTGGTGACCCAGCCCGTACCGGGTGATTTCCGGGCGTTCTCGGCGGTCTGCACCCATCAGCACTGCCTGGTCACCACGGTCGCCGACGGCACCGTCGACTGTCCCTGCCACGGGAGCGAGTTCCGGATCGCGGACGGCTCGGTCGTCCGGGGTCCGGCGGTGCGCCCGCTGCCGCCCGAGCGGATCACCGTATCCGGCGGAGTGATCCGCCTCGCCTGACCCGGGAGACCGGCCCGGGCCGGAGAGCGGACCCGCCCCGGCGGGAGAGTCCCGGCCTCGGCGCCCTACGCTGACCGGCATGAGTCCGGAGGAACTGGTCCGCGATCACACCGTCTACTCCTGCGTCATGGGGTCGCGCGCCTTCGGCCTCGCCACCGAGGCCAGCGACACCGACCGGCGCGGGGTCTTCGTCGCGCCCACCCCCGCCTTCTGGGGGTTCGACAAGCCCCCGACCCATGCCGAGGGGCCTGCGGACGAGCAGTTCTCCTGGGAGCTGGAACGCTTCTGCGGGCTCGCGCTGCTGGCCAACCCGAACATCCTGGAGTGTCTGCACTCCCCGCTCGTGGAGCACCTCGACGACACCGGCCGGGAGCTGCTGTCGCTGCGCGGCGCCTTTCTCTCCCGGGAGGTGCACCGCACCTTCACCCGGTACGCCCGCGCCCAGCACGCCAGACTGCGCGCGGGTGCCGGGCGGGACGGCGCGCCGCGCTGGAAGCCCGCGATGCATCTGCTGCGGCTGCTGCTGAGCTGCCGCGACCTGCTGCGCACCGGTGAGCTGGTGCTCGATGCCGGCGCCGACCGGGAGCGGCTGCTGGCGGTCCGGCGCGGCGAGGTCGGCTGGGCCGAGTTCGACGGCTGGATGACCCGCGCCGCCGACGAGTCGGACGCCGCCGCCGCCCGCACCCCGCTCCCGCCGGAGCCGGACCGCGCCCGGGTCGAGGACTTCCTGATCCGGGTGCGCCGCGCCTCAGCGCTCCAGCCGTATCCGTACGGCGAAGTCCTTCAGCGCCCCGAGGCCCCCGGGCTCCCCCGGCAGCGCTGACTTCTCCCGCTCCTCCTCCAGGAGCGCGTGGAGCGCCTCCACATCGGCGCGCACGGCGGCCGGGTCGGTGCCGTCCGCCCGGCCGTGCTCGGCGTCCGCCTTGGCCGCGATCAGTCCGGGCAGATATCCCGGGGCGCCGCACTCCTCGATCAGGGTGGGCAGATGGGCCTCGATCCGTCCGGTGCGCATCAGATGGACGCCGGTGAGCAGGGCCCGGAAGGTGTAGAGCAGGGGTTTGAGTTCGCCGGTCCGCTCGAAGAGCCGCCACTGGGTGCCGGCGAAACCCCGGTAGTGGTGGGCGTGGTGGAAGGTGACGGCTCCGGGCGCGAGGGAGACCAGCTCGGCATGGGCCGGTGAGGTGTGCACGACCAGCGGCGAGAGGAGCTGCTCCAGGACATAGCCGTTGCGGCGGAGCATCAGCCGGACGAACTTCCGCAGATCGTGGGTGACGAGATCCAGCTCGGTGCCGTCCCGCGTCCACATCCGGGACCGGGTCTCCTCGGGCTCGTCGAGCCCCACCAGGTCGGCCACCGGCAGCAGATGGACTCCGCGCAGGTCCACATCCGAGTCCCGGGACGGGAAGCCGTACAGATGGGCGCCGGAGACGGTGGCGAAGAGCAGCGGGTCCGGCTGCTCCGCGACGACATCGGCGAGGCCGACCGCTGAGAGATCTGTCATACGGCGATTCTCCCGGGCCGGGACGCGCGGTGAGGCGGCGGGCCCCGGCCCGGGAGGCACCGGCGGGTGTTCAGGAGTCCCAGAGCGCCGCCAGCGACATCAGGTCGCTGCGGTACTCGATCCGCTCCGACCACTCCTTGGGCCAGGCCCCGGCGCCGAGATGGGCTCCGGCGAAGGCACCGGTGAGACAGGCGATGGAGTCGGAGTCGCCCCGGGTGCAGGCGGCCCGGCGCAGCGCGGTGACCGGGTCCTCGGGGAAGAGCAGGAAGCACTGGAGCGCGGTGGCGAGCGCCTCCTCGGCGATCCAGCCGTCGCCGGTGGTCTCGCAGGGGTCCGTCTCGGGATTGGCGGAGCGCAGGGCTCCGGTGAGCCGGTCCAGGATCTCCAGGCATTCGTTCCAGCCCCTGGCCATGTACGCCTCGGGGCTCTGGTCGCCCGAGTACCGCCACAGATTGCCGAGCCAGCGCTCGGGGTAGCGGGTGCGGTTCTCGTACGCGTACGACCGCAGCCGGCCGACCAGGCCGAGCGGTTCGGTGCCGGTGGCGAGGAGGAAGACGGCGCGGGCGGTGAGATCGCTCGCGGCGAGCGCGGTGGGGTGGCCGTGGGTGAGCGCGGCCTGGAGCTGCGCGGCCCCGGCCCGCTGCTCGCCGCTCAGTCCGGGGACCAGGCCGACCGGCGCGACGCGCATATTGGCGCCGCAGCCCTTGGACCGCATCCGGCTGGCGTCCTGCCAGGGCAGCCGCTCGTTGTCGAGGAGGCGGCAGGCGGCGAGGCAGGTGTCGCCGGGGGCGCGGTTGTTCTCCGGGTCGTGCAGCCAGGCGGTGAACTCCGCGCGCAGCGGCGGCAGCAGCCGGTCCGCGGCGAGTAC
Source organism: Streptomyces sp. CAU 1734 (assembly GCF_039888735.1). Taxonomy (NCBI): domain Bacteria; kingdom Bacillati; phylum Actinomycetota; class Actinomycetes; order Kitasatosporales; family Streptomycetaceae; genus Streptomyces; species Streptomyces sp. CAU 1734. The sequence goes on from NZ_JBDQQP010000007.1 coordinate 412,439, forward strand.
TCCCCGGTCCATGGCGGTGCGGATGGCGCGGCCGACGGCGAGGGTCATCTGGGTGTCGTCGGTGACGAAGGCGGGCCGGGGCAGTTCCATCCGCCGCCAGGGGCCGGACTTGGTGAGGATCTGGGGTACGTCGTTGAATTCGGTCGGGAAGCCGAGCGCGTCGCCGAGCGCGAGCCCGATGAGTGAGCCGGTGGCGGCCTGCTTGGTGACGGTCCCCGGAGTCCTGAGCGTGGTCATGACTACCGTCCTTCCGGTCGCAGAAGCGGAGGGTGCAGGGCGGATGCGGTACCCGCCCGGTAGAGCGCGGCCGGTTTGCCCCGGCCGCCGGTACGGCGCGGCGGGCCCTCGACGGCTTCGACGAAGCCGGGTGTGGCGAGGACTTTCCGCCGGAAGTTGGGCCGGTCCAGGTCGACGCCCCAGACCGTCTCGTACACCCGCTGGAGCTCGCCGAGGGTGAATTCGGGCGGGCAGAAGCTGGTGGCCAGACAGGTGTACTCGAGCTTGGCGCCGATGCGGTCGGTCGCGTCGGCGAGGATCCGCTCATGGTCGAAGGCGAGCGGGGCGGCGGCCGGGAGCGGTGCCCAGCGCGCCTCGGCCGCGTCGCCGCCGCCACGCGGTTCGGGCAGGTCGGGCAGGAGGGCGGCGTACGCGACGGAGACGACCCGCATCCTCGGGTCGCGGTCCGGTTCGCTGTAGGTCCGCAGCTGTTCGAGGTGGAGTCCGCGGACGGTGTCCGGGGAGAGTCCGGTCTCCTCGGCCAGTTCCCGGCGGGCGGCGATCCCGGCGGACTCCTCCGGACGGACGAAACCGCCGGGGAGCGCCCAGGCGCCCCGGTAGGGCTCCTCGCCCCGCTGGACGAGCAGGACGTGCAGCAGCCCCTCGCGGACGGTGAAGACGGCGAGGTCCACGGTGACCGCGAAGGGGTGGAAGGCACGGGGGTCGTACGCGGGCGGCCGGCCGGCCGGGCCCGCGGTGCCGGGGTGCCGTCCGCCGCCGGATCCGTTCGCCATCAGTGCCGCTCCGTGAGGTCGGGGAGGGGGTCGGCGAGGCCCCAGCCGGCGCCGAGGAGCTCGTCCACGGCGGCGACCGCGGTGGCCAGCCGGGCCTCGTGCGATCCGGTGAGGCGTACGGTCCGCCGTCCGGTGCGGGCGAGTTCGGCGGCGAACCGCCCGGTCATCCAGGGCCGCAGTTCCTCCCCGTCGCGCAGCCCGTCGTCCTCGAAGGGAACCCCCTCGTGGTCGGTGAGCAGCCACAGCTGCTGCCGTCCGCGCGCCCGGGCGGCGATCCGGGCGACCTCCTCGTGGGCGCCGCCGAGATAGCGCTCGTGCCAGATGGTGGTGGCGAAGGCGTCGGTGTCGCAGAAGAGCACCGGTGAGCCGTGCGCGGCGGCGGTCTCCTCCTGCTCGCACTGACGCCGGGCGATCTCCGCGAAGTCGTCCGGTTCGAAGGCGACCTCGCCCCAGGGCGCCCCGGGCCTGGCCTCGCGCAGCCGGGCCAGTTTGCGTTCGCTGAACTCCCGTCCGTACTCGGGCACCCAGCGGGTGGCCGACCAGACCCCGCCGCGCCGCCGGTAGTGCGTGGCGAGGGCCCGCGCCATGGTGGTGGTGCCGGTGGACTCGGCGCCCAGGACCACCACCCGGCGGGTCAGGGCGGCGCGCACGGGCGGGCGGAGGAAGCCCCAGCAGGCGGCGGGGTCCCGGCGCACGGCGGTGCCGGAGACCGGGAAGAGGTTCCGCTCGGGGTCGACACTGACGGCGCGGGCGCCGAAGCGGCGGCCCAGTTCCTCCCCGTACGCCTCCGAGGTGAAGACGGCGTCGACCGGCTCGGGGACGGCGGCGTGGAAGACCGCCATGTGGGCGTCCCAGACCGCCGGGTCGCCGGTGTCCATGGGGATGTCGTCGACGGCACCGACCACCCGGACACCGGGATGGGCCCGGCGCATCCAGTCGACCCGGTCGGCGAGCGGGATGGACTCCACGGACGCCGCGCAGACCAGCACGGTCAGCCGGTCGCAGTGGCCGGCCGCGGTGTCGACGAGATGGTGGTGGCCGGCGTGCGGCGGATAGAACTTGCCGAGGACGAGGCCGTGTCCGTACTGACGCACCCTCATGCCGCCACCGCCCGCACGGACCCGGCCGGCGCGGTGCGCGCGTCCCGGGACCAGTTGCGCAGTCCGAGGACGCACAGGGCCAGGAAGCCGGTGTAGAGCAGCGAGGTGAGGTAGAGGCCCTTGTGGGCGTAGAGCGGGATGTAGACCACGTCCGCGGCGATCCACAGCCACCACGATTCGAGCCGCTTGCGGCACTGGCCGTAGGTCGCCATCAGGGAGAGGGCGGTGGTGAGGGCGTCCCAGAAGGGGACGGTGGAGTCGGTGGCGCGGTCGAGGAGCAGGGTGATGGCCGTGGTCCCCACCACCCCCGCCGAGATGAGCCATACCCATTCGGTACGGCTGGTGCGCCGTACCGGAAGAGTGCCGGAGCCTGGTCCACCCCCGTGGGTCCAGGTCCACCAGCCGTACGCGGCGAGGGTGATGAAGACGATCTGGAGGCCGGCGTCGGCGTACAGCCCGGCCTGGGTGAAGAGCAGGATGAAGAAGAGGTTGTTGGCGATGCCGATCGGCCAGTTGGCGATGTGCTGCCGGGCCACGAGCCAGACGCAGAGCGCGCCGCTCCCGAAGCCGAGCACCTCGGTCCAGCTCACCGGGGTGTCGAGCACGGTGAACAGCGGTTGCTGCAAGGGATCCAGTATCTGCGAGAGACTCAACAACCCGCTCCTTTAATAGTCATGTTGACTATAAAAGAAGACCGGTGGCCGCACAAGCGCCGCGGGGCCCGAATCCGACGGAGACGCGAGGGCGGAGCCGGCCCCGCCGGCCATCACGGGACAAGATCAGCCCCGCCGGTGACTGCGACGCGAAGAGCCCGGCCTTCGCGGGACACGGGGCAAAACCAGCCCCGCCGGCGATTGAGGCGCGAAGGACCCGGCCTTCGCGGGACACGGGGCAAAACCAGCCCCGCCGGCGATTGAGGGGCGAGGGACCCGGCCTTCGCATGCGGGCGGACACCGGGCGAGTGCACGGGCACGGGGCACGGGCACGGGGCACGGAGAAAGCCCGCGGCTCCGAGGAACCGCGGGCTTCACCCGGCGGGAGTGGGGCCGCGAGGCCCAGGACCCAGAAGAACCCCGGAGGACCCGGAGGCCCCCGAGGCCCCGGAGTCCTAGAGGCCGACCTCCTTCATCAGCATGCCGACCTCGGTGTTGGTGAGCCGGCGCAGCCAGCCCGACTTCTGGTCGCCCAGCCCGATCGGGCCGAAGGCCGTCCGCACCAGCCGGTCGACCGGGAATCCGGCCTCGGCGAGCATCCGGCGGACGATGTGCTTGCGCCCCTCGTGGAGGGTCACCTCGACGAGGTAGTTCTTGCCGGTGTTCTCCACCACCCGGAAGTGGTCGGCACGGGCGTACCCGTCCTCCAGCGGAATACCGTCCTTGAGCCGCTTGCCCAGCTCACGCGGGAGCGGTCCCTGGATCGCCGCGAGGTAGGTCTTCTTCACGCCGTACTTGGGGTGGGTCAGCCGGTGCGCCAGCTCGCCGTGGTTGGTGAGCAGGATGATGCCCTCGGTCTCGGTGTCGAGCCGGCCGACGTGGAAGAGCCGGGTCTCCCGGTTGGTGACGTAGTCGCCGAGGCACTGGCGGCCGTCCGGGTCCTCCATGGTGGAGACCACACCGGCCGGCTTGTTCAGCGCGAAGAAGAGATGCGACTGGGTGGCCACGGTCAGCCCGTCGACCTTGATCTCGTCCTTGTCGGGGTCCACCCGGACACCCTGCTCCATGACGATCTGGCCATTGATCTCGACCCGGCCGGCCTCGATCAGCTCCTCGCACGCACGGCGCGAGCCCATACCGGCCCTGGCCAGCACCTTCTGCAGGCGCTCGCCCTCCTGGTCGCCGAAGGTCTTGGGCGTCTTGATCTCCGGCTTGTCCGCGTACCGCTCGCGGTTGCGCTCCTCGGTCCTGGCGTCGTACTCGCGGGAGCGCGCCGGGGTCCAGCGGCCGGCGCTCTGCGGGGACCGCTTCGGGCCGCCCTTGGCACCGCCGCGGGCCGAGGCGCCGCGTCCCTGCTTGGCGCCGCCCTGCGGAGCCCCGCCGCCGGAGCCGGAGCCGGAGCGCGAGCCGCCCGCCGAACCGCCCCGGGAGCCGCCCGCCGAGCCGCCGCGCGCACCGCCGCCGGAGGGGCCGCCCTTCGCGCCGCCCCGGGAGCCGCCGGCCTTCGGGCCGCTCCGGGGACCGTCGGAGGAACCACCGACGTCGTAGCGGCGCTCCTCGGGCCGGGGCTTGCCCGCACGCTTCTGCTTGTCGTCGCGGGAGTTGCCGGCGCCCCGGGTGTTCCCGCGCCCGCCGCTCTTCCCGCTGCTGTCCCTGCCGCTGCTTCGCATCAAAGTTCCGTCGAATCGTCTGGATGTCTGTCCGGCGGGCCGTCCGTCCGGTGGTCCGGCCGTCCGTCCGCCTCGGTGTCCGGAGCGTCCGGATCGAACGACGGTACGCCTTCCTGCGTCTCGGCCTCGATCGCCTCGGCCTCGGGGAGGAAGGGCGCCGGCTCCGGCAGCTCGTCCAGGCCGCGCAGGCCCATCCGCTCCAGAAAGTAGTTCGTCGTCCTGTACAGGATCGCACCTGTTTCGGGTTCCGCGCCCGCCTCGGTCACCAGACCGCGCTGAACAAGGGTGCGCAGCACCCCGTCGCAGTTCACTCCGCGCACGGCGGAGAGCCGGGAACGGCTCACCGGCTGGCGGTACGCGACGACCGCCAGGGTCTCCAGCGCGGCCTGGGTCAGCCGTGCCTGCCGGCCGTCGAGAAGGAAGCGCTCGACGGCCTCCGCGTGCTCGGGACGGGAGTAGAACCGCCAGCCGCCCGCGACGAGCCGCAGCTCGAAACCGCGCCCCTGCCGGGTGTAGTCGTCGGCCAGCTCGCGCAGGGCGCCGGCGACGGCCCGGCGGGGCTGTTCCAGCACCTTGGCGAGGTGTTCCTCCGAGGCCGGCTCGTCGACCACCATCAGCACCGCTTCGAGCGCGGGCAGCAGATCGCTCACGGCCGCTCCTTCCGTACCTGTTCCTGTTCCTGTGCCTGTGCCGGGGCGGCTTCCCGTGCCGGGGCGGCGGGCCGGTCGAACTCGTCACCGACTCCGGCCGCCGCCTCGCCGCCGGTCCAGGTGACCAGCAGCTCCCCGAGGGCCTCCGCCTGATCGAGGGCGACCGCCCTGTCGCGGTAGAGCTCCAGCAGGGCGAGGAACCGCGCCACCACCGTGAGGGTGTCGTCCCCGGCGCCCTCCACCAGCTCCCGGAAGGTGGCCCGGCCCCGCTCCCGCAGCACGGCGATCACCAGCTCGGCCTGCTCGCGCACGCTGACCAGCGGCGCGTGAATGTGGTCGACGTACACCTGCGGCGGCGGCTTGGGCCGCATCGCCCGGGCGGCGAGGGCGGCGAATCCCTCCGGGCCGATACTGATGACGACCTCGGGCAGCAGCTCGGCCAGGTGCGGTTCGAGTCCGACGGTACGGGGGTGGCGGCGGCCCTCCGCCTCGAACCGCTCGCCGAGCACCGCCGCGATCCGCTTGTACGCGCGGTACTGGAGCAGCCGGGCGAAGAGCAGATCACGGGCTTCGAGGAGGGCGAGATCGGCCTCGTCCTCGATCTCGGCGGCGGGCAGCAGCCGGGCGGCCTTGAGATCGAGCAGGGTGGCCGCGACGACCAGGAATTCGGTGGTCTGGTCGAGATCCCAGTCGTCGCCGAGGGCCCGGATGTGGGCGATGAACTCGTCGGTGACTTTCGAGAGGGCGACCTCGGTCACATCGAGCTTGTGCCGGGCGATGAGCTGGAGCAGCAGATCGAAGGGGCCCTCGAAATTGGCCAGCCGCACCGTGAACCGCGTGTCACCGTCGCCGGAGCCGTCCTCGGAGCCGTCCTCGGGGCCCGCGACCGGCACGGGATCCGGGGTCGGCGCGGGGTCCGGGGTCGGCGCGGGGTCGGGGGACGGGTCCGGGTCGGGGGACGGGTCCGGGTCGGGGGACGGGTCCGGGTCGGAAGACGCGTCCGGGGACGGGTCCGGGTCGGGGGCAGGCGCCGCCCGAGCCCCCGGAGCCTCGGGCGGCGGCAGGGGCGTGTCCCCGCCCGCGACCGGGGGGCCTGGCGGGGCGGACTCCCCCGGCGGCCGGGCCGATCCCGGACCCCGCCCCAGGGCACGGCGCGGCGGGCGGGACGGATCAGTCGGGGGCATGGCATGTCCAGAGTGGTGCAAAGCGGTGCGCAAGGGCCGGCAGTGGCAGCCCGCAGGCTACCCTCAGCGGCCTCTGAGGCGGCGCACGAGGATGCTCGCGTCGCCGCGCTGTTCGAGATCGGCCAGCACCACGGCGACTGCCTCGCGGACGATCCGCCCGCGGTCGACGGCCAGCCCGTGCTCGCCGCGCAGCACCAGCCGCGCGTGTTCGAGGTCCATCAGCTCCTCGGCGGAGACATAGACCGTGATCTTCTCGTCGTGCCGCTCACGGCCGCTCGGGCGGCGGTTCGCCCCCCTGCCCCCCCTGGTCCGCCGCGCAGGGGCCCCAGCGGGCTCCTGGGCGGCCTGCGGGCGCCGCGCCTTGGCCGCCGCCTGGGAGGAGGGCTGCGCGCCCTCCTCGGCCCTGCTGCGCCCCTCGGCGCCGCCGTCGGGGGCGGCTGCCGTGTGCTGCTCGTCCGCGCGGTCGGAATCGGCCCCGGAACCGGGCAGGGGATCGGTCTCCCCCGCGGGCGCGGGGACCCTCGGCTCCCCCTTCGCCGGCCTGCGCGGTGACGACGGCTGGAGTGCCATTCCCCCGGTGGTGCGGAACAGCTCGTCGGCACCGGGCAGACTCACTCGGCGTGACACCGGGCGAGCACCTCCCTGGCGAGCTGACGGTAGGCGGCGGCACCGACGGAGTTGGACGCGTAGGTGGTGATCGGCTCACCGGCCACGGTGGTCTCCGGGAAGCGGACGGTGCGTCCGATCACCGTGTGGTAGACGTGATCGTCGAACGCCTCCACCACGCGGGCGAGCACCTCGCGGCTGTGGACCGTGCGCGAGTCGTACATCGTGGCGAGAATGCCGTCCAGCTCCAGATCGGGGTTGAGCCGCTCCTGGACCTTCTCGATCGTCTCGGTGAGCAGCGCCACACCGCGCAGCGCGAAGAACTCGCACTCCAGCGGGACGATCACCTTGTGAGCGGCGGTGAGCGCGTTCACGGTGAGGAGACCGAGCGAGGGCTGACAGTCGATCACGATGTAGTCGTAGTCGGGGAGCAGCGGCTTGAGCGCGCGCTGAAGTGTCGACTCGCGCGCGACCTCGCTGACCAGCTGCACCTCGGCGGCCGACAAGTCGATATTGCTCGGCAGCAGGTCCATATTGGGCACGGCGGTCTTCAGCAGCACCTCGTCCGCCGACATCCCGCGCTCCATGAGCAGGTTGTAGACGGTGAGGTCGAGCTCCATCGGATTCACGCCGAGACCGACCGACAGGGCTCCCTGCGGGTCGAAGTCGACGAGCAGGACACGCCGTCCGTACTCCGCGAGCGCGGCGCCCAGATTGATGGTCGACGTGGTCTTGCCCACGCCGCCCTTCTGGTTGCACATCGCGATGATCTTCGCGGGACCGTGATCGGTGAGCGGTCCCGGGATCGGGAAGTACGGCAAAGGCCGCCCGGTGGGGCCGATCCGCTCGCGGCGCTGGCGCGCGGCGTCCGGCGCGAGCGTGGCCGCGTACTCCGGATCGGGCTCGTATTCGGCGTCGGGGTCGTAGAAGTGCCCCTCGGGGACTTCCTCGTAGGCGGCGAAGTGGGTGGACTCTCGGCCACTCTCGTTGCCGGCCGTGGCGTTCACGTGTAGGCCGTCCGTCATCTTCATCGTGTGGGCTGTCGTCATGTGCGTGGTGTCCTGGTGTGTCGCGAAGGTCCGGACAGCTGCGGAGCCGACAGCATCCAGCCCGGACGACGGGCTCAGTCCCCGTACAGGCGTCACCGCTCGACCACCCCCGGGAGTAAATGTCGACTCATTCACAAGTCGTCTTACCTCCTTGGACGTGACCAGGACTTTATCGATAGGTCAGCGTGGCACCATGCCGACGGTTGGCGACTCTATGGCGTGTCACCGCTCCGCAGCAACACAATCCACCGGACCCGGCCCGATGTGTCGGCAACGGAACACCCTTCTGTCAAGGGTGCGCGGCCGGTTCGGCGGGAGTCGGCCGCCGGGTTTCGGGGGTGCGCGAATCGGTTGAAGAGTTACGGACTGGACGAGTCGCACGGGCCCCCGCCGGAGCCGGGAACGCGTCCGGCCGGACCTTGCTCCGCAAGATCCGGCCGGGGGCGCGATGTTGACGGCGGGCGTTGACCGGCCGTCCGTCCGTCAGCCGAGAAGCGCGCTCAACTCGGTGTGGGGCAGGCCGTGGGCCTCGGCGACCGGGCCGTAAACAACCTGGCCGTCATGGGTGTTGAGGCCGAGGGCGAGTGCCGGGTCACGGCGGAGCGCCTCGGTCCAGCCGCGGTTGGCCAGCTCGACGATGTACGGCAGCGTCGCGTTGGTGAGCGCGTAGGTGGAGGTGTGCGGAACGGCGCCGGGCATGTTGGCGACGCAGTAGAAGACCGAGTTGTGCACCGGGAAGGTCGGCTCGGCGTGCGTGGTCGGACGGGAGTCCTCGAAGCAGCCGCCCTGGTCGATCGCGATGTCGACAAGAACACTTCCGGGCTTCATCTTGGCGACGAGCTCGTTGGTGACCAGTTTCGGTGCCTTCGCGCCCGGGATGAGCACCGCGCCGATGACGAGGTCGGCGTCGATGACCGCCTTCTCGAGCTCGTAGCTGTTGGAGACGACCGTCTGCACCCTGGTGCCGAAGATCTTGTCGGCCTCGCGGAGCTTGTTGATGTCGCGGTCGAGCAGGGTCACGTGGAAGCCCATGCCGACGGCGATCTGCGCGGCGCTCCAGCCGGAGACACCGCCGCCGATGACGACGGCACGGCCGGCGTGGGTGCCGGGGACACCGCCGGGCAGCACACCGCGGCCGCCGGCCGAGCGCATCAGGTGGTAGGCGCCGACCTGCGGGGCCAGCCGGCCCGCGACCTCGGACATCGGGGCCAGCAGCGGGAGCGCGCGGCCCGCGGTCTCGACCGTCTCGTAGGCGATCGCGGTGGTGCCGGACTCCAGCAGGGCGTCCGTGCACTCGCGGGAGGCGGCGAGGTGCAGATAGGTGAAGAGGGTCTGGTCCTTGCGGAGGCGGTGGTACTCCTCGGCGATCGGCTCCTTGACCTTCAGCAGCAGGTCGGCGGCGGCCCAGACCTCGTCGGCGGTGAGGAGGATCCGCGCGCCGGCCGCGATGTACTCGGCGTCCGTGATCGAGGAGCCGGTGCCGGCGCCCTGCTCGATGACGACCTCATGGCCGTGGCGCACGAGCTCGTGCACGCCGGCGGGGGTGATCGCCACCCGGAACTCGTTGTTCTTGACCTCGCGGGGGATGCCGACCAACACGTCGATCACGGTCCTTGACTCAGGGGACAGAGGGGTACGTCCATACATTCCGGATGCACGGAGGCGCACCGGCAGACACCACGGAAAAGGCGCGGTGCAGCCAGTCTAATGAAGGAGTTCCCGCTGTCTAGCCTTACAAAGCATTAATCTTCGACCATGACACTACGGATTTCGTAGGTAGCACCCTTCGGGTGGCCTTCCTTCGCGTCGATTCCGGCGCGGCCGGGGGCCCCGGCACCCCGCCCCGGCCCGGCCTCCGGGGCACCCGGATCCCGTGCCTCCTCCCGCTCCAGCAGCCGCTCCGCCGTGGTCCGGTGCAGCCGGGCGGCGGCCGGATCGCCGAGCCGGTCGAGGGTGTCGGCCAGCCGGAGCTGAAGCGCCGCGTGCAGCCGCTGGTCACCGGCACGCCGGGCCCATTCGACCGCCTCGCGGCAGGTGTGCAGCGACTCCTGGGGCCTGCCCGCGTACTCCTGCACCCGGGCCACCTCGCTGAGCGCCCTCGCCTGGGCGGGCAGATCGCCGACCCTGCGGTACGCGGCGACGGAGGCGCGCCAGCCCCGCAGGGCCTCGCCGTACCGCCCGGCGTAGGTGTGGACGGTGCCGAGCCGCCCGTACAGCCGCGCCTCGTCCGCGCGCTCCCCCCGGGCCTGGCGCTGGGCGAGCGCCCGCCCGTACCAGTCGGCGGCCCGGTTCCAGTCGCCCAGCTCCTGGTGGGCGGCGCCGACGGATTCCATCGCGCGGCCGGTGGCGTACGGGTCGTTCGCGGCCCGTCCCGCGTCCAGGGCGGCCCGGTAGCGGGCCAGCGCCGCCTCGTTCCGTCCGGTCCTGGCGTCCAGATCGGCGAGATTGAGGAGCGCGGCGGCCACTTCCCGGTGCAGCCCCCGGCGCTCGGCGACATCGAGGACGAGCCGGTGGAGCCCGTACAGCTCGGGGGCGGCGGCCTCGGTGCCCCGGTGCGCGGCGAGCGCCCGCACCAGCGCGGAGACCAGCCGGCGGGCGAGGGTGTCGAGCCCGCCGTCCTCGACCGCGACCCGGGCGGCGGCCAGCAGAAGGGGCTGCTTGCGGCGCAGCCACCGGCCGGCGGCCTCGGCGTCACGGAAGCGGAGCCCGTGCGGCATCCCTTCGAGCGCCTCCCGGGCCGGGGAGCCCTCCGGCTCGGTCACCGCCCTGCACGCCTGGAGCCTGCGCACCGCCCGCTCCAGCATCCGGGCGCGCGCCAGCTGCACCTCGGCCGGTTTGTCGCTGCTCTCGGTCAGCGCCGCGAGCAGCGGGTGGAGCCCGCCCGGCACCCGGTGGTACCCGTCCTCGGGGTGCAGCAGGCCGAGCGACGCGAAGCCGTCCAGGGCCGACCGGGCCTCCGCGACGGAGCAGCCCGCGAGCGCGGCGGCGGTGTGCGGGTCGGCGAGTCCGGCGGGGGCGAGGGAGAGCAGCCGCAGCATCCGGGCGGGGCCCGCCGGGAGGGCCTCGTACACCAGCCGGAAGGCCCGGTCCGCCGGGCGCGGGCTCTGGGGCCCCTCGCCGTCCCCGGCGGGGAGGGCGCGCAGCCGGCGGGTGGCGTCGGCGACGGATGCGGTGGGGCGGGCCGCCAGCCAGCCGCCGACCAGCACCAGCGCGGCGGGGAGTCCGCCGCACTCCTCGGCGACGGATTCGGCGGCCTGCGGGTCCACGGTGATCCGGACGGATCCGGTGAAGGTGGTGAGGAGCTCGATGGCCGCCTTGGGGTCCATGCCGCCGAGGGTGCACGGGCGGACTCCGGGGATTCCGGTCAGCGGGCCGCCGGAGACCGCCACGAGGAGGCAGTCGGGGTTGTCGGGGAGGAGCGGATCGACCTGCTCCGCGTCGGCCGCGTCATCGAGGAGGAGCACCGCGCGGCGGCCGTCGAGCGCCTCGCGCAGCAGCTGCGAGAGCTCGTCCCCGTCGGCGCCGGGCGGCCCCTGGACGCCCAGGCTCTCCAGCAGGGCACGGGCCGTCTCCTCGGTCGGGACCCGGCGTCCGCCCGGCTCGGTGAGCCGGGCGCGCAGTACCCCGTCGGGGTACTCTCCGGCGATCTCGGCGACCAGCCGCGCGGCGAGCGTGCTCCGGCCGGAACCGGGCCGGCCGGCGATCAGCAGCACTCGGGCACGGGGGGCCTTGCGGCCGGCGATGGTGTCGAGCCCGGCGCGCTCGATATCTGCCTGAAGGGCCTTCAGTTCCCTTTGCCGCCCGAAGAATTGACCCCGGGACGCCTCGGCCCGACCGCCCGAGTCCACCGCCTGATCAGCCACGGGCCACGCTCCCGTCCAGTCCGTGCACCTCACGAGCCCGCAGGGAATCCGCACGGGCCGTTCCGAGCGTAGTTCACTCTCTGCTACGGACCGTGCGGAGCGTGCCCGGCGAATCGCCCGATCAGATCAATCCGATCGAAAGATCATCGGATTGGCGGAACGGCGATCACCGATCCGGCCCATGGAAGCGTGCGCATGTGTACGGAGCGGGGTCGGGCGACGCCGGTCGCGGGTCGCCGCGCGGGGGCGTGACCGGCGGACCGGCCGGAGGCGTACGGGCCCGGCGGCCATGCCCGGATCCGGCCCCGCACGGACGGACCGGCGGGCACGAGGGGTGCGGGCATCCCGGCGCAGACGGACCGGGACGAGCCGGAGGCGTACGAGCACCGCGCGAGCGGGGCGGACGCGAAGGCAACGGCATCACGCCGATGGGCCGGCGGACCGGCCGGAGGCGTACGAGCACCGCGCGGGCGGCCCCGACGCGAACACCAACGGCATCACACCGGCGAGCCGCCGGACCCGGCCGGAGGCGTACGGGCGCGGAGACCACACCCGGATCCGGCCCCGCACGGGCGAACCGCCCCGAACATCCGTTCCGGGCGGCGCGGGAGCCGTCCGTGGAGCCGGTGGGACCGCCCGGTGGTCACGGGCGCGGGCCGCCCGGACGCGGAGAGCACGAGCCGGGCGCCCAGGCGCCCGGCCGCGCGCCGCGCCGCCGCCGGGCTCGCCCGAAGCCGCGAAAGCGGGGGCGGAGCCGTGGCTCCTCCGCCCTCGCCCACACCGAAACCGCGATCCGCCCCGGCGCGCAGGCGGACAGCCCGGAGGTCCGGGCCCGGGGCGGTCAGTTCTCGAAGGGCCGGGCCGGCCAGGGCGCGTCCGCCGGGCGGAGGGCGCTCAGGCCGCCCTCGCCCGCGAGCGCAGCCGCGGCCGCCAGGACGCCCACCACCAGGCAGTTGTTGTGCAGCTCCCCGGCGAGCGCGCCGCGCACCAGCTCCTGGAGCGGCACCCGGGCCAGCTCCATGTCGGCCTCTTCCTCGGAGACCGCGTACCGCTCCCCCGCCGCTTCCGACAGATCCCGGGCGAGGAAGATCCGCACAGCTTCGTCGCAGCCGCCGGGGGTGGTGTAGACATCCGTCAGCACCCGCCATTCACCGGCCTTGACGTGCGCTTCCTCGTACAGCTCGCGCTCGGCCGCGTGGAGGGGATTCTCCCCGGGCACATCGAGCAGCCCGGCCGGGATCTCCCAGAGCCGCTGCCGCACCGGGTGGCGGTACTGGCGCAGCACCACGACGCGCTGCTCCTCGTCGAGCGCGAGGACGGCGACCGAGCCGGGGTGGACCTGATAGTCGCGGCGGGCGACGGTGCCGTCCGGCATGACCACTTCGTCCGTGCGGACACTGGTCTTGTTGCCCCGGAAGGGGGTCGCGGTCGCGGTCACCCGCCATTCCTCGGCGATGTCCCTGATGACCCTGTCCATGGCTGTAGCCTCCCGTGCTCGACCGGGGCGCGCATCAGCTCAATGCGCACCCCGGTCAACGGTAATGCCTGAACAGGACAGGGGTGTTACTCGCCCGTCCGGCGCTCCACGGCGGCCTTGACCAGCCCGGCGAAGAGCGGGTGCGGGCGGGTGGGACGGGAGCGGAGCTCCGGGTGGGCCTGGGTGGCGACCAGGTAGGGGTGGACCTCGCGGGGGTACTCGACGTACTCCACGAGCCGGTTGTCCGGGCTGGTGCCGGAGAAGACGATGCCCGTCTTCTTCTCCAGCTCGGCACGGTAGGCGTTGTTCACCTCGTACCGGTGGCGGTGGCGCTCCTCCACATAGGGCTGGTCGGCGTAGACCTCGCGGACGATGGAGCCCTCGGCGAGCTTCGCCGGGTAGAGCCCGAGCCGCATGGTGCCGCCGAGATCGCCTGCGCCCTCGACGTACGCCAGCTGCTCCTCCATGGTGGAGATCACCGGGTGGGCGGTGGCGGCGTCGAATTCGGTGGAGTTCGCCTCCGGGATGCCCGCGAGGTTGCGCGCGGCCTCGATGACGATGCACTGGAGGCCGAGACAGAGCCCGAGGAGCGGGATCTTGTTCTCGCGGGCGTACTGGATCGCGCCGACCTTGCCGCTGACGCCCCGGTCGCCGAAGCCGCCGGGGATGCAGATGCCGTCGGCGTCGGCGAGCTGGCGGGCGGCGTCGGCCGGGGTCTTGCAGTCGTCGGAGGTGACCCACTTGACCTTGACCCGGGCACGGTTGGCGAAGCCGCCGGCGCGCAGTGCCTCGGTGACCGACAGATAGGCGTCGGGCAGATCGATGTACTTGCCGACGAGGGCGATGGTGACCTCGTGGTCGGGGTTGTGGACCCGGTCCAGCAGGTCGTCCCAGGTCGTCCAGTCCACATCGCGGAAGGGCAGGTCCAGCTTGCGGACGACATAGGCGTCCAGGCCCTCGGTGTGGAGCACCTTGGGGATGTCGTAGATCGACTTGGCGTCGATCGCGGCCACCACGGCGGCCTCGTCGACATCGCACATCAGCGAGATCTTGCGCTTGATGGCCACCGGAACATCGCGGTCCGCTCGCAGCACGATGGCGTCGGGCTGGATGCCGATGTTCCGCAGGGCGGCCACCGAGTGCTGGGTGGGCTTGGTCTTCAGCTCGCCGGAGGGGCCGATGTACGGCAGCAGCGAGATGTGCACGACGAAGACATTGTCCCGGCCGACCTCGTGGCGGACCTGGCGGACCGTCTCCAGGAAGGGCAGCGACTCGATGTCGCCGACGGTGCCGCCGACCTCGGTGATGACCACATCGACGTCGTCCGTGGCCATCCGGCGGATGCGGTGCTTGATCTCATTGGTGATGTGCGGGATGACCTGCACGGTGTCACCGAGGTACTCACCGCGCCGCTCCTTGGCAATCACCTGGGAATAGACCTGCCCGGTGGTGACATTCGCGGAGCCGTCGAGGTCGACGTCGAGGAAGCGCTCGTAGTGGCCGATGTCCAGGTCGGTCTCGGCGCCGTCGTTGGTGACGAACACCTCACCGTGCTGGAAGGGGTTCATCGTGCCCGGGTCGACATTGAGGTAGGGGTCGAGCTTCTGCATCGTGACCTTGAGACCCCGCGCCTTCAGCAGAGCCCCCAGGCTGGAGGCCGTCAGGCCCTTTCCGAGGGAGGAGGCGACACCCCCGGTGACGAAGATGTGCTTGGTCGTCATGGATTTGGGCGGCATCGCCAAAGGGGGGCTCCCGTGGTCGCGAGGGTGAGGTGCGTACCGGCGATTTCCCTGCATATCGCGGGGGCGCCGTCGCTGCGGTTGCGGGGCTCCTGCCGAGCGCAGGCGGGCCACCGGTCCACGGGATACCAGGGTATCAGCGACCGCGAGGGACCGCTTCCGGCCACGCGGTGCCACTCCTTCACCATCTTTCCCGGAGATCACTCTTGGATCACTCGTTCGGCTCAGACGGGTTGTCGAGACCACCAGGCAGATCCGAGTGGTGCGTCGTATCCTGCTCGGACACTCGCTTAGCCGAGCAATGCGCAGGGGCACGCTCAGACGAGCAGGGTGGAAGTGGGCACCGGGTGAAAAAGGCCAAAAGCGACATCCCCGGCATTAACCCGTAACCACAGGCTCGCCGACGACCCTTGACCGCAGTAAGCGCCCCACGGGGGCGGACATGGCCGTTCGACTGGAGATGCACGTGGCCGGGCGCATCGAGGATTACGCACTCATCGGAGACATGCAGACCGCCGCACTGGTCTGCCGGGACGGCACAGTCGACTGGCTGTGCCTGCCCCGCTTCGATTCCCATGCAGTCTTTGCCGGGCTCCTCGGCACCGAGGAGCACGGTTTCTGGAGACTGGGTCCCGCCCACCCCGAGCATGCCGAGCCGCGCGCGGCCGACCGGCGCCGGTACCGGGGCGATTCCCTGATCCTGGAATCGGAGTGGGACACACCGCGCGGCACCGTCCGCGTCATCGACTTCATGCCGCCGCGCGACGGCGCACCGCAGCTGATCCGGATCGTGGAGGGCGTCAGCGGGCGCGTTCCGATGCGATCCGCCCTGCGGATGCGCTTCAGCTACGGCCGCATCACCCCCTGGGTCCACAAGGTGGACGGCCGCACGGTGGCGGTCGCCGGACCCGACTCGGTGTGGCTGGACACCGAGGTCGACACCTACGGCGAGAATCTGACCACCTACTCGGACTTCACCGTCTCGCCGGGTGAGCGGATCGCCTTCACCATCAGCTGGGAGCCCTCCCACCGCACCCCGCCCGCGCTCCCGGAGCCGGAGGCGTCCCTGGAGGCGACCGCCGACTTCTGGCGCGACTGGGTGGAGCACTGTACGTACCACGGCCCCTACCGCGAGGCCGTCGTCCGCTCCCTGATCACCCTCAAGGCGCTCACCTACGCGCCCACCGGCGGCATCGTCGCCGCGCCGACCACCTCCCTCCCGGAGGAGATCGGCGGCGTACGGAACTGGGACTACCGGTACACCTGGCTCCGCGACGCCGCGATCACCCTCTCCTCGCTGCTGCGCACCGGCTACCGCGAGGAGGCCCAGGCGTGGCGGGAGTGGCTGCTGCGGGCCGTCGCGGGAGACCCGGAGAATCTCCAGATCATGTACGGCATCGCCGGCGAGCGGGAGCTCGGCGAGGCCGAGCTCGACTGGCTGCCCGGCTATGAGAACTCCGGCCCGGTGCGCGTCGGCAACGGCGCCGCCCACCAGCTCCAGCTCGATGTGTACGGAGAGGTCACCGAGGCACTGCACCTGGCCCATATGACGGGCCTGGCGCGCAATGACTACGCCTCGCTGCTCCAGCTCAAACTCATCAAGTACCTGGAGGACCACTGGAACGAGCCCGACGAGGGCATCTGGGAGGTCCGCGGCCCGCGCCGGCACTTCGTCCACTCCAAGGTGATGGCCTGGGTCGCCGTCGACCGGACGATCAAGCTCATCGAGTCCGGCGACGCGGACGGCCCGCTGGACCGCTGGCGGGAGCTGCGCGACGACATCCACCGCGATGTCTGCGAGAAGGGCTACGACACCGAGCGGAACACCTTCACGCAGTCGTACGGCTCCAAGGAGCTGGACGCCTCGCTGCTGCTCATTCCGCAGATGGGCTTCCTGCCGCCGGACGACAAGCGGGTCATCGGCACCATCGAGGCCATCCAGCGCGAGCTCTCGACCGAGGACGGGTTCATCCTGCGGTACCCGACCGCGGGTGAGGACGCCGGGGTGGACGGCCTGGCGGGCGACGAGGGCGCCTTCCTCGCCTGTTCGTTCTGGATGGCCGACGATCTCGCGATGATCGGCCGGGTCGACGAGGCCCGGAAGCTCTTCGAGAAGCTGCTCTCGCTGCGGAACGATCTCGGGCTGCTGGCGGAGGAGTGGGATTCACGGCTCCAGCGCCAGGTGGGCAACTTCCCGCAGGCGTTCAGCCATGTGCCGCTGATCGACACCGCGCTGCGGCTCACCGCCTCGGGGGCGTACGGGGCGTAGCGGATCGGGCACGGCCGGGGGCTGATGAGGTGTGCGTACGCCGTCCCGGGTAGCGTCCGAGGCCGGACACCGGCCCCTTCCGCACCACCCGTGCGGCACCCAGGAAGCACGAGGCACCCCTTCCGTGGAGACCCCAGGCCCCGCCGGCGAGCGGACCCGGCCCGCCGCGCCGGCCGCCCCCCAGGGCGGCATCACCGTGCGCCGCGCGCTCGAACTGCCCGGCCTCCGCTCGGGTCTGCCCGAGGTCGTCGCCGGGGCCGAGCGGCTTCAGCGCACCGTCCGCTGGGTGCACGCGGGCGAGGTCCCCAACATCGCCTCCCTGCTGAAGGGCGGCGAGCTCCTGCTCACCACCGGTCTGGGCCTCGGCACCCGGCCGGCGGAACAGCGGGCCTTCGTGCGCCGGCTCGCGGACCGGGGAATCGCCGCGCTCGTGGTGGAGCTCGGTTCCCGCTTCGACCGGCTGCCCGCCGCGATCGTGGAGACGGCGCGGGCCACCGGGCTGCCGCTGGTCCAGCTCCACCGCGAGGTCCCCTTCGTGACCGTGACCGAGGAGATCCACACCGAGATCGTCAACGGCCACTACGCACTGCTGCGACGGGCCGAGGAGGTGCACCGCCGGTGCACCGAGGCACTGCTCGGCGGCGGCGGAGTGCCGCAGGTGCTGCGGGTACTCGCCGAATTCACCGGAAGTCCGGTCTTCCTGGAGACCCCCGACGGCCGGCTGCTGTACGCGGCCGGCCCCGGCACGGACCGGGCCGGGGCCGATCCGCTCCAGGTGTGGGAGGCGGTGCGCGGCGGACGCGCGGTACGGGAGTCCCCGCCCGCCGGAACCCATCTCGTGGACGTCCCCGGCGGTGGGCGGGGCGCGGCCTCGGTACGGGCCCGTCTGGTGCTGGCACCGGGCGGCGGCGACCCGCTGCCGGCCGTGCACGGGATGGCGGCGGAACGCGCGGCCGGACTGCTGGCGGTCGTCCTCATGCAGGCCCGCCAGGAGGAGGAGCTGGCCGCGCGCGGCCGGGGCGACTTCCTGACCGATCTCGCCGACGGGCGGATCACCGCACACGACGCCCCCGCCCAGGCGAGAGTGCTGGGCTTCCGCCCCGGGGACGGCCCGCTGCTCCCCGTCGTGATGGGACTCTCCCCCGGCGCGGGCGGCCTGCCCCCGCTGGCCGGTGCCGTGTCGGAGGAGCTCACCGCGGTCGGGGTGCCGGTCCTGCTCGGGGTCCGCCCGGTGGAGGGCCGGGTCCCGATGCTCATCGGCCTGCGCACCGCGGCCGACCGCACCGCCGTCGCGGACCGGGTCGCCGCGGCCCTGCGCGCCGGGGTCGAACGCGCTGCCGCCGGGGACCGCGCGGGCGGACATCCGCCGGTCGTCGTGGTCGGCATGGCGGGCGGCTGGGACGCCGTCCCGGCGGGACTGCGGCATGCGGCCGAGACCGCGGCGGCGGCCCGGGGGCTGAGCGACCGCCCCTGGTACGACGCCCGCCGCCTCGACACGGATCTGCTGCTGTGGCGCCTGCGCGACCACCCGGATCTCGCCGCCTTCGTCGATCGCGCGCTGGGGCCGCTGCGGGAACACGACGCCGTCTCCCGGCCGCCGCTGCTCCCCACCCTGGAGACCTATCTGGCACACGCGGGCCGCAAGGCGGAGACCGCCCGCGAACTCCATCTGAACCGCCAGACCCTCTACAACCGGCTGGCCCGCATCACCGATCTGCTGGGCACGGATCTGGACGACCCCCAGACGGTCCTGACGCTCAGTCTGGCCCTGCGCGCCCGGCGCCATGTGAACTGAACGGCGGGGGCGGCGGCATCAGATCCGCCCCATGCCCCCGCGCACCGTCACCAGTTCGTCGTAGACGCTCAGCACCTGCGCCACGGTCTCGTCCTCGGTCTGCCAGCGGGACGCCTGCGCCCGCCCCTCCCGCGCCAGCTCCGCCCGGCGCGCCCCGTCGCCCAGCAGATCCGCCACCGTCACGGCGAGCGCCCCGACATCCCCGTACGGAACGAGCTCCGCCGCCCGGCCGACGAGCTCCGGCACTCCGCCGACGGCGGTCGCCACCAGCGGCACCCCGCGCCGCAGCGCCTCCTGGGCGAGCAGCGACCTGGCCTCCCAGCGGCTGGGCAGGACAGCGATGTCAGCCGCCGCGAGCAGGGCCGGGATGTCGTCGCGGCGGCCGGCCAGCCGCACCGGCAGCCCCTCCGCCCCGATCCGCCGCTCCAGCGCGGCCCGCTCCCGCCCCTCGCCCGCGATGACGACCAGCGGTTCGGGCTCCAGCTCCCGCCAGAGCGCCGCCGCGTCGAGGAGGGTTCCGTATCCCCGGCCCGGTACGAGACTTCCGGCGGCGAGCACCAGCGGGCGTCCGCCGGTGCCGAATTCCGCCCGTGTCCTGTCCTGTGCGGCGCGGACGGACTCGCCGCTCTGGGGCAGCGGCACCGCGTGCGGCGCGAGCCGGGCATCGCGGGCGCCGTGCGTACGGGCCAGGTCGACCAGCTCCGAACAGGTCCCGAGGACCACCGCGGCGGCCCGGGCGGCGCGCCGCTCCAGCAGCCGCAGCACGGTCCCCCGGGCGCCGTCGTCCGGTGTACGGGTGTGCCAGGTGACGACGAGCGGTATCCGCAGTCCGCCGAGGGCCATCGTGGCGCGCACCGCCGCGTGGAGCCCGTGGGCGTGGACGAGATCGGCCCCGGCGCAGGCCGCGCGCAGGGCGCCGACCGCGGCCGGATCGCTTCTGCGCGGCACAGGGGTGAAACGGGCCCCGGCGCCGGGGACGTCGAAGATGTGCTCAAGCTCGGCGGGGGCGCACACGGTCACCCGCACCCCCCGTGCCACCAGCCCCGCGGCCAGTGATCGGACGTGCGCGCTGCTGCCCGCACTGCCGCCGCCCAGCACCTGGACCGTACGCAGCTGTGTCACCCGCCAAGAATGCCAGCCCGTACGCGCGTTCCGGCACCGTCGCGGTGGGCGGACCGGGGCATCCCGCCCCCGCTATCACTCACATGGGTGATCCGACGGGGCGATCGGCCCGGTGCCGGGCCGTGCGCCCGGGTCCACCGCTCCCGGCACCGGCCGGCCGAAAACCAGCACTGGGCCGGGCCCGGCTTCGCCCACCGGATCCGGGGCGAACCGGAATGACGGCCACCGCAGCGGACGGCGCGGCGGGGGCAGACCACCCCGGCCGAAGCGGACGGCGACCACCCCCGCGGCCCGCACCGCCACGGCGCGAGCCCCGGCGCCCGTACAACCCGCGCACGCACACCCGCGACGGCGGAAACCCCGGCCGAGCGGGCCGGAGGTCACCCCCGCACGGCAGCCGCCCGTCAGGTCCGAGGCGCGGACCCGCACCGGCGGCCCGCGACCGACGCCGCGAGCGCGAGGACCGCCCCCGCCCCTCAGCCCGCCGCCTCCCGCGCGCTGGCCAGCAGTTCCTCGGCGTGGGCCCGCGCGGTCTGCGAATCCTCCTGGCCGGCGAGCATCCGGGAGAGCTCGCGCACCCGGTCCTCGCCCTCCAGGACCGTGACCCCGCTCCGGGTGACCGAGCCGTCGCTGGTCTTCTCCACCAGGAGCTGGCGGTCGGCGAAAGCGGCGACCTGCGGCAGATGGGTCACGACGACGACCTGCGCGGTCTTCGCCAGCTTGGCCAGCCGGCGGCCGATCTCGACCGCCGCCCGTCCGCCCACACCCGCGTCGACCTCGTCGAAGAGATAGGTGGGCACCGGGTCGGTCCCGGCGAAGACCACCTCCACGGCGAGCATCACCCGGGACAGCTCACCCCCGGACGCCCCCTTGGCGATCGGCCGGGGCGGCGCACCGGGATGCGGGGCGAGCAGCAGCTCGACCTCGTCCGCGCCGTACGGCCCGTACGCCACCCTCCGGCCGCCGACCTCCACCCCTTCCGGGTCCTCGGTCTGCCGGATCGCGAAGGACACCCGGGCATGCGGCATGGCGAGCGAGGCGAGCTCCCGGGTGACGGCCGCGGCGAACCGGTCCGCCGCCTCGGTGCGCACATCCGTCAGCCGCTGCGCGAGTACGGAGAGTTCGCCGCGGAGCACATCCCGCTCGGCCGTGAGCTCGCCGATCCGGTCGTCGTCGCCGTCCAGCTCACCGAGACGTGCCGCGCTCCGCTCCGACCAGACGAGAACGGCGTCGATGTCCGGGCCGTACTTCCGGGTCAGCCCGGTCAGAGCCGCCCGGCGTTCCTCGACCGCCGCCAGCCGCCGGGGGTCGGCGTCCAGATTGTCCGCGTATCCGGCGAGTTCACCGGCCACATCGGCGAGCAGGATGGAGATCTCCCCCATCCGCTCGGCGAGCGCGGCGAGCGCCGGATCGTGGGAGCGGACCGCCTCCAGCGCCCGCCCCGCGCCCGCGACGAGCGTGGTGGCGTCGGCGCTCTCCGGATCCTCCGGATTCCCGGTGAGGCCGGTGTGGGCGATGGCGGCGGCGGAGGCCAGGGCCTCGGCGTGGCCGAGCCGCTCCGCCTCGGCCGCCAGTTCCACGTCCTCACCCGCGCGCGGCTCGACCCCGGCGATCTCCTCCAGGCCGAAACGGAGCAGATCCGCCTCCTGGGCGCGTTCCCGGGCCCGGGTGGTGAGTTCGGCGAGCTCCGCGGTGACCGCCCGCAGTCCGCGGTGGGCGGCGGCGTACTCGGCGAGCGGGCCGCCGGCCGCCTCGCCCGCGTACCGGTCCAGCGCCTCCCGCTGCCGGGCCGGGCGGAGCAGTCCCTGCTGATCGGTCTGGCCGTGCACGGCGACCAGCTCATCGGCGAGCTCGGCGAGCACCCCCACGGGTACGGAGCGACCGCCGATGTGGGCCCGGGAACGGCCCTCCGCCGAGACGGTCCTGCTGATCAGCAGGGTGCCGTCGTCGAGTTCGGCCCCGGCCTCCTCGGCCCGGACGGCGGCCGGGCCGCCGGCGCGCACGCCGATCCTGCCCTCCACCACCGCCGACTTGGCGCCGATCCGGACCAGCGCCGCATCCGCACGGCCGCCGAGCAGCAGCCCCAGGCTGGTCACGACCATGGTCTTGCCGGCGCCCGTCTCGCCGGTCACCGCGGTGAATCCGGGGGACAGCTCGACGACAGCATCGTCGATGACCCCGAGCGACCGTATCCTCATCTCCTCCAACACGGACACGACCTTACGAGGTTTCGCCCGCGCGGCGCGACGCGGACCCCGCCGGGCGGGCCCGGGCGGGGCGGCGGGCCCGCCCGGCGGGTCACCCGAACCGGCGACCGCCCCCGCCGGGGAGCCCGTCAGCGCGGCGCGCCCCGCCACCCCGAGATGGGCAGCGCGAACTTCGCCACCAGCCGGTCCGTGAAGGAGGCGTGGTGCAGTCGCGCCAGCCGTACGGGCACGGCGCCCCGCCGCACCTCGACCCTGGCGCCCGGCGGCAGTTCGACGGTGCGCCGGCCGTCGCACCAGAGCACGCCGTGCGGGGTGTGCGGCTGCACCTCCACCGCGAGAACCGAGGTCGGCGAGGTGACCAGCGGCTTGGCGAAGAGGGCGTGGGCGCTGATCGGCACCATCAGCAGCGCCTCCACCTCGGGCCAGACCACCGGGCCGCCGGCCGAGAAGGCGTAGGCGGTCGATCCGGTCGGCGTGGCGCAGACGATGCCGTCGCAGCCGAAGGCGGTCACCGGGCGGCCGTCGATCTCCAGTACGGCCTCCAGCATCCGCTCCGGGGACACCTTCTGGACGGCGGCCTCGTTGAGCGCCCAGTCGCGGTGGATGACGTCGCCGTTGCTGTGCACGACGACATCGATGGTCATCCGCTCCTCGACCTCGTACTCCCGGGTCACGACCCGGTCGACCACCTTGTCGAGATCGTCCCGCTCGGCCTCGGCGAGAAAGCCGACCCGGCCCAGGTTGACCCCGAGCATCGGCACCCCGGAGGCACGGGCGAACTCGGCGCCGCGCAGCAGTGTCCCGTCACCGCCGAGCACGATCAGGAGCTCGCAGTCGTCCAGGCAGCCGGCGGTCGCCTCGGGCACCGTCTCGACCGACGGCGGCAGCGGCAGATCCGCGGCCTCCGCCTCCAGCACCCGGACATGCAGACCATGGCGGAGCAGTCCCTGGACCACCAGCTCGGCGCTGCGGATCGCGGCGGGCCGGCCGGTGTGCGCGAGCAGAAAGACCGTCCGCGCGTCCCCGGTCCCGGCGGGTTCCGCCGCCGTTCTCTCCCCCACTCGCGTTCCCCCTGCCGCTCCGTCCGCCGCTGTCACTTCCGATGTGGCCCATGAGCCGGGTGTGGTCAACGAGGTCCCTCCGCCACTGCGCGCTCGACATCCGCCGGATCGACCCCGGGCGCCCCGGCCCGGAGCCACAGAAAGTACTCGACATTCCCCGAGGGTCCGGGCAGCGGGCTGGCGGTGACGCCCAGTACACCCAGACCCAGTTCCGCGGCCCGTCCGGCCACGGCCAGTACGGCTTCCGCGCGGAGCTCGGGGCTGCGGACGACTCCGCCGCTGCCCAGACGCTCCCTGCCCACCTCGAACTGCGGCTTCACCATCAGCACCAGATCGGCGTCCGGGGCCGAGCACCGCACCAGCGCGGGCAGGACGAGCCCCAGCGGAATGAAGGAGAGATCGCCCACGACCAGGTCGGCGGGGGCGCCGTCGATCGCCTCCAGGGTGAGCTCACGGACATTGGTGCGGTCCTTGACCACGACCCGCTCATCGCTCTGGAGCGACCAGGCCAGCTGTCCGTAACCGACATCGACGGCGACCACTTGAGCGGCGCCGGAGCGCAGCAGCACATCGGTGAAGCCCCCGGTGGAGGCTCCCGCGTCGAGCGCCCGCCGGCCCTCGACCCGCAGCCCGAGGGGTACGAAGACGGCGAGCGCCCCGGCGAGCTTGTGGCCGCCCCGGGAGACATAGTCGGGGTCGCCGTCGTCCGCGACCACCACGATGGCGGCGCTGGTCTCGACCTGGGTGGCGGATTTCGTCGCGGCGCTGCCGCCGACGGTGACCCGGCCCGCGGCGATCAGCTGGGCGGCATGCTCACGCGAACGCGCGAGACTGCGGCGTACCAGTTCGGCGTCGAGACGGCGGCGGGCGGCTCCTGCCACGTGCGGTTCAGCTCCTGTGGTCGTACGGGGGTGAGGGTGGCGGCGTCCGGGGCACGGCCGGTGGTGCGGGCGCGGGTCCCGGACGGGTGTCGAGGGCGGCCAGCGCGGAACGCAGCCCCCCGTGCACATCCTCGTACACCGCGAGGTGTCCGTCCGCCGGGAGGTGGTCGGCGTCGGCCAGCCGCTCCAGCAGCAGATCCACCCCGGGGTCGCCGGTGGGGGCCCGCTCCACGCCGAGGGGAGCGGGCGCGGCGGGATCCCCGGCCGCGGGGTCCGGGGGAGCCGCGTCCGCCGGCTCCGGCTGCTCCGGCCCGGGGTGGTGCGGGCCCGGCGTCGAGTGGTCCATGCCCCGACGCTACCGCGAAGCCCTGCGGTAACGTCGATCACGATGGCGACAACAGAAGAGTGCCGCGACGCGCTCACGAAACTCAGCGACAATCTCACCCGCGCGGACGGCGACGTGCGCGGTGCCATGGCCTTCGACAGATCCCTGAGCTGCCGCATCACGGATCTGGGCATCACTTTCGCCGGCCGCCTCCGGGACGGCCGGATCGAGGTGAACGAGACCCTGAATGGACCGCCGCGCGAGAAGGCCCGGATCCGGCTGGCGATGACGGGCGACGATCTGGTGGCGATGGTGAACGGCGAACTCAACTTCGCGAAGGCGTGGGCGTCGGGCCGGGTGAAGCTGGAGGCCGGGTTCCGCGATCTCCTCCGGCTGCGGACACTGCTCGGGTGAACGCCCCCCGGGCCCGGAGCCGGTTCAGCCCGCCCGGGTGACGGGGACCCGCTTGCGCGCGACCGGCACCACCAGCGGCGTACCGGACTCCGGGTCCTCGATGACCTGGCTGCGCACCCCGAAGACCCGCTCGACCAGTTCGGCCGTGACCACCGCCGACGGCGGTCCCTCGGCGACGACCCTGCCGTCGTGGAGGGCGATGAGGTGGGTGGCGTATCGGGCTGCCTGGTTCAGATCGTGCAGTACGGCGACGAGGGTCCGCCCCTGGGTCTCGTGGAGCTCCGCGCAGAGGTCGAGCACCTCCAGCTGGTGCTGGATGTCCAGGAAGGTGGTGGGCTCGTCGAGCAGCAGCAGCGGGGTCTGCTGGGCGAGCGCCATCGCGATCCAGACCCGCTGGCGCTGGCCGCCGGAGAGCTCGTCGACAAAGCGGTCGGCGAGCTCACCGACACCGGTGGCCTCCATCGACTCCCGGACGATGCGCTCGTCCTCCGGCGACCACTGCCGCAGCAGCCCCTGATGGGGGTAGCGGCCCCGGGAGACCAGATCGGCGACGGTGATGCCGTCCGGCGCGATGGAGGTCTGCGGCAGCAGCCCGAGGGTCCTGGCGACCTTCTTCGCGGGCATGGAGTGGATCACCTGCCCGTCCAACAGGATCCGGCCGCTGCTCGGCTTCAGCATCCGGGACAGGGCACGGAGCAGCGTGGACTTCCCGCAGGCGTTGGGCCCGACGATCACCGTGAAGGAGTTGTCGGGTATCTCCACCGACAGGTCCTCGGCGATGACGTGCCGGTCGTAGCCGAGGGTGACCGATTCCGCGGTGAGGCGCTGCATGGTGACGGTACTCCTGAAGGCGTCGTTCCGGATTCCGGTGGCCGCCGGGGTACGTGCCCGGGAGTGCCGGCCATCAAGGGGTCAGGTTAGCCTGCCCTTCCCCGACCCCTCGCGAGCCGGGCGAGCCGGAGGGGCCGGGACCATGCTGCCGCGCCTACAGCCCCAGCCGGGAGAGCGCCTTCCCCGCGTCCAGACCGCAGACGCCGTCCCCGGCATGCGTCCAGGCGGCCGCGCACAGCGCCCGCAGTCCGTCCAGCGGAGAGCCGTCCCCCGCCCCGTCCAGCGTCAGCTCCCCGCCCCGCGCGGACGCGGTCCACCCACCGCAGCGGAAGCCGCCCGACGCCTCGGTGACCTCCGGCTGCCCGGTCAGCATGCCGCGCAGATCGGCGTCCACATAGGTCGGGCGGTGCTCGGGCGGCGCGGCGAGCAGCAGCGCCGCGTCCGTCACCCCGGTCAGCACCAGCAGCGAATCGACCCCGCCGTTGAAGGCGCCCTCGATGTCCGTGTCCAGCCGGTCCCCGACCACCAGCGGACGCACGGCCCCGGTCCGCAGAATCGTCTCCCGGTGCATCGGCGGCAGCGGCTTCCCCGCCACCTGCGGCTCCGCCCCCGTGGCGATCCGCACCACCTCGACCGCCGCGCCGTTGCCGGGCGCGATGCCGCGGGCGCCGGGGATCGTCAGATCGGTGTTGGACGCGAACCACGGCACCCCGCGGGCGATGGCGTAGCAGGCCTCCGCGAACCGCCCCCAGGGCAGCTCGGGCCCGCCGTACCCCTGCACCACGGCGGCCGGGTCGTCCTCCGCCGACTCCACCGGCTCCAGACCGCGCTCGCGCAGCGCGACCCGCAGCCCCTCACCGCCGATGACCAGCACCCGCGATCCGGCGGGCAGCTGCTCCGAGATCAGCCGGGCCACCGCCTGCGCGGAGTTGATGACATCGGCGGCCTCGGTCGCCACCCCCAGCTCGCTGATGTGCTCGGCCACCGCGTCCGGCGGCCGGAGCGCGTTGTTGGTCACATACGCCAGCCGCATCCCGGCGGACCGGGCTGCCAGCAGCGATCCCACCGCGTACCCGATCGCCTCACCGCCCGCGTAGACCACCCCGTCCAGGTCCAGCAGCGCGGTGTCGTACGCGGTCATCAGCGCCTGCGCGCTGCCCTCCGGCCGGGTCCTGCTCGGCTGGCTCATAGGTACTCGCCCCTCCATCGGCTCTCCACTCCCCCGATCATCGCTCATCGCCCGCCCCGCATACGATGCACGGATGAACAGCGACGGTCCCGCGGCCCATGACGGTCTGCGCCTGATCCCCTTCCGCGGACTGCGCTACGTCCCCGAGCGGGTGGGCTCCCTCGCCGCCGTGACCTCACCGCCGTACGACGTCGTCGTCCGGCCCGACGGACTGCACCATCTGGAGTCGGCCGACCCGTACAACATCGTCCGGCTGATCCTGCCCCAGGCCGCCGGCCCCGAGGAGCGCCACCGGCAGGCCGCCGACACCCTCACCCGCTGGCTGGCGGAGGGGGTACTGGCACCCGATCCGGAACCCGCGCTCTATGTGTACGAGCAGCGCGGCGGCGATCTCCTCCAGCGCGGGATCATCGGCGCGCTCGCCCTCTCCGAACCCTCCGACGGTGTGGTCCTCCCCCATGAGGACGTGATGCCGGACATCGTCGCCGACCGTGCGGCGCTGATGCGCGCCACCGGGGCCAATCTGGAACCCCTGCTGCTCACCTACCGCGGCCGGGGCGATCTGACCGGCACCGCCGCCCTTGTGGAACGCACCGCACAGCGGCCCCCGCTGCTGGCCACCACCACGGAGGACGGCTTCAGCCACCGGCTGTGGGCAGTCACCGATCCGGCCGAGATCGCCGCGGTCAACACCGATCTCGCCGCCCGCCAGGCACTGATCGCCGACGGCCACCACCGATGGGCCACCTATCTGCGGCTGCGCACCGAGCACAGCAGCACCGAGGGCCCGTGGAACTACGGCCTCGTGCTGCTGATCGACACCGCCCGCTACCCGCTGCGGGTCCGCGCGATCCACCGGCTGCTGCACCGGCTCCCGGTCCCCGACGCGCTCACCGCGCTGGGCGACTCCTTCCGCGTCCGCCGGCTCGGCCTGCCGCTCCCCCGGGCCATGGACGCGCTCGCGGAGGCCGCCGGCGGGGGCAACGCCTTTCTCCTCGCGGGCGACGGCGCCTTCCATCTCATCGACCGCCCGGATCCGGAGCTGCTCGCCCGCGCGGTCCGCCACGACCGCCCGGAGAGCTGGCGGACCCTGGACGCGACCGTGCTCCATGCCGCCCTCCTGGACGGCCTGTGGCGGATCCCGGACGACCCCGACCACATCGCCTACATCCATGACACCGAGGCCGCCGTCATCCAGGCGGAACGCCGCGGCGGCACGGCCGTGCTGATGCATCCGGTCCGCGAGGAAGTGGTGCGCGAGCTGGCGCGCGAGGGCGTCACGATGCCGCGCAAGTCGACGTCCTTCGGCCCGAAGCCGGCCACCGGTCTGGTGCTGCGCGCTCTCACGCCGGCCCTGTCCTGACCGAGCCCTGAAACACATCAGGGCGGCTCCCGCTTTCGGGAGCCGCCCTGATGTTCACCGCTCGATCACTGCCTACGCCTTCTCGTCACCCTCGGTGTCGGCGTCGGTGTCGACATCGGCATCCGTGTCGACGTCCGCCTCGACCTCGGCGACCGCGTCCTCGTCCGCGACATCGTCATCGGTGTCGGTGTCGGTCCCGGTCTCGGTGTCCGTCTCGACGACCGCGTCCTGCCGGGCCGTGTCGGGGGTGTGCTCGTCGTCGTCGCTCATGACGTCCACGAACTCGACCCCGTCCAGCTCGGCCAGCCGGTCGGAGGCGTCGGTCGCGCCGTCCTTGTCGGCCTCCAGCGCCTTGGCGAACCACTCGCGTGCCTCGTCCTCACGCTCGGCGGCGAGCAGAGCGTCGGCGTACGCGTACCGCAGCCGCGCCGTCCAGGGCTGTACGGAGTTGGAGGCCAGCTCCGGGCCCTGGAGGGTCACGATCGCGGCGTCGAGCTGCTGAAGATCCCGGCGCGCACCGGCCGCGACCAGCCGCATCTCGACCTGGCCGGCCTTGTCCAGCTTCTGCACCTCGGCCTCGCCGGCCATGGCGAGCGCCCGCTCGGGCCGTCCGAGCCCGCGCTCGCAGTCCGCCATGACGGGCCAGAGCTCCACCCCGCCGCTCATCCGGCGGGCGGCACGGAACTCGGCCAGCGCCTCGCTGTACCGCTGGGTCGCGTACGCGGCGAATCCGGCGGCCTCACGGACGGCGGCGACCCTGGAGGCGAGCCGCAGCGCGATCCTGGAGTAGTTGAACGCATCCTCCGGGTCCTCGTCGATCAGCCTGGCGACCATGACGAGGTTCTTCGCGACCTCTTCGGCGAGCCCCTTGGGAAGGCTCATCAGCTCCTGGCGCACATCGCCGTCGATCTCGTCACCGGTGACGTCCTCCGGGATCGGCAGCCGCTTGATCGGCTCACGGTCCGGACGGTCCCGGTCCCGGTCGTCGCGGCGGAAGCCACCCTGCCGGTCGTCACGGCGCGGTCCGCCGTAGCCACCACCGGAGGGGCGCCCGCCACGGTCGTCACGGCGGTCATTGCCGCGGTACCCACCGCGGTCGTCGTCACGCCGGAACGCCGGACGGTCACCGCGGTCATCGCGACGGTCGTCACGGCGGAAACCACCGGAGGAACCACCCGGACGGTCATCACGGCGGTCGTCACGACGGGGACCGCTCGGCCGGTCGTCACGGCGGAAGGGCGGACGGTCGTCACGGCGGTCGTTGCCTCGGTACCCACCACGGTCATCGTCACGACGCGGCGCGGGACGGTCACTGCGGTCATCACGGCGGAAGCCGCCGGAAGAGCCACCGGGACGGTCGTCACGACGCGGACCGCCATAGCCACCACCGGAGGGACGCCCGCCACGGTCGTCACGGCGGTCATTGCCGCGGTACCCACCGCGGTCGTCGTCACGCCGGAACGCCGGACGGTCACCACGGTCGTCGCGACGGTCGTTACCGCGGTAGCCACCACGGTCGTCATCACGGCGGGGCGCCGGACGGTCTCCGCGATCGTCACGACGGAAACCACCGGAAGAGCCACCGGGACGGTCATCACGGCGCGGACCTCCATAGCCACCACCGGAAGGCCGGTCGTCACGGCGGAAGGGCGGACGGTCGTCGCGACGGTCGTTACCGCGGTAGCCACCACGGTCATCGTCACGGCGGGGCGCCGGACGGTCTCCGCGATCGTCACGACGGAAACCACCGGAAGAGCCACCGGGACGATCGTCACGACGCGGACCGCCATAGCCACCACCGGAGGGACGCCCGCCACGGTCGTCGCGACGGTCGTTGCCGCGGTACCCGCCACGGTCGTCATCACGACGCGGCGCGGGACGGTCACCGCGGTCGTTGCCGCGGTACCCGCCACGGTCGTCATCACGACGCGGCGCGGGACGGTCACCGCGGTCGTTGCCTCGGTAGCCACCACGGTCGTCATCACGACGCGGCGCGGGACGGTCACCGCGGTCGTTGCCTCGGTAGCCACCACGGTCGTCATCACGACGCGGCGCCGGACGGTCACCCCGGTCGTCACGGCGGAAACCACCGGAGGAACCACCGGGACGATCGTCACGGCGCGGGCCACCATAGCCACCACCGGAAGGCCGGTCGTCACGGCGGAAAGCGGGACGGTCTCCGCGATCGTCACGACGGAAACCACCGGAGGAGCCACTGGGACGGTCATCGCGGCGCGGGCCGCGGTCGCCTTCGTCACGCCGGCCGTAGCCACCGCCACCGCTGTTGCCCGCAGGCCGGCCGCCACGATCGTCACGACGGTCGTTGCCGCGGTAGCCACCACGGTCACGGTCGTTGTCCCGGCGCGGGCCACGGTCACGGTCGTCACGGCCACCACGGAAGCCGCCCCGGTCGCCACCATCCCTACGGCGCTGCTCGCGCTCGGGGCGGTCGTCGGGAGAGTTGGTGGACATGGGGGTGACTCCTGTCTGCAAGGTACTGCGGCCATTCTCGCGCAGTCGGCAGGCCGACGCGCTTCGACAAAAAACAAAAAAAGACCCTGGGTCCAGCGTTGAACGCTGGACCCAGGGTCCTGAAAGATTGTTCGGCGGTGTCCTACTCTCCCACAGGGTCCCCCCTGCAGTACCATCGGCGCTGAAAGGCTTAGCTTCCGGGTTCGGAATGTAACCGGGCGTTTCCCTTACGCTATGACCACCGAAACCCTATCGGTTTCGAGCGAACAAGCACACTTTGTAATTGAATGTTCTGCTCAAACCGGCAACGGTCGTTGCCTCAGAACTAACACAGTGGACGCGAGCAACTGAGGACAAGCCCTCGGCCTATTAGTACCGGTCACCTCCAGCGGTTACCCGCCTTCCAGATCCGGCCTATCAACCCAGTCGTCTACTGGGAGCCTTAACCCC